>JAUYSB010000169.1 GCA_030696525.1 Hydrogenophaga sp. | reverse complement strand
AGCGTGTCGGCAATGGCGCGCGGCTGCTCGAAAATTTCTTTTTGCATGTAGTGGCGGTAAGGGCCCAGCTCGGCCGCGCCGCTGTGGGCGCGCACGGTTTTCACGGGGCGCTGCTCGGCCGTGTAGGGCCGGCCCTGGGCGTTGGTGACCCAATAGCGGCCGAGTTGCAGATCGGCCACGTCGCCTTCTTCCAGGTAGACGATTTGATCGGTCACGCCGACCAGGGCCATGGCGTCGCTGGCCAGGTAGTGCGCGCCTTCCGGGCCCACGCCCAGCACCAAGGGTGAGCCAGCACGCGCGCCCACCACACGCTGCGGCTCGTCCTTGTGGAACACGGCGATGGCGAAGGCGCCGTGCAGCCGCGCCACGGCGGCTTGCACCGCCTGGGCCAGGTCGCCGTCGTACAGCGCGTCCACCAAGTGGGCAATCACCTCGGTGTCGGTCTGGCTGGCAAACACATAGCCCTTGGCCTGCAACTCGGCGCGCAGGGCCTCGTGGTTTTCAATGATGCCGTTGTGGACCAGGGCCACCCGCGCCGGGCGGGTGCTGGCGTCGCCCGGGCCGTGGCTGAAATGGGGGTGGGCGTTGTGCACCACCGGCGCGCCGTGGGTGGCCCAGCGGGTGTGGGCGATGCCGGTGCCGGCGCTCAGGTGTTCGCGGTCCACCTGGGCTTGCAGCTCGGCCACGCGGGCGGTGCTGCGGCTGCGCTGCAGGCCGGTGCCGGTGTGCACCGCCACGCCACACGAGTCGTAACCCCGGTATTCGAGCCGCTGCAGGCCCTGCACCAGAACCGGAACGCTGTTGTGCGCGGAAACCGCGCCGACGATGCCACACATGTTGCTGCCCTTGTTGTCTTGAACGTGGCGCATGGTAGACAGCCCATCGTGAAATGAATGATCTTTCTTCTTATCCGCTTGAACGATTATTTCAGTATCATGTCGGTATGAATTTTTATTTCATTGGTTAATGATTCATGGAACACCTGGAGCTTGACGACATCGACATGCGCCTGCTGGACCTGTTGCAGCGCGACGCCTCGCGCTGCAACAACGCCCTGGCCGAGCTGGCCAAGGTGTCGCCGCCCACCAGCCTGCGCCGCATCAAGCGCCTGCGCGAGCTGGGTGTGATCGAGCGCGACATCGCCCTGCTCAACCCCGACCGCCTGGCCCCCGTGCTGGGCCACGGCCTGACCGCGCTGGTGGAGATCAGCCTGGACCAGCAAAGCGCCGAGGCGCTGGACCGCTTCGAGGCCCGGGTGGTGGCCGACGACGCGGTGCAGCAGTGCTACCGCGTGAGCCCCGGCCCCGACTTCATGCTGGTGCTGCACTGCGCCGACATGCCGGCCTACCTGGCCCTCACGCAGCGCCTGTTCACCACCGACGCCAACGTGCGCAACGTCAAGGCCTTCTTCAGCGTCAAACGCGCCAAATTCGCGCCCAGCCTGCCGCTGCAGCGCACACCCCACTGAAAAGCCCCCCCATGCAGACCCTGCTTCCCAGGCACATTGCCATCGCCGTGATCATGGGCGTGGCCTGCACCTTCGCCGCCAACCACGTGGCCGCGCGGGTGGCCTTCGACCACGGCACCGGCCTGCTGCTGGCCGTGTTGTTGCGCGCCGGCGCCACGCTGCTCGTGCTCGGCGGCCTGGTGTGGTGGCAGCGCGAAAGCCTGCGTCTGCCGCGCGGCACCGCCGGCTGGCAACTGCTACTCGGCCTTCTCATCGCCGTGCAAAGCCTGTGCCTGTACTCGGCGGTGGCGCGCATCCCGGTGGCATTGGCGCTGCTGATCTCCAACACCTTCCCCATCCTGCTGGCGCTCATCACCTGGGGGCTGGGCGGGCCGCCGCCGAGCAAACGCAGCGCGGCCATCATGGCCGTGTGCCTGGTGGGCCTGGTGCTGGTGCTGGACCTGCCCACCCGCCTGGCCGGCGTGACGGGCAGCGATCCGCGCTGGTGGGCCGGCGTGGCGTTTGCGATGGTGGCCGCCACCGTGTTCGCGCTCGGGCTGTGGATCACCGACCACAAACTCAAGACCTTGCGCGGCCCAGTGCGCAGCTTCATGACCATGGCCGTTGTGGTCAGCGGCATCGCACTGGCGGGCGTGGCGGGCCTGGTGCCAGGCGGCATGAGCTGGCCGCAGGGCACACACGGCTGGGTGGCGCTGGCCTGCCTGATGCTGCTCTATGGCACGGCCTTCAGCGTGTTGTTCGTGACGCTGCCGCGCCTGAACATGGCCGAGAACGCGCCGGTGATGAACATCGAGCCGGTGGCGTCCCTGCTGCTGGGCTGGGCGCTGCTGGGCCAGACGCTGGCGCCCATCCAGCTGCTGGGCGGCGCCGTGGTGCTGGCGGCCATCGTGTGGTTGGCCAAAGGACGTTGACCGGCGTCAGCTTTTTTTCTGGGGTCGCTGCCAGTTGGCGATGCTGACCTGCTTGCCCCGGGCCACGCTGAGTGCGCCGGACGACGTGTCCTTGGTGATGGTGGAGCCGCCGCCCACGGTGCCACCCGCGCCCAGCGTGACCGGCGCCACCAGCACGCAGTTGCTGCCCACGTGCACGTCGGCCTCGATCACGGTGCGGTGTTTGTTGGCGCCGTCGTAGTTGGCGGTGATGCTGCCGGCGCCAAAATTCACGCGTTCGCCCACCGTGGCGTCGCCCAGGTAGGCCAGGTGGTTGGCCTTGGCGCCGGCGGCCAGTGTGCTGTTTTTCACCTCCACAAAGTTGCCGATGTGCACCTCGGCCCCCAGGCGCGCGCCGGGGCGCAACCGCGCAAACGGCCCCACCAGCGCGCCGGGGCCCACGGTCACGCCGGCCTTTTCGCCGTCGATGTGGGTGAAGGGGTGGATGACCGCCCCGTCTTCGATCACCGCGTTGGCGATCACACAATTCGCGCCGATACGCACCCGGTCGCCCAGCAGCACGCGGCCTTCGAACACGCAGTTGACGTCGATCTCGACGTCGGCGCCACACACCAGTTCGCCGCGCACGTCGAACCGCGCCGGGTCGGCCAGGCGCACGCCGCCCACCATGTAACTCTCGGCCAGGCGGCGCTGGAAGGCGCGCTCGAGCTCGGCCAGCTGCGCCGGGCTGTTGACGCCGGCCACCTGCACCGCATCCGTGATGCGGTGGGCCTTGACCATCAGGCCATCGGCCACGGCAAACTTGACCACGTCTGTCAGGTAGTACTCGCCCTGGGCGTTGTGGTTGTCCAGCCGGGCCAACCAGCCGCGCAGCAGGCGGGTGGGCACGGCCATGATGCCGCTGTAGATCTCGCCAATGGCGCGCTGCGCGGCGCTGGCGTCTTTGTGTTCGACGATGGCGGTCACGTCGCCGCCGGCGTTGCGCACAATGCGGCCGTAACCGGTGGGGTCCGGCAGCTCCAGGGTGAGCAGGGCCAAGTGCTGGCCATCGCATTCGCGCAGCAGGGCCAACAGGGTGTCGGGCTGGGTCAGGGGCACGTCGCCCGAGAGCACCAGGGTCACGCCGTCGTCGGCCAGCAGCGGCAGCGCCTGCAACACCGCGTGGCCGGTGCCCAGCTGGGGCTCCTGACGGGCAAAACGCAGCGGCAGATCGTTCAGCTGGTGGGCGGCCTGGGCCAGTGCGGGCTCCACCTGGTCGGCGCCGTGGCCGGTGATGACCACCGCCTGGCGGACGGATAACCGCGCGGCGCAGTCGAGCACATGCACGGCCAGCGCACGCCCGCCCAAACGGTGCAACACTTTGGGCAGCGCGCTTTTCATGCGCGTGCCCTTGCCAGCCGCCATCACCACCACATCCACACTCAGGCTCATGACTTCTCCATTGGATAGACCCCAGCCCCAGGCACCGGCGTCCAAGCTGAGGATTATCGGCGTCGCGGGCTGTCTGGCTTTGCTGGTGCTGCTGCAGGCCTGCAGCACGCTGACCCTGGGCTACAACCGCGCGGCCACGCTGAGCTACTGGTGGCTGGACAGCCAGCTGGACCTGAGCGAAACCCAAAGCCAACAGGTGCGCGCCGACCTCGACGACCTGCACCGCTGGCACCGGCGCGAGGCCCTGCCGCGCTACGCGGGCGTGTTGTTGTCGTGGGAACAGCTGGCCCGGCAGGACATCAACGCCGCGCAGGCCTGCGAGCAGTTCGAGGCCGCGCGCGCCCAGCTGTTGCAGATCGCCGAGCGCAGCGCCCGCCCGCTGGCACAACTCGGGCAAACGGTGACGCCCGCGCAGCGTGAACACCTGCAGCGCCAACACGCCAAGGACAACCAGCGCTTTCGCGAAGACTTCGTCGACGCGCCCAGGTTCGGCCTGAGCCAGCGCGTCAAGCGCCTGACCGACCGGCTCGAAATGTTCTACGGCCGCCTGGAGCCGGCCCAGCGCCAACTGGTGCAAGACCACCTGGCGCGCGGTAGCTTTGACGGCAACATCGCGCTGGCCGAACGCGAACGGCGCCAGGCCGACGTGCTGCAGACCATAGCCGCCATCCAGGCCAACCCGGCACAAGGGCCGGCGCTGGTGCGGGCGGTGGTACAGCGCGCGGTCGACTCGCCGGCCGTGCGCTACCGCACCGCATCGCGCCAATGGCAGCGCGAAGGCTGCGAACTGGTGGCCGCCCTGCACAACAGCAGCAGCGCTGCGCAACGCCAGAGCGTGGCCGAAAACTTGCGCAGCTACAACGGCGATTTCACACTTCTGGCGCAGCAGGACTGAATTCGGCCCAAATCCCCGCGCATCGGCCGATCAGCGGGCCAGCGGCACCGCATTTGTCAGTGTTTCACCCTAGGTGCTGGCCCTAGAATGAATCCATAACAATCGATTCATCAGGGAGTCGGCCATGCACAAGCCCCGTCACGGCGTGCGTTGGGGGGGCGCGTTGCGACCCGTCTGGCGTCGCCACGTGCCCACCATCGCGGTCTTCGTCAGCCTGCTGGTGACGTCGTTCACCGGCCAGGCGGCAGACGCCGGTCCGCGCATCAGCGCATTGTGCCCCCCTGCAGCGGGCCTGCATGTGCTGCGGCTGGTGGCCACCGGCCCCAACCGGCAAGCCGTCTGCGACATCGCCGGACTGCAAGCGCTGCCTCAGCGCGAACTGGTGACCGCGCTGCCGCCCAGCCTGGGCCACGCCGGCGCCCACCACTGGCTGGGGGTGTCCCTGCGGCTGCTGGCCGAACGCATGGGCGGTGGCCCCGGCAGCGTGCTGCAGCTGGCCGCCCTCAACGACTACGCGGTCACCGTGCCCTGGAGCGACCTCGTCCGCTACGACCCCATCGTCGCCTACCAGCGCAACGGCGTGGCCCTGAGCGTCCGCGAGAAGGGGCCCATGATGCTGATCTACCCGTTTGACGCCTACCCGGAACTGCACGCCCAGCAGTACCTGAACCGATCGATCTGGCAAATCCATGCCATCACCGTCAAGTGATGCCGTGACAACGGCCGCGCACCCCGGTGGCACCCACCCGCTGCGGCTGCCACCGGTGCGCTGGCTGCTGCTGCTCGTGGCGCTGATGGCACTGGCCTCGGCCACGGCCTTGTGGCTGACGCTGCAACAGGCCCGCCAGCTGGGGCAGCCCGACCAGCATTCGGACCTCTGGTACGTCTCCAGTGTCAACAGCGAACTCGCACGGGTGCGCCTGCTGTCGCACCAGCTGCTGGCGGGCGAAGCGTCTGCCGACGAACTGATGCTGCGCCTGGAGGTGCTGTACAGCGTGCTCGACAACACCTCCGCCCTGCCCAAGCTGAGCGACCGCCTGCACGGCCGCCTGCCCAACACCGCCGCCACCTTGCGCGAACTGGCCCACCACGTGGACGCCTGGCTGCACACGATGGACAACAACCCCGCCGCCCACAGCGAGCAGGTGGCGCGCGAGATCACGCGCTGGGCCGATCTCCTGCAACAACAGGCACGCACGGCCGTGGCCGATGTGCACGTGGCCGCCACCGAGGACAACGATGCCACGCGGCAGAGCCTGTACCAGCGCTTTGTGTTGCTGAGCCTGGTGCTGGCCGGGCTGCTGGTGGGCACGGCCGCGCTGATCTGGTACCTGCTGCAGGAGGCCCGCCGCGCACGGCGCATTTCGCTGGCACTGAGCCAGACCAACCAGCTGCTGGAGACCCGTGTGGTCGAACGCACGCGGCAGATCGAGGAAGGCCGCCTGCTGCTGAGCTTCATCCTCAATGCCAGCCCCAGCGACGTGCTGCTGATCGCCGCCGACGACGGCGAGGTGTTCTTCATCAACCAGCGCCTGATACAGCGGCTGGACCTGACGCGGCCACCCCAGCACATGCGCGTGACCGACCTGCTGCATGACGACGCCCAGTGCCAGGCCCTGATGGAAGGGCTGGACCGCTACGGCGAGGTGGACGGCATGGAGGCCCTGCTCGGTCACAAGCCACCCACCTGGTGTTCCTTGTCGGCGCGGCTGATCGAGGTGGACGGCCGGCTGGGCCACCTGTTCTGGAGTTTCGACATCACGCCGCACAAGCGGCTGGAAGCGCAGCTGCGCGAGCTCGCCACCACCGACCCCCTGAGCGGACTGGACAACCGCCGCGCCTTTCTCGACAAAAGCGCTGCCCTGCTGGAGCACTGCCGGCGCCACCACCAGGACTGCGCGGTGCTCATGCTCGACATCGACCGCTTCAAAGCCATCAACGACCGCCACGGCCACGCCATCGGCGACCAGGCCATCATCGCCTGCGCCAAGATCATGCGCGCCACCTTGCGCGATGCCGATGTGCTCGGCCGCATGGGCGGCGAGGAATTTGCCGCGCTGCTGCCCCTGGCCAACGACAAGGCAGCGCTGGACACCGCCGAACGCCTGCGCAGCGCGGTGCAGGCCCTGTACATCCCGCTGGAGAACGGCGACGACCTGCGCTTCACCGTCTCCATAGGCGCCACCCAACTCGGCGGGCGCGACACCTCGGTCGAAGGCCTGCTGGTCGAAGCCGACGAAGCGCTCTACCGAGCCAAGGCCGAAGGCCGCAACCGGGTGGTGACCCACCTGCCCCACACCCCTGCAACCAGCGAAACCACGTCCCTGCCATGAGCCTGAACTTCCTCATCGTCGACGACAGCCGCATGTCGCGCCTGATCCTCCAGGGTCTGGCGCAGCAGCGCCACCCCGACTGGACCGTGCTACAAGCCAGCAGCGGCGAAGAGGCCCTGGAGGTGGCCTCGCAACACGCCGTCCACCTGGTTTCGATGGACTTCAACATGCACGGCCTCAATGGGCTGGAGGCGGCCATCGAGCTGCGCCGCCGCCACCCCGGCCTGCCGGTGGCCCTGATGACGGCCAACGTGCAGTCGTCGGTCCAGGAGCGCGCGCGCGAGGCGGGCATCCTGTTCCTGGCCAAACCCATCACGGCGGTGTCGCTGGAGCAGATGGCCGCCCTGGTGGACAACCTGGCCGGAGGCCGCCCATGATGAAGCTGGACCCCGAACAGATCGACGCGCTGGCCGAGATTTTCAACATTGGCATGGGTCAGGCCGCCGCGTCGCTCAGTGGCCTCATCGCGGACGAGGTGCTGCTGTCGGTGCCGCATGTGAGCGTGCTGACGGTGAGCGAGGCCGCACAGCAGCTCAACGCCACCCAGAGCACCATGTACGGCGTGCGACAACCGTTTCGCGGCGCGCTCAATGGCGACGCGCTGCTGATCTTTCCAGGCCACAAAAGCCTGGAACTGGTGCGCATCGTGGCCGGCCACGCCGTGCCGGCCGAAGAACTCAGTGCCATCGAGCAGGACGCCATGACCGAAATCGGCAACGTCATGCTCAATGCGTGCATCGCGTCGCTGTCGGGCCTGCTGGGTCACGACTTCGATCTCGACCGCACCTCCATCGACATCGGCAACAGCCGCAGCATCCTGGGCACGCGCATCCAGAACCACCTGGTGGTGTTCCTGCACATCCGCTTCGAGCTCAAGCACAGCCAGATCGAGGGTTTTGTGGTGTTCGTGCTGCACACCACCTCGCTGACGGCGCTGCGCGAAGCGGTGGACCGCCTGCTGGGCCGCCCCGCCACCAGCGGCTAGGCGCCCTGGGCCCGATCAGGCGGCCACGGCCTGGGTCTCGCGCGTCAGCCACGCGCCCATGGCCTGGCCATTCATGGCCCCGCCGAAACAGAAGCCCTGCAGGCGCGTCACGCCCAGGTGCGCCAGCTGCTCGGCGGCCTCGGGTGTCTCCACGCCCTCGGCAATGGTTTGCAGGCCCATCACCTCGGCCAGCTTGACGATGGTGGCGATCATGGAAGCGCCCACTTCGGTGTCAAGGCGGCGCACAAACGAGATGTCGATCTTCAACTCGTTGATCGGCATGTCATGCAGCTGCGACAGCGACGCATAGCCGGTGCCAAAGTCGTCCAGCGCCAACCCAAAGCCGGCGCGGCGCAGTTCCTGCAGGCGTTGCGGGGCATCGGCCACGTCCAGCAGGGCCGCGCTTTCGGTGATTTCCAGCACAAAGGCATCGGCCGGCAGGCCGTGCTGGCGCAGCGAAGCCAGCAGCTGTTCGGTGAAGTCCTGCCGGTAGAGCTGGCGGCTCGACACATTGACCGCCGCCTGGATGTGGTGGCCCTGGGCACGCCAGGCCGCCTGCTGGCGCGCGGCCTGCTCCCAGACCGATTGCCCGATGGCAGAAATCAGGCCAGAGGCCTCGGCCATGGGGATGAAGGTGGCCGGGCTGACCCAGCCCAGCTCCTCGTCGTGCCAGCGCGCCAGCACCTCCACCATGTCGCATTCGCCCGAGCCGCTGCGCACGATGGGCTGGAACCAGGCCTGGATGTCGCCGCGCTCCGCCGCCTTCATCAGACGCTGGCGCAGGCGTGCGGTCTGCCGCTGGGCGTGTTGGCCGCGCAGCTCTTCGGCCCACACCACCTGGTTGCGGCCCTGCGCCTTGGCCGCTTCTTTGGCGCGGTCGGCGGCCATCAGCAACTCTTCGGCGGTCTGACCGTCGTCGGGGTACAGGGCCACGCCCAGGCTGGTGGTCAGCGTCACGTTTTCGCCCAGCACGCCGTAATCGCGCCTAAGGTGCTGCTGCAGGGCGTCCACCCGCGCTGCCAGGTCGCTGGTGGAGCTGATGCTGGGCCAGACCAGCGAAAACTCGTCACCACCCCAGCGCGCCACGGTCTCGTCGCCGCCCGCCGCTTTCTGCAGCCGCCGGCCCAGGGCCATCAACAGGCGGTCACCGGTCTTGTGGCCCAAGGCGTCGTTGAGGCTCTTGAAGTTGTCGATGTCCAGCGACAGCACGGCCAGGCGGCGCTGGCCCTGCTGGCTGGCCTTGAGGCCCAATTGCAGGCGGTCCTCCAGCAAGGCGCGGTTGGGCAGACCGGTGAGGGGGTCGTGCAGCGTCAGCTGGGCAATCATGACTTCGAAGTCCTGGCGCTGCGTCACGTCCTGCAGCACGCCCATGAAGCCGACCAGCTGGCCGTTTTCGCCCAAGCGCGGCAACACGCGGAACTCGATCCAGCGGTGCCGCTGGGCCTCGCCGCTGAACAGGAAACGCAGCGACTGCATGGGTGCTGCCCCTTGCTCGAAGCTGCGCGCGATGTCGCGCAGGCGGGCCTGGTCTTCGTCGCGCACCATCAGGCAGCGCATGTTTTTGCCAGCCAGTTGGGCCATGCCCGGCAGCACCCGGGACCAGCCGTCCGACACCTGCGTGACGGCCAGTTGCGGGTCGAGCTCGACCACCACCTCCTCCAGCAGCGACACCGTGCGCAAGTGGTTGCGCTGCTCGGTCAGCTGGTCGCGCAGGCTGCCGTTGGCCTGGTGCAGCTGCCCCACCAGCGACCGCACCTCGGCCACCACGCGGCGCAGCCGGTTCGCCACGTGACCATGCAGAATGCCCCACATGGCGCAGGCCGACAGGAGGGCTTTGGCGAAGTTGCCCAGGCACAGCGCCACGAGGTCTTGCAAGTCAAAGGCCTCGGCGTCCGCCAGCGCCGGCACCGGGCCAAACACCACTTGTGCTGCGCTGAACGCCACAGCCAGGCCGGCGCTGACCAGCACGGCCAGCACAAGCAGCCGAACGTTGGGTCCGCGCTGAGCCTCCCATGACGCGGTGCCCTGCGCCGCCAGTGTGTGCCCCTGTTCCATCTGCCACTCCCTGTCGGACCTGTTGTTTCACGGTCCGTTGGAGGCCATTCTAGGAACGGTCAGAAAAGACGCCCAGCCAATTCACAATCAATGGGCGCAAAGGTGACAAAAAAACCTGGCCGCTTCACATTCCACGGCCCACAGGCGTCAGGCGGTGCGCAGGCGGTACCAGCGCACGCCCGCCGCGTCGGTCTCCACCACCGCCTCGCCCAAAGCCAGCAGGCCGTTGAGGTGGGCCAGGCTTTCGCCGGTGGCCATGCCCAGCAAGTCGCCGGTGCTGTCGATGGGCCTTGCGAACAGCGCACCGAACACGTCGATGGCGCGCTTGGGCGATTCGGCCAGGCTGCGGCGCAGGCGCTCCAGGCCCCGGTCGTGGCCGTGGGCCAGGCGGTCCAGCCGGGCGTGCAGGCCGCGGAAGGGCTCGCCGTGCGCCGGCAACACCAGCAGGTCATCGCTGAGCGTGGCGCGCAGGCAGGCGATGCTCTCTGTCCATTCGCCCAGCGGGTTGGCGTCGGGTTCGGTGGGAAAAACGCTGACGTTGGACGAGATGCGCGGCAGCACCTGGTCGCCGGAAATCATCACGCCCAGCGCATCCGACACGAAACACGCGTGTTCGGGCGAATGCCCCCGGCCCACCACCACGCGCCAGTCGTGTGCGCCGATGCGCAGCACCTCGCCTTCGCTGAGGCGCCGAAAGCCATCGGGCATGGCATGCATGTATTTGCTGTAGCCGCCAAAACGCGTGCGGTACACGTCCAGCGCTTCCTCGCTCCAGCCGGCCTGGCAGTAGAAGCGGATGGCTTCCACCGGCGCCTCGCGGCCGGTGTCGGCCACCAGGGTGCGGCAGGTCAGGTATTCGAGCCGCGTCATCCACAGCCGGCACTGGAATTTGCGCGTCAGCCAGCCGGCCATGCCCACGTGGTCGGGGTGCATGTGGGTGCACAACACGCGGGTGATGCGCGCGCCCTGCGGGGTGGCGGCCAGCGGGCCGTCGGGTGCGATCAGCTGGCGCCAGGCGGCCAGGGTCTCGGGGGTTTTGGTGCCGGTGTCCACGATGGCCCAGCCGGGGCCGTGTTCGTCCTCGTCAGCCAGAGCCCAGAGGTTGATGTGGTTGAGCGCAAACGGCAGCGGCATGCGCAGCCACAACACGCCGGGCGCGACCTCGCGCACTTGGCCCGGCGCGGGCGGCTCGCCACAGGGGTAGATCAGCGTGGGGGCCGCCGAGGCGGCTTCGGGCGCGGGCTCGTCGGGACGGCCGTCGGGGGAGGGTCGATCGGTCATGGCCCCATTGTGCCGCGCGCTCAGAGCGGGCGGCGTCGCGCGAAGCGCACCACGGTCACACCCGCGCGCGCCTGCCGCACCGAGGGCATGACCAGCACACAGTCGTCGTAGGGCGTGGTCACGGGTTCGCCATCGTTGTCGCCGATCACGGTGCCGGCCTTCGCGATGCACTCCAGGCCCTGGAAGGGCTGGTGGAAGCGGAAACCGGCGCTGCGCGCCACCACCGGGCCGGTCACCTCCAGTGCCCATTGCCGGGCAGCGGCCGGCAGGGTCCAGCCGGGCAGCGTTGCCGCCACCTCGTCCGACGACAACCCACCTGAAGCCAGCAGGAAACGCGCACACATGTCGTGCGCCACATCGCGGCTGCTGGGGTCGCCGTGGAAGCCACATTCCACCAGCAGCGAGCGGGTTTCGGGCGCCTGGTCATCGGGCACGCCAAAACGGCCGAAGTCGCGCATGCGCACGCCGTCCTTGTGGCCGGCGTCCACCACGATGTGTTCGGGGTTGCCCATGGCCCGTGCCAGCGCCTGGTTGCGTGGCTGCACACCGGTCAGCAACAGCGGCGCGGCGCGCTCGTGCATGGAGTGGATGTCGAGCAACCAGTCGGCCTGTTCCACAAAAGGCCGCAACTCGGCCGCGCGGCGGCGCTCGCGACTGGTCGGCGCGTCCATGCGCTCGACGGACCACTGGCGGTTCAAGTCCTCGTCCACAAAACGCGAAGCGTCGTGGTCAGCCGGGTCGAAGCGGTCGAAAGCAGCGAGGTTGGCGAACACCAGCGTGAGCCGACCCTGTGTGGGTCGCACGCCGGCCTCCAGCAGGCCCTTGAGCGCCCAGGCGCCACACAGCTCGTTGCCATGCACCAGGGCACTGATGATCACGTGGCGGCCGGGGCGGCCCGAGTCGAATTGCCAAACGCCTTCCACACCGGTGTTGCCGGCGCGCCAGGCGCCGATGTCGGGCCGGGCCAGTTCAAAGCTCAGTGTGCTCATTCGCGGATCTTGGCAAAGTCAACAATTTTTTGGTACTTGGCGGTTTCCTCGCGCAGGAACTTGGCCATGTCCACATTCAGCGGCGCGATGGACGAACCCGAGGCCTCCAGCTTCTTGCGCAGGTCAGGTGCCTGCAGCGCCTCGGCCAGCGCCTTCTTGAGCTTGGCCACCACCGGCTCGGGCAGCTTGCCCGGGCCCATGAGCACAAACCACGAGCTGATGTCGGTGTTCTTGAGTGCCGGGTGTTCGGCCAGCGCGGGGATGTCGGGCGTGACCTGCGAGCGTTTTTTCTCGGTGGTGCCCAGGGCCACCACCTTGCCGGCGCGGATGTGGGGCAGGCCGCTGGACAACACGAACACACCGAACTCGATGTTGTTGCCCAGCAGGTCGTTGGCCAGCGGGGCCACGCCGCGGTAGGGAATGTGGGTCATGAACAGGCCAGACTGCTCCTTGACCATTTCACCCGCCAGGTGCAGTGCCGTGCCCACGCCCGAGCTGCCGTAGCTGAAACGGCCAGGGTTGGCCTTGCCCAGTTTGATGAACTCGTCGGTGCTCTTGACGCCGGTTTTTTGTGACGCCACCAGCACCATGGGCTGCGAAGCGATCAGGCCCAGAGGCGTGAAGTCCTGCCACTGGTACTTGACCGTGGACGACACCAGGCGGTTGATGGCCACCTCGTTGTTGGCGCCCACCAGCAGGGTGTAGCCGTCGGGTGCGGCATTGAGCACTTTCTGGGCGCCGATGGCGCCACCCGCACCGCCGATGTTCTCCACCACCACGGTGGTGCCCAAGGCCTTGCCCAGCTCGGTGGCCACGACCCGGCCGGTGAGGTCGGTGCTGCCACCCGGCGGGTAGCCCACCACGATGGTGATGGGTTTGCTGGGGTAGCTGTCGGACTGCGCCCAGGCGACGCTGCCCAGGGTGCTCAAGGCCAGGGTGCCCAGCAGCAGCGGACGCGTCAGGTGACGCAAGGAAAAGGGGATCATGCGGGACTCCGGGTGGGTGGGGTGAAGACGTCGTTTATCGAATGCAACAAGGCCCGATTGTGCCGCCGCTGCCGCTACACTCCCGGCCAGCAAATCACGAAGGAAGGCTGGGTGTGTTGATCGAGTTGACGCCGACGGGCTGGGAAGCCGTCTGGAATTGGGTGCGCGCCCGGGCCGCGCAGGCAGAGGCACAGTCGGAGGCACACTGGCGCCAACACGCCCAGCGTTGCATCAACCTCACGGGGCCGGGCGAAGAACGCATGGTGCCCATGCGCGGCGCCATCACCCAGAGCGGCCACCTGGAGGTGTTGCGGCTCCGGCCGCAGTGGTACCGGCAGGCGGCCTCGTCATGGGGCCCGGCGGCGTCCACGCTGAGCTTTGATCCCTTCGGCTGAACCGCTGACGTAACATGCTGTCGCGCCGCAACTGGCGAGTGAGTGAAAGGCAGCCCCATGTCCCTCCTGTCCCGCATCGGCACCCCACTGACACAATGGGCGCGACAGATGCTCGACCCCGCAGCACCTCCCCCCTCCCCCGGCGCTGCCGCGCTGCAGGTGCTGGATGCCGAGCCCTATGCGTCCAAACGGCTGACGCCCGAGCAGGCGGCCGAGCTGGTCAAGCCCGGCAACAAGGTGTTTGTGGGGACGGCCTGCGCCACGCCGCGCACGCTGATCCGCGCGCTGGAACAGGTGCGCTTCACACCACCCGATGTGGAGCTGATCCACTTCCTCACCACCGACAGCATCGCCCACGACGCTCAGGGCGCGCCGGTGACCAAGTACCGCCACCAGTGCTTTTTTGTTGGCATGGACATGCGCGAAGCGGTCAAACGCGGGCAAGCCGAGTACCTGCCGGTGTCCATCGCAGCGGTGCCCGAGTTGTTCAACATCGGCCGCTTCCCGCTCGACGTGGCCTTCATCCAGGTGTCCCCGCCGGACCGCTTTGGCTACGTGAGCCTGGGGGTGTCGGTGGACGTGGTGATGGCCGCCGTTCAGAACGCGCGCCTGGTGATCGCCGAGGTGGTGCCCGACATGCCCTGGACCATGGGCTACTCGACGCTGCACGAAAGCCAGATCCACCACTTTGTCCCGGTGGACACGCCGCTCATTGAGTACACCCACACGGTGTCGGAGGCGCAGGTGGTGGAGCGCATCGCGCGCTACATCGCCGGCACCATCGAAGACGGCTCGACGCTGCAGATCGGTCTGGGGCGTTACCCCAACGAGGCGCTGCGCTACCTGACCGACCGCAAGGACCTGGGCATCCATTCCGATGTCATCACCGACGCCATCCTGCCGCTGCTGGAGCGTGGCATCCTGACCGGCAAACACAAGACCTCGGACAAGGGCAAGATCGTCACCAGCTTTGCCATGGGTTCGCGCCAGTTGTACGAGGTGCTGGACCGCAACCCGCTGTTTTCCTTCCAGCCCATGGACATGGTGTGTGCGGTGGGCACCATCGCCTCGCAGCACAAGATGGTGTCGGTGACCCAGGCCTTCGCCATCGACCTCACCGGCCAGGTCTGCGCCGACCAGTTCGAGGGCGAGTTCTACAGCGGCATCGCGGCACAGGAGGAGTTTTTGCGCGGCGCCTCGCGCTCGCCCGGCGGCAAGCCCATCATCTGCCTGGCGTCCACCACCGACGACGGCCGGCAGTCGCGCATACGCCCCATGCTCCAGGCCGGCGAAGGCGTCACCGTGCCGCGCTCGGATGTGCACTTCGTCATCACCGAATACGGCGTGGCCTACCTGTTCGGCAAGTCGCTGCGTGAACGCGCCATCGCGCTGATCCAGATCGCGCACCCGGACTTCCGGCAGGGCTTGCTCGATGAGGCCAAGCAGCTGGGCTACCTCTCGCCCACACACACATTGAAAAACATGCGTGCCTACCCGGTGGAGGACGAGCGCACGGTGCACCTGAAGAACGGCCAGACCGTGATGCTGCGCCCGGCGCGCGCCTCCGACGGGGCCGGCATACGTCAGCTGTTTTTTGGCCTGCCAGCGGCCGATGTGTACACCCGGTTCTTCCGCACCGTGCACGCGCTGTCGGCCGACGATGTGGAGCGCCTGTGCAATTACAACTACGAAAACGAGGTGGGTTTTGTGGCCGTGGTCGGGCCGCGCGAGCAGGAGGAAATCATCGGTCAGGCTTGCTACTTCTCCAATCCTTCAACCAACCTGGCCGACGTGGCCTACCTGATCAACCCAAAGTGGCAGTCCACCGGCCTGGGCAGCGCGCTGCAGCAGCGCATTCTGGAACATGCGCAAGCGCGCGGTGTGCGCGGCTTCATCGCCGACATCCTGCCGGGCAACACCAAGATGATTGCGCTCGCCAAAAAAGCCACCGACCACATCACGGTGGAGAAGGAAGACGACTCGCTGCACGTGACGATGATGTTCGAGTGAGGCAGTGGCACCGCTCGCCGCCCTGCACCACCGTGCCGCCATCGGCGCGCCAGCCTTTGGGCCCGGCTTCGGCCCGCTCACGCCCATGGTGCCGCTCAACACCCACGAGCTGTTCAGCGAACGTGCCCCCGGCTTGTTCAATTTCGATTACCGCCAGCTGCCGCTGATCTCGCTGCCCGAAGGTTTCCGCTACTGGGTCATCTCCTGGACCGGCCAGACCATGAGCGACGGCTCGCTGGTGCCCGGCGACCACGACGGCATGGCCGCCTTCCGTGGCCCGCGTGGCCAGACCATCCTGGTGCGCAACCACGAGCTGAGCAACCGTGAGTCCAAGTTCGGCAACATCACCGGCGTGGCCGTGCCCGACGCCCTGAAATACGACACCTGGTGCAACGGCGGCACCACCACCGTGGTGGTGGACGAATCGGGCCAGCTGGTGCGGCATTTCCCCTCGCTGGGCGGCACCAACAACAACTGCGCCGGCGGCCTCACGCCCTGGGGCACCTGGCTGACCTGCGAAGAGAACGTCTCGGTGCCGGCCAGCAACAACAGCTTCAAGCAGCGCCACGGTTATGTGTTCGAGGTGCCCGCCAGCGCCACCGGCCCGGTGGCCGCCGTGCCCATCATCGGCATGGGCCGCTTCAACCACGAAGCCACCGCCACCGACCCGCGCACCGGCATCACCTACCAGACCGAAGACCGCGGCGACAGCTGCTTCTACCGCTACGTGCCCACCGTGCCTGGCAAGCTGCTCGACGGCGGTGTGCTGCAGGCCTTGAAGATCAAGGGCAACGACTTCTTTGCGGTCGAGACCAAGCTGGGTTTCCTGGACACACTGAACACGCCGCTGGCCGTGGAGTGGGTCACCATCGACGACGTGGACCCGGCCGGCGACACGCTGCGCCTGGAAGCGCACAGCAAGGGCGCGGCCAAGTTCTCGCGCGGAGAAGGCATCTGATACGGCAACGGTCTGGTGTACTTCTGCTGCTCCAGCGGCGGCGACATCGGTGCCGGTCAGATCTGGGCCTACGACCCGCAAAACGAAACCGTGACCCTGGTGGTCGAGTCCACCGACGACGACGTGCTCCACGCGCCGGACAACATCACCGTCGGCCCGGACGGCCGCCTCTACCTCTACGAAGACGGTTCTGGCGGCAACAACATCGTGGGCGTGAACAGCCAGGGCGAGCTGTTCCGCGTGGCCGAGAACACGATTGGCAACGGCTCCGAGTTTGCGGGCGGGTGCTTCTCGCACAATGGCCGTTTCATGTTCGTGAACATGCAAAACCCCGGCCTGACCCTGGTCATCGAAGGCCCGTGGCGCAAGGGCCAGGCCTGAAGCCTCAGGCCCGATCCCACCCGTTGACGGCGGCGCGTTCGGGCACCTCGCCCGTACACTCACCGCTGCCCCGCCTGACCCCGTCTGGTCAGGCGGGAGAACAACAGCCTTGAAAGGAACAACGGGATGAACATGGACAGCGTTTACACATTTCTGAGCACCACCGCCACGGAACTGGCGATCAAGATACTCGCGGCGGTGGCCTTCTGGGTCATCGGCCGCTGGCTGATCGGGCGGGTTGTCTCGCTCATGCAGGCGGGCATGCACCGCAACCAGATCGACCCCACCCTGACCAAGTACTTCGGCTCGGTGCTGGGCGTGGCGCTCAACATCGCCCTGGTGCTGGGCATCCTGGGCTATTTCGGCGTGCAGACGACCTCGTTTGCCGCCATGCTGGCTGGCGCCGGCGTGGCCATTGGCGCGGCTTGGAGCGGCATGCTGGGCAACTTTGCGGCCGGTGCCTTCATGCTGGTGCTGCGCCCCTTCAAGGTCGGCGACTTCGTGCAGATCGGTGGCATAGCCGGCACGGTGCAAGAACTCGGCCTGTTCGGCACCACGCTGATCACGCCCGACAACGTGTTGACCCTGGTGGGCAACAGCAAGGTGTTTGGCGACACGGTGATGAACTACTCAGCCCGCCCGGCGCGGCGCGTGGACCGCACGGCCCAGCTGGCCGGCGGCGTGGACACGGTGGACGCCATCGCCAAACTGCAGGCGGCTGTGGCGGCCATTCCGAACGTGGTCACCTCGCCCGCGCCCGAGGTCTCGGTGCTCGACATCAACCTGGTGGGTCCGGTCATCGCCGTGCGCCCCTATTGCCACACCGATCACTACTGGCAGGTCTATTTCGACACCAATGCGGCGATCCTGCGCACCGCGCAGGAAGCGGGCTGGCCGGCACCCACGCCGACGCAGATCATGCGCACCGCGCCACTGCAATGAGGCCTGCGTCCGTGCGGGCACATGGTCACATGCAGAGACCTACTGATACACACGGAAACGCCTGATCGGTCGGGATGATTTGACAATTTGAGGCATGAAAAACACATCCCTTCGCCTCACCAAAGCCCTGCTCGCCCTGTTGCTGATCCCGGGGCTGATGGCCTGCGCCAACCTCTCGCATCGCCAACAGAACGCGGCCATCGGCGCCGGCGTGGGCGCCATTGGCGGCTCCATCCTCACGGGCGGCAGCACCTTGGGCACACTGGGCGGTGCGGCCATCGGCGGCGTTATTGGCCACGGCTCGGACGGCAAGCGCCGCTGAGGCGACCACCGCTTTGATCGGGTGCGCGTCACGCACCCAACCCATTTTTACTGGTGCGCCAGAAAGCAAAACGCCCACATGAAGTGGGCGTTTTGCTGAAGGCCGAAGCCTGAGAGGGTGGTTGCGCGGGCAAGATTTGAACTTGCGACCTTTGGGTTATGAGCCCAACGAGCTACCAGGCTGCTCCACCGCGCGACAAGCCTTAAAGTATAACCTATTTATGCGGCTGCGGGCGCGTCGGCTGTTTTTTCTTCAGCGCGATCCACCAATTCAACCAAAGCCATGGGCGCGTTGTCGCCAACACGGAAGCCCATCTTGAGGATGCGGGTGTAGCCACCCGGACGCGCAGCAAAACGCGGGCCCAGTTCGTTGAACAGCTTCACCACCACGTCGCGGTCGCGCAGGCGGTCGAATGCCAGGCGGCGGTTCGCCACGGTGGGCACCTTGGCCAGAGTGATCATGGGCTCGACCACGCGGCGCAGTTCTTTCGCCTTGGGCACCGTGGTCTTGATGACTTCGTGCGTGAGCAGCGAGTTCATCATGTTGCGCAGCATGGCGAGGCGGTGCTCGCTGGTGCGGTTGAGTTTGCGAAGGCCGTGTCCGTGACGCATAGTTTTATCCTTTCGATTTGAATTGCAGCGGCCGGATCAGGTACCGCTGGACGTCGTTTTTTTACGGGTAACCCAGTATTCTAAATCAGTGCTTGTCGAGACCAGCCGGCGGCCAGTTTTCGAGCTTCATGCCCAGCGTGAGACCACGCGAAGCCAGCACTTCCTTGATTTCGTTGAGCGACTTGCGACCCAGGTTGGGGGTCTTGAGCAGCTCGTTTTCGGTGCGCTGGATCAGGTCACCGATGTAGTAGATGTTCTCTGCCTTGAGGCAGTTGGCCGAACGCACGGTGAGTTCGAGCTCGTCCACCGGACGCAGCAGGATGGGGTCGAACTGTTGCGAGCGGCTCTGGGCCGGTGCATCGAAGCCAGCCAGGTCCACACCTTCGAGCTGCGCGAACACAGCCAGCTGCTCGACCAGGATCTTGGCCGAAGCGCGCACGGCTTCTTCGGGGCCGATGGCGCCGTTGGTTTCGATTTCGATGACCAGCTTGTCCAGGTCGGTGCGCTGCTCGACGCGGGCGCTCTCGACGGTGTAGCTCACGCGCTTGATCGGCGAGAACGAAGCGTCCAGCACAATGCGGCCGATGGAACGCGAAGCCTCGTCACCACGGCGCAGGTTGCCCGGCACGTAGCCGCGGCCCTTTTCAACCTTGATCTGCATGTCCAGCTTGGCGCCGGCAGACAGGGTGGCGATCAGGTGCTCGGGGTTGACGATCTCGACGTCGTGAGGCGTCTGGATGTCGGCGGCGGTGACCAGGCCCTCGCCGTCCTTGCGCAGGCTCAGCGTGACTTCGTCGCGGTTGTGCAGCTTGAACACCACGCCCTTGAGGTTGAGCAGGATGTTGACCACGTCTTCTTGCACGCCGTCGATCGACGAGTACTCGTGCACGACGCCAGCAATGGTGACTTCGGTCGGCGCATGGCCGGTCATGGAAGACAGCAGGACCCGACGCAAGGCATTGCCCAGCGTATGGCCGTAGCCGCGCTCGAAAGGCTCGAGCGTGACTTTGGCGCGATTGGTCGACACTTGTTCGACGTTGATGGTCTTGGGCTTGAGCAGATTGTTCAGCATTCAAACTTCCTTCAGTACCCTCGGCTCGTTACACCGATAAGG
>JAUYSB010000161.1 GCA_030696525.1 Hydrogenophaga sp. | reverse complement strand
CTGCTCCCAGTACCAGTCGGACGAGAGTTCGACCAGGCTGCGAAAACGCGCCTCGCTCTGGATCAGCGCGTCCTGGGCGTCGAAGTACCCGGTCACGTCGGCGTAGGTGCGCACCATGCCGCCGTCGGGCAGGGGCCGGGTGCGCACCTCCAGCGCCAGGCCTTTGAGCGTGCGCCGCCAGTAGCTGCCGGGCGCCGGCAAACCCTCGCTGTCGAGCCGGGCCGCATCGCTCACATAGGCGCGGCCACCCGGGTCCACCAGTTCGAACTGCGGCCCAAAGGCGCCCTGCTCTTTCTGGTGGTTGACCAGGGCATTGAAGTTGGGCTTGGCCGCCAGCAGGTTCTTGGGCAGGTCGAGCAAATCCAGCGCGCGCTGGTTGAAGGTGGTGACCACCCCGTCGCGGTCCACCCGCAGCAGGCCCTGGTCCATGCTGTCGAGCGCGATCTGCAACTCCTCTTGCACCCGCACGCGCTGCTTCTCTGCGCGCCAGGCGCGGAACAGCTGCCCCACGGTGCTGATGAAGGGTGCCAGAAAATCGGCATCTTCCTGGGTGTAGCCCTCGGGCTGGTTGGCCAGGCCCACCAGGGCCACCAGCTCACCGTCAACCTTGACCGGCAGGCCCAGGTAGGCCCGCAGCGGCGGGTGGCCGTGCGGGCGGCCGCTGCTGCGGCTGTCCTGCTCGGGCGCGTTCGAAATCACGGTCTCGCCGGTGCGCAGCGTCACACCCAGCAGGCTGTCGGGGCTGTCGAACATCATGCCGCCGTCGGCCACCTTGGCGTACATCGTCCGTGACGCTTCGTCCCAGGCGATGTTGGTCATGGCGTGGATACGCAATGTGGGCACCTGGCCCGGGCGGGGCACCACCTCGCCGACCAGGCCGTACTCGCTGTCGGTCACACCGAGCAACTCCTCCAGCAAAAGCTCAAAAGCGCGCTGTGGATGGCTGTCCTCGATGAAGCTGTTTTGCGCCCGGCTCACCGCCTGCATCAGCCGGTGCTGGCGCGCCATGGCCAGCTCGGCCTGCTTGCGCGTGCTCACGTCGGCGAGCGAGCCCACCATGCGCAGGGGCGTGCCGTCGGGCGCAAACAACACCACCCGCCCACGGCTGTGCACCCAGACCCAGTGGCCCAGGCGGTGGCGCATGCGGAAATCCATTTCAAGCAGCGGCAAATCACCGCTGAGCACCAGCTGGCGCCGGTGCTCCACGCGCAGCAGGTCGGCCGGGTGCACATGGACCAACCAGCGGCCCTGGTCGGTTTCAAAACCACCGGGCGCGTGGCCCAGCAAACCGAACCAGCGCTCGTCCATCACCTCGGCCCCGCTGCGCAGGTCGTGGTCCCACAGGCCCAGATCGACGGCACCCAGCACCAGATCGAGCCGTTGCACCG
The DNA here is from genome assembly GCA_030696525.1 of Hydrogenophaga sp. Taxonomy (GTDB): domain Bacteria; phylum Pseudomonadota; class Gammaproteobacteria; order Burkholderiales; family Burkholderiaceae_C; genus Hydrogenophaga. The sequence goes on along the minus strand of JAUYSB010000161.1, from coordinate 13,243 downwards.
TGTTCTGTAAGCGCCGCAGGTTGTCGGCCTTGGCCAGCACCGCCCGCACCTGTTCAGGGAAGGTGTGCAGGTAGCCCTGCGCGGGATCGACGATGAAATAGTCGCTCACGCCGCGCCGCATGGCCTGCGCGGCCAGGGCTTCCTCGCCGGGCCGCACATGCACCAGCGCCGGGCAGGTGTCCCAGGGCAGATCGGCATCGAGCAGCCGGCCATCGGGCAGGTCCACGGCCGCCACCACCAGATCGGGCGACGCGCCGTCGTGTTGCAGGCGCTGGGTAGCCGCGGCCAGCGTGGCCACCACCTCGACCGGCACCGCCGCACCCAGCGCGTGCAGCGCGTCGCCGAGCACGCGCGCACGCTGGGGATCGGCGTCGATCAGCAGGGCGGTGAAAACCATCGCACAAAGTATCGCAGCTTGCGCTTGACATTTGCTTACCCTGGGCCAAACCCGTGCCCACCACCCCCACAGGCGTTGTTTCGGCGCGCCGTTCAGCGCTGCATCGGCCGGTCGCCCGAGCGGCGCTGGCGCTGGTAGGCAGGCACCAGCCACAGCGGCTGGGTCGGGTCGGCCGGCGGCGTGACGGTCCAGATGTGGGCGGCGGCGGCCGAGGGCCGGCCTGCGGCGCCCTGCCTGCGTTGCAGGAGATGCGACAACCAGTGTTGAAAACGCGCCATGGTGGGGTCCTTTCGTGTGTTGGTCAGTTCGGCCGGGTCGCCCGGCCCGGAGGCACTGCAGCAACAAACCCACGATAGGTGGCTTGCGTATCAAAACGCGATACGGAAATCGGGCATGCTGTGCCCATGAAGGACATCGACCGCCTCTACGGCTACAAAAGCCTGCTGACCAGCCGCCACGCCGTGTCCAGCAACGAGCTCACGTCCACGTTGGGCATCTCGATCGCCACCCTCAAACGCGACATGGCCCGGCTGCGCGAGACGCTGGCGCTGCCGGTGGTGTACGACCGCCTGGCCGGCGGCTACCGGCTGGCGCCGGGCAATGGCCGGCGCGAGTTGCCCGGCATGTGGCTGACACCACAAGAGCTGGTGGCCCTGGTGACCCTGCAGCACCTGCTGAGCGAGCTGGCGCCCGGCCTGCTGGGGCAGAAGCTGGCGCCGCTGCGCGAGCGGCTGTCGCACCTGCTGCACGACATCGACAGCCTGGGCCTGTCGCAACGCATGCGCGTGGTGCTCGCCGGCCAGCGCCGCCTGCCGCCGCAGGCTTTTGACACCGTGGCCAGCGCCACCCTGCAGCGCCAGCGGCTGCGGCTGCGCCACTTCAACCGCGCCACCGGCGAGCGCGTGGCGCGCGAGGTGTCGCCCCAGCAGCTGGTGCACTACCGCGACAACTGGTACCTGGACGCCTGGTGCCACCTGCGCAACGGGCTGCGCAGCTTTTCAGTGGACGCGCTGGAGCGCTGCCAGTTGCTGCCCGATCAGCCCGCGCTGGACGTGGACCCGCAGTTGCTGACGCAGGCCACCCAAGCGGGCTACGGCATTTTCAGCGGCCCACCGGTGGCGCGGGCGCGCCTGCGTTTCAGCCCGCAGCGGGCGCGCTGGGTCAGCGGCGAACAGTGGCACCCCGATCAATCGGCCCATGTGGAGCCCGATGGCAGCTACGTGCTGGAGCTGCCCTACTCGGACGACCGGGAGTTGCTGGGCGATGTGTTGCGCCACGGGCCGGAATGCGAGGTGCTGCACCCACCCGAACTGCGGCACAAGGTGGCCGAGGCACTGCGCCAGGCCGCACAACGCTACGCCCCAAAAACAAAACCCGCCTGAGGCGGGTTGTTGCTGAGGCCATGCCAGCAGGGGTGGCATGAACACGTTCAGGCTCAGGGCTTCTTGGCTTCTTCAGCAGGAGCGGCCGGGGCAGCAGCAGGTGCGGCAGCGGCGGGCGCTGCAGCAGCGTCGGCAGCCGGTGCTGCGGCAGGAGCGGCAGCGGGTGCGGCTTCAACGGCAGGAGCGGGGGCAGCGGCAGGTGCGGGTGCAGCGGCCGGGGCTTCTTCTTTCTTGCCACAGGCGGCCAGGGTAGCGGCGGCCAGCACGGCGGCGATAACGAAAGACTTGTTCATGGTGTCAGAGCTCTGAAGAATGGGTTCGGGACGATGGGTGATTCGCCAAGCAGCCACCCCCGATGTGATGACCTGCTCGCCGGCTCCGCCTTACGCACAACTTGCGCGAGACAAAACGGCGGGATCATAGCTCAAAAAGTCAAGAGCACTTACCCTCAAAGTTTCATTTTTTGTGAACTTGTGTGGCTTTGTGCAACTTACAGGCCCAGAGACGTCACCGGGAAGCCCGGCCTTGCCTGCTGCCAGCGCTGCTGCAGGGCTTCATCGAGCCGGGTGCGCTGCGCCGCTTCGGTGGTGGCCACCACCACGTCGCGCGTGTCGTCCACGCGCTGCATGGTCCACTTCGGCGTCCACAGCAAGCTGGGCAGGCTGGCCTGCCCGGCCGACCACACGCGCACCTCAACCCGGTGCGACCAGCGCGCGCGCCAGTCCACAAAACGCGCGTGCCGCAGGCGCATGTCATCGAAACGTTGCCCCAGCACCCGCAGTTGCGCCAGCGGATGCGCCCGTGTCGCCGCCGCCCAGTCGTCCAGCGCCGACACCAGCCGCTGCTCGCCCAGCGGCCAGGCGGCAAAGTCGGGATCGCACAGCCACACCAGGGCACAGGCCTCGCGGGCGGCTTCCTGCAGACCTTGCACCACCAGGTTCTGAAAATCCACACGGCCCACAAAACGCCCGTCGGGCCACGGGCTCACAGGATCGGCTGGCGGCGGCTGCGGGGTGGGGGCTTCAGTCATCGTCGGTCTCCTCCAACAGCCAGCCGCTGTCCACCCACTCGGCCAGCAGCGCGCGCGCGCCTTCGCTGGCGCGGGCCAGGGCGCGGGCGTCGAGCCGGCGTTCGTCGGCCAATTGACGCATCAGGCGGGCATCGGCGCCACCGGCCCGGAAGCTCTCGCCGTTGATGAACACGTGTTTGTCGTCGTACATCATGCGGGTGCGGCGGTCCAGCCGCAGCGCACCGCCCGCCCAGGCGGCGGCCGGCTCGTCGAACCACACCGTGGGTTTGGGCTCGGTCAGCACCTCGCCCAGGGTGCAGCCCAGCAGGTCGCCCTGCGCGAGCAAGCGGCGCAGGCCATCGGCGGCAAAGGCTTGCAGCTCGGCGGGCACGCGCGCCGGTGTGGCGGTGGCGGGCTGGGCGGGGTCGCGGTAGAGCGTGTTGTCCTCGTGTTCGTCGGCCAGGCGCAGCGCCAGTTCGCCGGCCAGGCCGCCGCGCTGAGGCGAGCGAAAGCCGATGGAACAGGTCATGCAGTCGCTGCCCACCGCGTCGCCGTCGTGGGCCCAGCGCGGCGGCAGGTACAACATGTCGCCGGGGTCGAGCACCCACTCTTCTTCGGGTTCGAAATGCTGCAGGATCTTGAGCGGCACGTCCGGCACCAGGCTGAAGTCTTTCTGGCGGCCGATGCGCCAGCGCCGCTGGCCGGTGGCCTGCAGCAGGAAGACGTCGTAACTGTCGAAATGCGGGCCCACGCCACCGCCGGGGCTGGCCCACGAAATCATCAGATCGTCCAGGCGCGCGTCGGGCACAAAACGGAAGTGGCTCATCAACGCATGCGCGGCGTTGCTGTGCAAATCCACGCCCTGCACCAGCAGGGTCCAGCGCGCCTGCTCCAGCGGCGGCAGGCTGCGGCGGGCAAACGGCCCGTGTTTGAGCGCCCAGCCCTGGGCGCCGTGCGCGATCAGGCGCGACTCCACGCCTTCGCGGCCGGCCAGGTCGAACAGCGCCTTGCGGTCCAGTGGCGGCACAAAACCCGGGATGGCCTGGCGCACCAGCAGCGGCTTCTTATGCCAGTGGCGGCGCATGAACTGCTGCGGCGTGAGCCCGCCAAGCAAGGGCAGGGCCACGTCAACGGCCGGGGGCAGAACGGGAGGGGAAAGAAGCTTCATGGGACAATTGTGCGATGAAAATTTCGGAACAATGTGTGGTGTCGCTGAGCTGGACGCTCAAGGACACGCTGGGCGAGTTGCTCGACGAGTCGGACGATCCGGTGGAATTTCTGGTGGGCGGCGGCGACCTGCTCGCCAAGATCGAGGAAGGCCTGATGGGCCATGAGGCGGGCGACAAGATCGACCTGCACCTCGAACCCGAACACGCGTTTGGCGACTTCGATGACCAGTTGCTGTTTCTGGAGCCGCTGTCGCGTTTTCCGGCGGAACTGGACATCGGCATGGCCTTCGAGGGCTTGCCCGAGGGCTGCAACCCCGATGCACCGCGCGACCGGGTGTACTTCGTGAGTGAAATCTACCCCGAGCACGTGGTGATGGACGCCAACCACCCGCTGGCGGGCATCGCGCTGCGCCTGCAGTTGCGGGTGCACCAGGTGCGCGAAGCAACAGAAGAAGAAATTGGCCGGGGCACGCTGGGCACCGGCTTTTTCAACGTGCAGACCGGCTCGCCGCCGGACGCCACGCTGCACTGACCGGGGCTGAAAGGACGCGTCAGGCCTTGCCGGTGGAGCCGTAGCCGCCGGCGCCACGTTCGGTGGCATGGTCGAAATCGTCCACCACCCTGAACTGCGCCTGCACCACCGGCACGATGACCAGCTGCGCCAGGCGCTCCATGGGCTGCAGGGTGTAGGCCACGGCGCTGCGGTTCCAGGCGCTCACCATGAGCTGGCCCTGGTAGTCGCTGTCGATCAGGCCCACCAGGTTGCCCAGCACGATGCCGTGTTTGTGACCCAGGCCGGAACGCGGCAGGATGAGGGCCGCGTACCCCGGGTCTTTGAGGTGGATGGCCAGCCCGGTGGGCACCAGCTGCCAGGCGTTGGGCGCCAGCAGCAGGTGCCCGTCCAGGCAGGCGCGCAGGTCCAGGCCGGCGCTGCCAGGCGTGGCGTAGCCCGGCAACGCGTCGGCCATGCGGCCATCCATCACACGCACATCAATCAGCATGGCGCAGCGTGCTCACTTCTTGTCTTCCTTGACGGCATCCATCAAGGCCTTCGCAGGATCTTCCTCGGCAGCAGCACCCTCAGCTGGGGCCGCATCGCCTTCGGCGGCGGGCTCGGCGCCCATGCCTTCCTGGCTGGCTTCCTGGCCCGAGTCGGTGTCTTCCATGCCCGGCATGTTGTTGAGCATGTCGGTCACGGCCGATTCATCGACCTTGACTTTCTCGCCCAGGCTGTCGGTCACCATGCCAGGGTAGGCAATGATGGCGGCGACCATGAGCAGCTGCAGGATGATGAAGGCGATCGAGCCCTTGTAGATTTGTGCCGTGGTGACCGCCGGGATGCGCTGCTTGGTGATGTGATCGGTGTAGTCGTTGCGGGCCGCCACGCTGCGCAGGTAGAACAGCGCAAAACCGAAGGGCGGGGTCAGGAACGAGGTCTGCAGGTTCATCGCGATGATGATGCCGAACCAGATCAGGTCGATGCCCATCTTCTCGGCCACCGGCGCCAGCAGCGGGATCACGATGAAGGCGATCTCGAAGAAGTCGATGAACATGCCCAGCACGAACACCAGGGCGTTGACGAAGATCAGGAAGCCGAGCTGGCCACCTGGCAGCTTGTCGAACAGGTGCTCCACCCAGATGTGACCGTCGGCCGCGTTGAAGGTGAAGCTGAACACGGTGGAGCCGATCAGGATGAACAGCACGAAGATGGCCAGCTTGGTGGTGTTCTCCAGCGCCTGCTTGAGCAGGTCAAACGACAGGCGCTTGCGCGAACCGGCCATGATCAGCGCGCCCAGCGCGCCCATGGCGCCGCCTTCGGTGGGCGTGGCGATGCCCAGGAAGATGGTGCCCAGCACCAGGAAGATCAGCACCAGCGGCGGGATCAGCACAAAGGTGACCTGCTCGGCAAGGCGCGACAGCAGGCCCAGGCGGAACAGGCGGTTCAGGATGGCCAGCGCCAGCGCCAGCACCGAACCCACGGTGGCAGACAGGATGAACACCTCGTCGCCAGCGGCCGGGTTTTCGCGGCCTATCCACTGCGCCATCATGCTGTCGTGGATTTGTGACCAGCCGTAGGCCACGGCACCACAGGTCAGCAGCAGCAGCAACAGGGAACGGTGCCCGCTGCTGCCGTTGGGTTCGTTGTAGATGCGCGCTTCCAGCGGCAATGCGGGCACCCAGTCGGGCTTGAGCAGCGCGACCGCTGCAATGAAGGCCAGGTACAGGCCGACCAGCAGCAGACCGGGTATCAGGGCACCGGCGTACATGTCACCCACCGAACGGCCGAGCTGGTCGGCCAGCACGTTCAGCACCAGCGACGGCGGCAGCGCCTGCGCCAGCGTGCCCGAGGCGGTGATGGTGCCGGTGGCGATGGTGCGGTTGTAGCCATAGCGCAGCATGATGGGCAGCGAGATCAGGCCCATGGATATGACGGCAGCGGCCACCACACCGGTGGTGGCGGCCAGCAGCGCGCCCACCAGGATCACCGCCACCGCCAGGCCACCTCGCACCGGGCCGAACACCTGGGCCACGGTTTCGAGCAGGTCCTCGGCCATGCGGCTGCGCTCGAGGATGATGCCCATCAGGGTGAAGAAGGGGATGGCCAGCAGCGTGTCGTTCTGCATGATGCCGAACACGCGCAGCGGCAGGGCCTGGAACAGGTTGTCGGGGAACAACCCCACTTCCATGCCGATGAGGCCGAAAAACAGGCCGGTAGCGGCCAGCGAGAAGGCCACCGGAAAACCCACCAGCAGGAACACCAGCAGGCCGGCGAACATCAGCGGCACAAAATTGGCAGAGATGAATTCGATCATGATCAGTTGACTCCCTTGAGGCGCTGCGCTTCTTCGTCCAGAAGCTGTTGTGCCAACAGTTCTTCGTCACTGGGCCCGGCGTGCGCCAGGGGATCGGGGCCCTTACCGGTCAGGAAGGCGAAGCGCTTGATCAGCTCGCTGATGCTCTGCACAAACAGCAGGAAAAAGCCCAGCGGGATCAGCGCGTACACCGGCCAGCGAAGCAGCCCACCGGCATTGGACGACATCTCGCCACTGTTCCAAGCGTTCAGAAACAAGGGCATGCCCAGGCTGATGAGCAGGTAACACAGCGGGAACACAAAAACGAGGATGCCCCCCACGTCGATCCAGTTGCGGGTGCGCGCGCTGAAGCGGCTGGAGATGAAGTCGATGCGCACATGCGCGTTGCGCAGGAAGGCGTAGCCGCCACCCAGCATGAACACCGCGGCAAACAGGTACCACTGGATTTCCAGCCAAGCGTTCGAGCTGGTGCCGAAGACCTTGCGGATGATGGCGTTGCTGGCACTGATCAGGGTTGTGGCCAGGATCATCCACATGGCCAGCTTGCCGACCAGGTTGGTCAGCCCGTCGATCAGGCGCGAGAGTGAGAGCAGTTGAGACATGAAAACCCCTGTGTGGAGGGTGAAGGCGAACGGGCGCCGAGTCTATCGGATCGGCCGGCACGCAGTCCGTCCGAACCCGTTGCGCGGGCAGAGATTCAGCAAAAAACCCCGCGGCTGCGGGGTTTCTCGCCGACATCGACGCCGATTTACAGCTTGGCCGACTGCATGTAGCTGTCGAAACGCGCTTCGGTGAAGCGGAACCACAGGTTCTGGTCCTTGCGGAAGGCCGCGTAGTCGGTGTAGATCTTCTTCCAGTTCGGGTTGCTGGCACTGAGCTCGTCGTACAAGGCCATGGACTGCTTGTAGGCCTCGTCCATCACGGTCTTGGGGAACGGCAGCAGCTTGGCGCCACCGGCCACCAGGCGCTTGAGGGCGGCCGGGTTGCGGGCGTCGTACATGGCCTGCATCATGGTGTGGGCGTGCGACGCAGCCGTTTCCACGATGGCCTTGTTCTCGGTCGACAGACCGTTGAAAGCCGCCTTGTTGATGTAGAAGTCCAGCTGTGCGCCGCCTTCCCACCAGCCGGGGTAGTAGTAGTTCTTGGCGACTTTCTGGAAGCCCAGCTTTTCATCGTCGTACGGCCCGATCCACTCGGTCGCGTCGATGGTGCCTTTTTCCAGCGCCTGGTAGATCTCGCCACCGGGGATGTTCTGGGGCACGGCGCCCATGCGGCTCATGACCTTGCCGGCGAAGCCGCCGACGCGCATCTTGAGGCCCTTGATGTCGGCCACGCCCTTGATTTCCTTGCGGTACCAGCCGCCCATCTGGGCACCGGTGTTGCCGCCGGGGAAGTTGACGATGTTGTACTGGTCGTAGAACTCGCGGAACAGCTTGAGGCCGTTGCCGTCGTAGTACCAGGCGGTCAGCTGGCGGCTGTTGAGGCCGAACGGAATGGCCGTGCCCATGGCGAAGGTGTCGTCCTTGCCGAAGTAGTAGTAGGGCGCGGTGTGGCCGGCTTCAACAGTGCCTTGCTGCACGGCATCAACGATGCCGAAGGCCGGCACCAGTTCGCCCGGCGCGTGCACGGTGACGGTGAACTTGCCGCCCGACATCTCGTTGACCTTCTTGGCAAACACGTCGGCAGCGCCGTGAATGGTGTCCAGCGCCTTGGGGAAGCTGGAGGTCAGGCGCCAGCGGATGGCGGCCTGGGCGTGCACGGCAGGTGCTGCGCCTGCGGCCAGCACACCGGCAATGCCTGCGTGCTTGATGATTGAACGACGATCCATGGTGGGTTTGACTCCGAATGGTTGTGGGTGGTCAGCGGCAGCGTCTTGCGCCGCCGAGCCCTGATACAAGGCTTGCGAATTGTAGGAAGCCCCCCCTCCCATAAATTGGGGGTTTTCCCTTGAAAGTGCCAGATTCAGCGCATTAGGCGTTGAAAATTTTTCACACGCGGCGGCATGAAAAATCAGGGCGATTCGGAACCTGCGGAACTTGCCGGAATCGCGTCGGCAAATCGCGCCCGGATGCTGCGCTCCATGCCCTGCGCATCCAGCCCCAGCTGGCTGTACAGCTTGGCCGGATCGCCGTGTTCGATGAACCGGTCGGGGATGCCGAGTTGCAGCACCGGCAGGTTCAGACCAGCGGCCTGCAGCGCCTCCAGCACCGCGCTGCCGGCGCCGCCCATGACGGCACCGTCTTCCACGGTGACGATGGCCTGGTGGCTGCGGGCCAGTTCCAGCAGCAGGTCCACATCCAGCGGCTTGGCCCAACGCATGTTGGCCACGCTGGCGTTCAGGCGCTCGGCCACGTCCAGCGCCGGGTGCAGCAAGGTGCCAAAAGCCAAGATGGCGATGCCCGTGCCCTGGCGGCGCAGTTCGCCCTTGCCATAGGGCAGCCCGGCCAGATCGGCCGGCAGGGCCTTGCCCACGCCCGCGCCGCGCGGGTAGCGCACGGCCACCGGGTGGTTTTGTGCGTAGGCGGTGCTGAGCAGCTGGCGGCACTCGGCCTCGTCACTTGGGCAGGCCACGGCCAGGTTGGGGACGCAGCGCAGATAGGCGATGTCGTAGTTGCCGGCGTGGGTGGCGCCGTCGGCGCCCACCAGGCCGGCGCGGTCCAGCGCAAACACCACCGGCAGGTTTTGCAGCGCCACGTCGTGGATCAGCTGGTCGTAGGCGCGCTGCAGGAAGGTGGAGTAAATGGCCACCACGGGTTTGAGACCTTCGCAAGCCAGGCCGGCGGCAAAGGTGACGGCGTGTTGTTCGGCAATGCCGACGTCGTGGTAACGCTCGGGGAAGCGTTTGTGGAATTCGACCATGCCCGAGCCCTCGCGCATGGCGGGCGTGATGCCGACCAGACGCGGATCGGCCTCGGCCATGTCGCACAGCCACTGACCGAACACCTGTGTGAAAGTGGTCTTGGGCGGCGTGACGGGCGGCGTCAGGCCCACGGCAGGATCGAACTTGCCGGGGCCGTGGTAGGCCACCGGGTCGGCCTCGGCCAGCTTGTAGCCCTGGCCCTTCTTGGTGACCACGTGCAGGAACTGCGGGCCCTCCAGGTGCTTGATGTTTTCCAGCGTGGGGATCAGCGAATCGAGGTCGTGGCCGTCGATGGGGCCGATGTAGTTGAAGCCGAATTTTTCGAACAGCGTGGCCGGCACCACCATGCCCTTGGCCTGCTGTTCCAGGCGCTTGGCCAGCTCGAACAGCGGCGGCACCGGCTTGAGCACGCTCTTGCCAACGTTCTTGGCCGCGGTGTAGAAGCTGCCGCTGAGCAGCTGTGCCAGGTAGCGGTTGAGCGCGCCCACCGGCGGGCTGATGGACATGTCGTTGTCGTTGAGGATGACCAGCAGGCGGCAGTTTTCAACGCCCGCGTTGTTCAGTGCCTCGAAGGCCATGCCCGCGGTCATGGCGCCGTCGCCAATCACCGCGATGGCGTGGCGGTCTTCACCCTTTTGCCGTGCCGCCACCGCCATGCCCAGCGCCGCCGAGATGCTGGTGGATGAGTGCGCTGTGCCAAAGGTGTCGTACTCGCTTTCGGTGCGCAGCGGAAAACCGCTGATGCCGCCGAGTTGGCGCAGCGTGTGCATGCGCTCGCGCCGGCCGGTCAGGATCTTGTGTGGGTAGGTCTGGTGGCCCACGTCCCAGACGATGCGGTCCTGCGGCGTGTTGAACACGTAGTGCAGGGCCACGGTCAGTTCCACCGTGCCCAGGTTGGAGCTGAGATGGCCCCCGGTCTGCGACACGCTGTGCAGCAGGTACTGGCGCAGCTCGTCGGCCAGCGGCCGCAGCTGGGCGCGCTGAAGGTGGCGCAGGTCGGCGGGCGATTGGATGGTGGGCAACAAGGCGCTCATCGCGGGGGTGCTTTCGGGTTCCGTTGTGGGGGTGCTCAGAAGGAACGCTGCACCACCTGCCGGGCCAGGGCGGCCAGGGCACGGGTGTCGTCCAGACCGCTGCGCTGCAGGGCGGCGTGGGCACGTTCGATCAGCGACTGGGCGTAGGCGCGGGCGGCGTCCAGGCCCATCAGCGACACAAATGTGGGTTTGTCGTTGGCGGCGTCCTTGCCGGCGGTTTTGCCCAGGGTGGCCGAATCGGCGACGACGTCCAGGATGTCGTCCACCACCTGAAAGGCCAGGCCAAGCGCGGCGCCGTAGTCGGCCAGGGCGTCGTGCGCACGGGAGTCCAACACGCCGCTGGCAGCGCCCATGAGCACACTGGCCTGCAGCAACGCGCCGGTCTTTTTGCGGTGCATGTCTTCCAGGGCGGCCTGGTCCAGTGCCAAGCCCACGCTGGCCAGATCAATGGCCTGGCCACCGGCCATGCCTTGTGCGCCAGCGGCCTGGGCCAGCAGGCGGCACAGGCGTGCACTGACCGTGGCCGGTAACTCGTCATCGCCCGGCAGCAGCAACTCAAAGGCCAGGGCCTGCAAGGCATCGCCTGCCAGCAAGGCCTGTGCTTCGCCAAACTGCACATGCACAGTGGGCTTGCCGCGGCGCAACACGTCGTTGTCCATGCAGGGCATGTCGTCGTGCACCAGCGAATACGCGTGGATCAGCTCCACCGCACACGCCGCGCGCAGGGCGGCCTGCGGCTGGCCGCGCACGGCTTCGGCGGCCGCCAGCACCAGCAATGGGCGCAGGCGCTTGCCACCGTCGAGCACGGCATAGCGCATGGCGTCGCCCAGGCCGGCAGGCGCATCGGCGGGCACCCAGCGCTCCAGCGCGGCTTCGACTTCGTCCAAGCGCGCCTGGCTCCAGCTGGCCAGGTCCAGGGGCGCGGCGTTCACTGCGGGCTCCAAGGCTGCGACTCGCCGTTCTCGAACACGCGGATCTGCTGTTCCACCGCGTCCAGCCGCGAACGGCAAAACCGCAGCAGCTCGGCACCTCGCTGGTACTGCGCCAGCAACTGGTCCAGCGGCAGCTGACCGGCATCCATGGCGGCCACCAGTTGCTCCAGCTCGTGCAGCGCGGCTTCGTAGGTGGCGGGCGGGGCAAGCGCCTTGGCGGCGGCGGTTTTGGACATGGGCAAATCGGTTCGCGGCCCACGCTGGAATGCGTGCACCAAACCGGCCATTTTAATGGCCTGACCGGCCGACCGCCCGATACCCCCAGGGTACAATCGCCCCCTTTCGTTCTCAGGAGCCCGGGCTCTGTCCACCCCTTCCGCGCTGACCTCACCGTCAACAAGCGCTTACCCTGCCCCTTCATAGGGGGAGTCTCTAGGTCACGACCACGATGTCTGATTTAAGTCTTCAACTGCAGCAGGCCGCAAGCCAACTTCCAGTTTCCAGTTACTTCGACGAGGCGCTGTTCCAGCGCGAACTGGAGACCATCTTTCAGCGCGGGCCCCGCTACGTGGGGCATCAGAACGCCGTTCCCGAACTCGGTGACTATTACGCCTTGCCGCAAGAAGGCCAGGGCCGCGCGTTGGTGCGCACGGCGCAGGGCGTGGAGCTGGTCTCCAACGTGTGCCGCCACCGCCAGGCGGTCATGCTCAAGGACCGGGGCAACCTGAGCGAACAACGCAGTGGCAGCGCCGGTGGTCACATCGTGTGCCCGCTGCACCGCTGGACCTACAACGGCGGCGGCGCGCCCGGCACGAAACTGGGCAACCTGCTGGGTGCCCCACACTTTGCCCAAGATCCCTGCCTGGACCTCAAGCGCTACCCGCTGCGCGAGTGGAACGGCCTGCTGTTCGAGGACAACGGCCGAGACATCGCCGCCGACCTGGCGAACATGGGCCCGCGCGCCGCGCTCAACTTCGACGGCATGGTGCTGGACCACGTGGAGCTGCACACCTGCAACTACAACTGGAAAACCTTCATCGAGGTCTATCTGGAGGACTACCACGTCGCGCCCTTCCACCCCGGCCTGGGCAACTTCGTCACATGCGAAGACCTGCGCTGGGAGTTCAAGCCCGAATATTCGGTGCAGACCGTTGGCGCGGCCAACCTGCTGGGCAAGGCCGGCAGCCCGGTCTACCAGCGCTGGCACCAGCAGCTCATGCAGTACCGCAACGGCGCCATGCCCGACCACGGCGCCATCTGGCTGACCTACTACCCCCACATCATGGTGGAGTGGTACCCACATGTGCTGACCGTCTCCACCCTGCACCCCATCAGCGTGGACAAGACCATGAACATGGTGGAGTTCTACTACCCCGAGGACATCGCCGCCTTCGAGCGCGAGTTCGTCGAGGCGCAGCGGGCGGCCTACATGGAAACCTGCATCGAGGACGACGAGATCGCGGAACGCATGGACGCGGGCCGCAAGGCCTTGCTGGCGCGCGGCGACAACGAGGTCGGCCCCTACCAGAGCCCCATGGAAGACGGCATGCAGCACTTCCACGAGTGGTACCGCCGCCACCTGGGCGACGCTTTGAGAGGCTGACCATTTCGCCCTCTGCGTCTGCCGCCGCGTTGCCCAAGGGCCAG
>JAUYSB010000060.1 GCA_030696525.1 Hydrogenophaga sp. | reverse complement strand
GATCAGGGTGGGCTTGTCGCTGCTTTGTTTGGCAGTGGCAATGGCCGCGTCCACGGCGTCGGCATCGTGGCCGTCCACGTCGCGGATCACGTTCCAGCCATAGGCCTCAAAACGCTGCGGCGTGTTGTCGATGAACCAGGGCGTGACCTGGCCGTCGATGGAGATGCCGTTGTCGTCGTACAGGGCGACCAGCTTGTTCAGCTTCCAGGCGCCGGCCAGGGCGCAGGCCTCGTGGCTGATGCCTTCCATCAGGCAGCCGTCGCCCAGGAACACGTAGGTGTGGTGGTCCACTATGGCATGACCGTCGCGGTTGAACTCGGCGGCCAGCAGCTTCTCGGCCAGCGCCATGCCCACCGCGTTGGTGACACCTTGGCCCAGCGGGCCGGTGGTGGTTTCCACGCCGGGCGTGATGCCCACCTCGGGGTGGCCCGCCGTCTTGCTGTGCAGCTGGCGGAAGTTCTTCAGCTCGTCTATCGGCAGCTTGTAGCCGCTCAGGTGCAGCAGCGCGTAGATCAGCATGGAGCCGTGGCCGTTGGACAGCACGAAGCGGTCGCGGTTGGCCCAGGCGGGGTTGGTCGGGTTGTGGCGCAGGTGGCGGCCCCACAAGGCCACCGCCATGTCGGCCATGCCCATGGGCGCGCCGGGGTGGCCCGAATTGGCCTGCTGCACGGCGTCCATGGCCAAGGCGCGGATGGCGTTGGCCATGGTCTGGGAAGAAACGGGGGGGGTGGCGTTGGTGGCGACGGCGGTGTCGGTCATGAAAACCTCGGGAGGAAAGGGCCCAGACAACAACCCGCGCGCAGACGCACGGCCTGGGGCAAACCCAAGATTTTACCGGCTGGCCATGGGCGGGCCTTCGGATGGGCTCGCGCGGGCCGTCCGGCTCAACCCAGGATCTCGAACGGCCCACCCTTTTCCAGCGCCCGGTGGTAGGCCGGGCGGGCGTGGATGCGCTGCAACCAGTCCATCAGGCGCGGGCGGCTGTTGTCCAGCCCGGCGCGGGCCGCAGCTGCCTCCAGCGGAAAACTCATCTGCACGTCGGCTGCGCTGAATTCCTTGCCGGCAAACCAGTCGGCGTCTTTCAGCTCGGCCTCCAGGTAGTCGAGGTGGCGGGCGATGTTGGGGCTGACGAACGCACCTTTGACCTTGGCGGCAATGGCCTTGGCGATGGGTTTGGCGAAAAAAGGCATGGGCGCTTTTTCCACCTGATCGAACACCAGCTTCATCAGCAGCGGCGACATCAGCGAACCCTCTGCGTAGTGCAGCCAGTAGCGGTAACGCAGGTGCTCCGGCGTGCCCACGGCGGGGGCAAAACGGCCTTCGCCATAGCGCTCCACCAGGTACTCGATGATGGCACCGGACTCCGCCACGGTGAGCTTGCCGTCGGTGATGACCGGCGACTTGCCCAGCGGGTGCACCTTCATCAGCGCGGGCGGTGCGAGCATGGTTTTGGGATCGCGTTCGTAGCGCTCGATGCGGTAGCGCACGCCGAGCTCTTCGAGCAGCCACAACACGCGCTGCGATCGCGAGTGGTTGAGGTGGTGGACAACGATCATGCGGTGGTCTTTCCAAAAAAGGCGAGCAGCTCGGCCGCGGTGGCCTCGGGCAGTTCTTCCGGGATGAAGTGGCCGGCGTCCATGGCGTGGCCGCTCACCGTGGCGGCGCACTGCGCCCGCCACAGGGCCAGCGGGTCGAACAGGCGCTGCACCACGCCCTTGGCGCCCCACAGCACCAGGGTGTCGCATGCGATTTTTTCGCCGCGCTCGCGGCTCGCGCGGTCGTGTTCCAGATCGATGCCGGCGCTGGCGCGGTAGTCCTCGCAGGCGCTGTGTATGGCCTCGGGGCGGCAGAAGCAGCGTTCGTATTCGGCCAGCGCAGCGGGCTCGATATGGGTCACGCCACCGGCACCCCAGCCACCCAGTTTGGCGTGCAGGTAGGCGCGCGCGTCGCCACCGATCATGGTTTCGGGCAGGGGCGCGGGCTGGATCAGGTGGAACCAGTGGTAGTAGGCTCGCGCAAAGGCCATGTCGGTGGCGGCGTACATGTCCAGGGTGGGTGCGATGTCGATCAGGCACAGTTTGTCCAGCCGGCCGGGGTGGTCCAGCGCCAGGCGGTGGCCCACGCGCCCACCGCGGTCGTGGCCACAGAGGCCGAAACGCTCGACGCCCAGGCTGTCCATCAGCGCCACCAGGTCGGCCGCCATGGCACGTTTGCTGGCCTGGGCGTGGTCGTCCTGCCCCATCAGCTTGGTCGAGTCGCCGTAGCCGCGCAAGTCGGGCAGCACGAGGCGGAAGTGGGGTTGGAGCGCCTGCGCCACGCGGCGCCACATCACGTGGGTTTGTGGAAAGCCGTGTTGCAGCAGCACCACGGGGCACGCGTTGTCCCAACCGGTGCTCACGCGCGCGTGCAGGGTGATGCCGTTCACCGCAAAGTCGCGTGCTTCAAAGCCTTGCCAGTCCAGCGTGTCCATGTTCACCCCTGCGAAGCGAGGAACTTGTTCAGATTGCCCATGGCCTGGGCGCGCACCTTCTGCCGAAACCACGGCAACCAACCCAGCAACCAGCCCGGCATGCCCAGCGCCTGCCGCGCCCAGAGCCAGAAATCAAAACGGTCGCGGTGGCGGGTGATCAGGCCTTGCTCGTTGAACTCGAAACGCGCATCAATGCGGTTGAGGACGAGGCGTTTGGTGGCGCTGAAGCGGTAGTGCGCGTCCCAGTGGGCCTGGCCGGTGCGGGCGTCGGCCGCCACGCCGCTGAATTCCAGGCGCCAGTCGTCGCGCCCCCTGGCCTGGGTGGCGGTGCACAACATGCGCCACATGCCAGCCACCTCGCGCTGTCCGTTGAGCTGGAAGACCTCGTCTTCAAACACCACATCGGGCGCGTAACAGGCGCTCATGGTGTCCGCGTCGAGCCGGGCGAAGGCGTCGTAGAAGCGTTGCAGGGTTTGCTGGTTGGGGTGCATGAAACGCTCCTGATGAGAAAGGGACTACACGCGCGCCAGCAAGCCCGCCAGCGCGTGCCTCACGGTGGCCGCGCGCACGGCGGCACGGTCGCCGTCAAAGCGCTGCCGCTCGCTGTGCGTGACACCGCCCACGCACCAGCCGAACCAGACCGTGCCCACCGGCTTGTCGGCGCTGCCGCCGGTGGGGCCGGCCACGCCGGTGACGGCCACCGACAGATGCGCGCGCGAGTGCGCCACCGCGCCTTCGGCCATGGCCCGGGCCACCGGTTCGCTCACGGCGCCATGGGCTTCGATCAATGCAGCGGGCACGCCCAGCAGCTCGCTTTTGGCGGCGTTGGAGTAGGTGACGAAACCGCGCTCAAACCAGTCGCTCGATCCGCTCAGTTCGGTGCAGGCACCGGCGATCAGCCCGCCGGTGCAGCTCTCGGCCGTGGCCAGCATGAGGCTGCGTGCGCGCAGCGCGTCGGCGAGCTGGATGCACAGGTGGGGGGTGTCGTCGTCCATCAGAAGCGCCAAACTGCAATGACCAGCAGCGTACAAAAAGCCGCCACGAGATCGTCGAACATGATGCCCCAGGCGCCGCGCGCGCCAAAGCCCTTGAACAACTGATCGGCCCAGCGCACCGGCTGCGGTTTGGCGGCGTCAAAAAAGCGGAACAGACCAAAGGCCACCGCCTGGCCCCAGAAGCCCATGGGCATGGCCAGCCACAGCACCAGCCAGATGGCCACGATCTCGTCGATGACGATGTGGCCGGGGTCGGCAATGCCCATGTGGATGGCCGTGACATCGGCCGCCCACCAGCCGCCCAGCGTGGCCAGGCCAATGGTGGCGGCCCACTGGATGTCGGTCGGTTGCCAAAACGTTTGCAACAACAGGAACGCGGCCCAGCCCCACAAGGTACCCACGGTGCCGGGCGCCTTGCGGCTCAGGCCAGAGCCCGCGCCCAATGCGATGAAGTGCGCCGGGTGCGCCAACAGAAAGCGCAGGTCGGGGCGCACAAGCGGAGGGAAAGCGGGCGTCATGGGACCGGATTATCGGCGCCGCGCTGTGGCCAGGGCGCTGGAGCGCACGTGACAAAGTTTGATGCGGCTTCTTGCCATACTTGCGCACAGGAGACCCCCATGACCACACCCCCTACCCCCGCCAGCCTGGCCGCCACCGCCCTGATCGACAGCGACCACCCCGGCGTGATCGCCTTTGCGCAACAACACGCCCAGGGCGCCGACGACCGCGAACGCGCCGTGGCGCTGTACCTGGCGGTGCGCGATGGCTTTCGCTACGACCCCTACCGCATTGACCTGGCGCCCGAACACATGCGCGGCAGCAGCGTGCTGGAAAAGGGCTACGGCTGGTGTGTGCCCAAGGCCGCGCTGCTGGCCGCCGCCTGCCGCGCGGCGGGCATTCCGGCGCGGGTGGGTTATGCCGACGTGCGCAACCACATGAGCACCGAGCGCATGCGCCAGACCATGGACACCGACCTGTTCTACTGGCACGGCTACACCGACATCTGGCTCGATGGCCAGTGGGTCAAGGCCACGCCGGCCTTCAACATCGAGCTGTGCGACCGCTTTGGCCTGCTGCCGCTGGACTTCGACGGCCGCCACGATTCCATCTACCACCCCTTCGACAAAGCCGGCAACCGCCACATGGAGTACGTGAACCAGCGCGGCGCTTTTGACGACATGCCGCTGGCCGACATCGTGGCCGACTTCCATGTGCTCTACCCGACCATGATGCGCGAACAGGCCCAGATGCACGCCGCCAGCTTCCAGCACGACGTGGAGCGAGAGGCCGCCCGGGGCTGAACGACAATGCGGGCAGCATGGCCGCACCGCACACCACCGCCGCCCTGATCGGCGACCACCCCAGCATCGTCGCGCTGCGCGAACTCATCGCGCGCGTGGCGCGCTCCAAGGCGCAGACGGTGCTGATCTACGGCGAAACCGGCACCGGCAAAGGCCTGGTGGCGCGGCTGATCCACCAGCAATCGGTGCGCGCGGCGGCCGAGTTCATCGACATCAACTGCGCCGCCATCCCGGCCGAGCTGCTGGAGTCGGAGCTGTTCGGCCACGAGCGCGGCGCCTTCACTGGCGCGGTGGGCGCCAAGACCGGGCTGATCGAAGCCGCCAACGGCGGCACGCTGTTCCTCGACGAGGTGCGCGAGCTCGACCCGGTGATGCAGGCCAAGATTTTGACCCTGCTCGACAACCGGCGTTTTCGCCGCGTGGGCGCGGTCAAGCCCATCCACGTGGACGTGCGTTTCATCGCCGCCACCAACAAGATTTTGCTGGGCGAGGTCAAGGCGGGGCTGTTCCGCGACGACCTCTACTACCGGCTGCAGGTGATCGCCATCAACATCCCGCCGCTGCGCGAACGCGGCGACGACGTGTTTCTGCTGGCCGAACACGCGCTGGCCAGCTTCAATGCCCAGCACGGCAGCCGCATGCGCCACTTCGCGCCCGAGGTGCAGGACATCTTTCGCCGCTACGCCTGGCCGGGCAATGTGCGCGAGCTGGAAAACCTGCTGGAGCGCATCTGCCTGCTCGAAGACGGCGAACGCGTCGAAGTGGCCCACCTGCCGCAGCGCATCCTGCGCGACGTGGGGCTGGCGCCAGCAAGCGCACGGCCCCCATCGCACGGCATGGCAAGCGCTCCCCTCGGTGGCGACTACCACCAGGCCACGGCGCAGTTCCAGCGCGAGCTGATCGCCAGCGCCCTGCGCGCGGCGGGCGGCCAACTCGGCACGGCCGCCCAGGGCCTGGGCCTGAGCCGCCACGCGCTGAGGCACCAGATGGCCAAGCTGGGCCTGCAGGACGCCCACGGTCCCGCCGAAGATGAGTGAAATTCACGCACGCGCGTGAATTTTGCACGCGCAACAAGCCAGTGTTTGGCCTGCAATTTTCTCAAGTCATTGATTTAAAAGACTTTTTCTCACATACAGAGGTTGGCACAGATGATGCAAAAGGGTAGGCGTCGGGCCCACGGCGGGCCAGTTCACCCCCCACTCGCATGCAACACCTCAAGATCATCTGCCCCAACGGCCACCTCGGCTTTGCGCCGCTGCGCCCCGAGAGTTTCGAGATCGGCGTCAACGCCCAGCCCGACTACATCGCCGCCGACTCCGGCAGCGACGACGTGGGCCCGGTGCCCCTGGGTTCGGACACCTCCACCAGCCCCGAAGCCTGGCAACGCGGCGACCTCGAAAAAATGCTGCTGGCCTCGCGCCGCCTGGGCGTGCCCATGGTCATCGGCTCGGCCGGCGACACCGGCTCCAACAGCCGCGTGGACCGCTACGTCGCCATCATCAAGGACCTGGCCCAGCAACACGGTCTGAAGAAGTTCAAGCTCGGTTACTTCTATTCCGAAGTGGACAAGGAAGCCCTGCGCGCCAAGATGCGCAGCGGCAGCGAGGTTCTGGGCCTGGACGGTTTTGCCACCCTGACCGAAAGCGAACTCGACGCCACCGACCGCATCGTGGCCATGGCCGGTGTGCACCCCTACGTGGAGCTGCTGCGCCAGGGCGCCGACGTGATCATCGGCGGGCGCAGCTCCGACGCCGCCGTGTTCGCCGCGCCCGCGCTGCACCACGGCTTTGCCGAAGACCGCGCCTACTACCTGGGCAAGGTGCTGGAGTGCGCGTCCTTCTGCGCCGAGCCCTACGGCGGCAAGGAAACCGTGATGGGCACCATCTCGCACGAGGACGTGCAAGTGACCGCCATGCACCCCGAGCAGCGCTGCACCATCGCGTCGGTCTCGGGCCACGCCATGTACGAGCGTTCCAACCCCTACGAAGAATTCTTCGCCGGTGGCCGGCTGGACATGACCCACTGCCACTACGAGCAGATCGACCCGCGCACCACACGCATCACCGGCTCGCGTTTCGAGCCGGCGCAGAAGGTGCGCGTCAAGCTCGAAGGCGCGGGCAAGGTGGGCGAGCGTTATGTGGGCCTGTGTGGCATCCGCGACCCCTACACCGTGGCCAACGTGGACCGAGTCATCGCCTGGGCGCGCGAGCAGGTGCGCCTGCGTTTTGGCGAGACCGGCTACGAGCTGCACTACAACGTCTATGGCCGCGACGGCGTGATGGGCGACCTCGAACCCCTGCGCGACAAGCCCGGCCACGAGCTGTGTGTGATGGTGCAGGGCGTGGCGCCCACGAAAGACATGGCCGAGGAGCTGACCATGATCGGCCTGCGCCAGATGTTCTACGCCCGCCTGCCCGACGTGAAAGGCACGGCCGGTTCGGTGGCCTTCCCGCTCGACGAGGTGCTGCACGCCAGCGCCGCCTACCGCTGGACGCTCAACCACACCGTCGAGGTCGATGACCCGATGGAGCTGTTCAAGACCCACCTCACCGACGCCGGCATTTGAAGGACCCCCACATGAGAACACAGAAACTGAGCGAACTCGCCAAGACCATCCGCAGCAAAAACGCGGGCGTCAACAAGATCACCTTCGACATCATCTTCCGCGAGCCGGCGCAGTACGAACGCGTCAAGCGCTCGGGCGCCATCACGCGCAACAGCATGGCCGCGCTTTACCGCATTCCGCCCGATCGCATCTCCGACTTCGTCGAATACGACCCCGGCCTGGCCATCAAATTCACGCTCTACCGCCTCAAACCCAGCGGCAGCGCGGGCGACGGCGACATCTTCGGCGCGCAGCAGTACGCACCGCTGCTGGACGTCGAGATCCCTGCCTGACCTCAGCCTGATCACCGCCTGAATTCCCCACAACAACCACCCCAGGAGAACACCCCATGCGCCACCTGATTGCCCGCCTCGGCCTGATCGCCACCGCGCTGTGCCTGCCTTTCACCGCAGCGGCCCAGACCGATGCCGCGGTGCCGGCGACGATGAAAATCGTCGTGCCCTTTGGCCCCGGCGCCAGCAACGACGCCATCGCCCGCGCGGTGGCCCCGGTGCTGGCCCGCCGCCTGGGCAACACGGTCATCGTGGAGAACAAGGCCGGTGCGGCCGGCACCATCGGTGCCGACTTTGTGGCCAAGGGCCCGCGTGACGGCTCGGTGTTGCTGCTGACCTCGTCCACCTTCGTCACCGCTGCGGCCACGCAGTCCAAACTGCCCTACGACCCGCTGACCGCCTTCGCGCCCGTGGCCATGGTGGGCAACGGCCCCATGCTGGTGGCGGTGAGCGCGGCTTCACCCATCAAGTCGGCCGCCGAACTGGTGGCCGCCGCCCGCGCACGGCCCGGCAAAATCACCTACGCCAGCTCGGGCATAGGCTCCATCGCCCACCTGTCCAGCGAGATGATCAGCGACGCCGCCAAGATACAGATGCTGCATGTGCCCTACAAGGGCGCCGCACCCGCACTGATGGACATGATCGGCGGCCAGGTCGACATGATGGTGTCCAACTACAGCTCGCTGGCGCCGCAGATCAAGGGCGGCAAAGTGCGCGCCATCGGCGTGACCTCGGCCCAGGCCAGCCCGGCCTTTGCCGACCTGCCGCCCATGGCCTCGGTGGCGCCGGGTTTTGCCGCCAACATCTGGGTGTCCATCCTGGCACCGGCCGGCACACCCGCCGCGCTGGTGGCGCGCCTGAACCGCGAGATCGTGGAGATCGCCAACACGCCCGAAGTGCGCGCCCTGCTGGAGCCCGATGGCGCCCAGCCCACGCCCTACGCGCCGGCCGAAGTGGCCCAACGCATCAAGGACGACCTGGCGGCCTGGAAACAGATCGCGACCGACAAGAAAATCGTCGCGGAGTGAGTGTCAGACCGGTGGCGCTCAGGCCTTGAGCGCCGCCCGCATCTGGTCGATCACGCCCTTGTAATCCGGCTTGCCAAAAATGGCGCTGCCGGCCACAAAGGTGTCGGCGCCGGCATCGGCCACGCGGCGGATGTTGTCGGCCTTGATGCCGCCGTCCACCTCCAGGCGGATGTCCTTGCCCGAGGCTTCGATGCGCTTCTTCGCGGCTTCGATCTTGCGCAGGGCGGAGTCGATGAAGCTCTGGCCGCCAAAGCCCGGGTTCACGCTCATGATGAGGATGAGGTCGATGTCGTCGATCAGGTAGTCCAGCACGTCCAGCGGTTGCGCGGGGTTGAAGGTCAGGCCGGCCTTCGCGCCCTTGGCCTTGATGGCCTGCACGCTGCGGTGCACGTGGGCGCTGGCGTCGGGGTGGAAGCTCACCAGGTCGGCCCCGGCGTCGATGAAGGCGCCGGCCAGCGCGTCCACCGGCTGGATCATCAAATGCACGTCGATGGGCACGGGCGTGCCCTCGGCCGTCTTGGCGTGTGGTTTGAGCGCCTGGCAGACCATGGGCCCGAAGGTGAGGTTGGGCACGTAGTGGTTGTCCATCACGTCGAAGTGGATCCAGTCGGCGCCGGCGGCGATGACGTTTTTCACCTCCTCGCCCAGGCGGGCAAAGTCGGCCGAGAGGATGGACGGGGCGATGCGGTAGGTCATGGCGGGTGGGCTGGTGGCGGATGGAAGTGGGTATTTTGGCAGGCCAGCGCGGGCATGCCCCGCCGGGTAACATCGCGGCCATGCCCAAGTACCAGTTCCATTGCGAGGTCGCACCGCAGTACCTGCCCGAGCAGTCCGACCCCGAACGCGGCGTGCACGCCTTTGCGTACACCATCACCGTGTCCAACACGGGCGAGGTGGCGGCGCAGCTGATTTCGCGCCACTGGCTGATCGTGGACGCCATGGGCCACACCGAAGAGGTGAAAGGCCTGGGCGTGGTGGGGCACCAGCCGCTGCTCAAGCCGGGCGAGACCTTCCAGTACACCAGCGGCGCGCGCCTGCGCACGGCCACCGGCACCATGCGCGGCAGCTACTTCTGCGTGGCCGAGGACGGCGAACGTTTCGAGGCCGAGATCCCGCTGTTTGTGCTGGACGCCAGCGGCGCCGGCGGTTCTGCACGGGTGCTGCACTGAACATGCAACGCTCGCCCGACGCCCACGCCCTGCTCGACCGCCTGGACCCCGACGCACCGCTGGCCCAGCGCCACCTGTGGCTGATGGCGGTGCTGGACTGGGTGCGTGGCGACCGCAGCGACGCGTCGGCCAGTGCGCGCCGCGTGGTGGCGCTGCTGGACGCCGCCGAGCAGCGCACCGAGTGGCTGCCGCGCTGGCAGCGCTGGTGGG
Source organism: Hydrogenophaga sp. (assembly GCA_030696525.1). Taxonomy (GTDB): domain Bacteria; phylum Pseudomonadota; class Gammaproteobacteria; order Burkholderiales; family Burkholderiaceae_C; genus Hydrogenophaga. The sequence continues at coordinate 12,142 of JAUYSB010000060.1, read as the reverse complement.
CCAACTTTCACCGCACGGTGGACGTGACACCCTTGCTGGCCGACCACGGTTTTGCGCCGCGCACCGCGTTTCTGAGTGAGCTCGGCAACCGCCTGCGCCGCAAGCTGTTGCCGTCCACGCCCGAGACGACCGACATCGGGCCGCTGTTCGACCTGCTGTTTCCTTACCCCTTCGACGTGACCTGGCTGCGCGCACTCGACAGCCTCACACTGGCGCGCGTCGCGCGGCTGCTGACGCTGCCCGGTGCCACGCCCGCAGCGGGGGTGGCGCTGAGCACCTGGCAGCAGATCTTGCTCGACGCCACCATGTTCTCCGCCAGCCAGGTCAGCGCCACCGGCTTTGCGGCCGAGATCCGGGTGCGCATGTCGGACGAAGCGCGCCACGCGCGGCACTTTCATGCCCTGCCCCAGGTGCTGGAAACCTTTCGCGCCAGCGTGTTGCAACACGGTCCGCGGGCGCCCCAGACGCAGGAAGCCGCCACCGCCTTGCGCCAGCAGCTCGACAACTGCCGCCACGCGGCCTACACCGTCTACAGCCACCTCGAAGCCCACGGCATTTCGGTGGGCATCGTGTTCCGCCTGCGCCAGCTGCGCGAGCGGGTGCTGCGCATCAAGGGCCTGATCGACTGCCTGCTGGCCGAGCAGGGCGACCGCGCCAGCGCCGCGCTGCTGGCCGACCTGGTGCTGGTGGGGCAGGAGAGCCGCAGCGTGCGCCAGCTCATCGCCACCAGCTCGCACCTCACGGCGGCGCGCGTGGCCGAGCGCAGCGCCGAAAGCGGCGAACACTACATCACCCGCAACATGGCGGAGTACCGCGCCATGCTGGCCAAGGCGGCCGGCGGCGGCGCCGTCATCGGCCTGACCACCTGGGCCAAGTTCGCGCTCTACACCCTGGGCCTGTCGGCCTTCTGGATGGGTTTTGCGGCCGGCTTCAACTACGCCGCCTCGTTTGTGCTGGTGCAGCTGCTGCACCTGACCGTGGCCACCAAACAGCCGGCCGTGACCGCGCCGGCCATGGTGGCCAAGCTGCGCGACCTCAAGTCCAACGATGCCGTGAGAAGCTTTGTGGACGAGGTGGCGCACCTGTTCCGTTCGCAGGTGGCCGCCATCGTGGGCAACGTGGGGCTGGTGGTGCCGGTGGTGCTGCTCATCAGCGGGCTGCTGGCGCACTTTGCGGGCGCCCACATGATCGACGCCGAGCAGGCCCAGCACGTGCTGCACGACCTGAACGTGGTGGGGCCCACCGCGCTGTTCGCGGCCTTCACCGGCGTGTTGTTGTTCGCCTCCAGCATCATCGCCGGCTGGGTGGAAAACTGGTTTGTGCTGCACCGGCTCGACTCGGCCATGACCCACCACCCGCACTTCACGCGCACCCTCGGCGTGGCGCGGGCCGCGCGCTGGGCCGGCTTCATGCGCCGCCACATCTCGGGTTTTGCCTCCAACATCTCGCTGGGTTTCATGCTCGGGTTGATCCCCGCGTTTGCCGCGTTTTTCGGTCTGGGGCTGGAGGTGCGCCACGTCACGCTGTCGGCCGGCCAGGTGGCAGCAGCGGCGGCCACGCTGGGCCTGCAGGTGCTGGCCGAGCCCGCCTTCTGGTGGGCGGTGGCCGGTGTGGTGGTGGTCGGCCCGATCAACCTGGGCGTGAGTTTCTACCTCGCCTTCCGGCTGGCGCTCAAAGCGCAGAACATCAACCAGGTGAACCGCCAGCGCATACGCGCCGAAATCCGCGCGCGCATCCGCAGCGCGCCGCTGTCCTTCCTCTGGCCGCCGCGCGAAGCCGCTGAGCATGGGTGAGTTCGAGCTGATCCGGCGCCACTTCCAGCGCCAGCGCCCCGCCCGCGCCGACGTGCCGCTGGGCATGGGCGACGACTGTGCGCTGTTGTTGCCCACACCAGGGCAGCAGCTCGCGGTGTCCACCGACATGCTGGTCGAGGGCCGGCATTTTGTGTCCACCGTGGACCCGGCCGCGCTCGGCCACAAGGCCCTGGCTGTCAACCTCAGCGACCTCGCCGCCATGGGCGCCGAACCGCTGGGCTTCACGCTGGCCCTGGCCCTGCCGCAGGCGGATGACGCGTGGCTTGCCGGCTTTGCGCGCGGTCTGTTCGAACTGGCCGACGCCCACGGCTGCGAGCTGGTGGGCGGCGACACCACACGCGGCCCGCTCAACCTGTGCCTCACCGTGATGGGCCAGGTGCCACCCGGCCTGGCCTTAAGGCGCGCCGCCGCGTGCGTGGGCGATGACGTTTATGTGAGCGGCACGCTGGGCGATGCGCGGCTGGCGCTTGAGGTGTTCCGTGGTGGCGTGGCACTGGACGCCGCGGCCTTCACCCGCGTGCGTGCCCGCATGGAGCGGCCCACACCCCGGCTGGCGCTGGGCCTGGCCTTGCGCGGCGTGGCCCATGCGGCGGCCGACATCAGCGACGGCCTGAGTGGCGACCTGGGCCACATCCTTGCGGCCAGCGGCGTGGGCGCCACGCTGCAAGCCGCCGAGTTGTTGCGGGCCACCAGCGATGACCTGCGTGCCAACGGCGACATGCGCGCGCTCGAATACGCGCTGACCGGCGGCGACGACTACGAGCTGGTGTTCACCGCGCCGCCAGACCAACGCGATGCGGTGGCGCGGGCCGCCGCCCATGCAGGCCTGGGAGTGACACGAATCGGTCAGATCGACGCCACCCCGGGCCTGCGGCTGTTGGACATGCAACAACAGCCACTGGCCTTGCCCGGCCGCGCCTTCGACCATTTCGCATGACCACCGCCGCCAGACCACTGACCGTGGCCCTGGCCGGCCTGTGTGCGCTGGCCGTGGCCATGGGCATCGGCCGGTTCGCCTTCACGCCCCTGCTGCCCATGATGCTGCACGACGGTGTGGTCAACCTGGCCACCGCCAGCTGGCTGGCCACGGCCAACTACATCGGCTACTTGGTGGGCGCGGTGTTGTGCGCACTGCTGCCGTGGCTGGTGGCCCGTTGGCCCGGTGGTGCGGCCATGCCGGCACCGGCGCGGCTGGTCAAGCTGGGGCTGGCGGCCACGGTGCTGCTGACCCTGGGCATGGCCGCGCCCTGGGCCGCCAGTTGGCCCACGCTGCGTTTTCTGGCCGGCGTGGCCAGCGCCTTTGTGTTTGTGCAGACCTCGGGCTGGTGCCTGGCGCGCCTGACCGCGCTGGGCCGGCCCACCTGGGGCGGGCTGATCTACATGGGCCCAGGCCTGGGCATCGCGCTCAGCGGCCTGGCCGCCAGCGCCATGGTGGTGGACGGCTGGGCCGCTGCCAGCGGCTGGGCGGTGTTCGGCGTGCTGGCGCTGCTGCTCACGGCCGCTGTCTGGCGCATCTTCGGCGGGCCGGCGGTGGCCGCCGCGTCGCAGGGCGCAGCCGCCGCACCGGTGGCCTCACACGGCACGGGTGAATGTGCGCTGTTTGCGCTGGCCTACGGGCTTTCGGGCCTGGGCTACATCGTCACCGCCACCTTTTTGCCGGTGATCGCGCGCCAGGCCCTGCCGGGCTCGGTCTGGCTGGACCTGTTCTGGCCGCTGCTGGGGCTGGCGGTGGCGTTGGGCGCGTTTCTGAGCACGCGCCTGCCCCACCACATCGACCGGCGCCGTTTGCTGGTGGGTTGCTACGCCATGCAGGCCACGGGCGTGCTGCTGGGCGTGTGGTGGCCCAGCCTGGCCGGTTTTGCCCTGGGCAGCCTGCTGGTCGGCCTGCCCTTCACCGCCATCAGCTTCTTCGGCATGCAGGAGGCCCGGCGCCTGCGCCCGGCCCAGGCGGCGGCCTTCATGGGCCAGCTCACCGCCGTGTATGGCCTGGGCCAGATCATCGGCCCGCCGCTGGTGGCCCTGCTGTTGCAACACAGCGCCAATGTGGGCCAGGGTTTTGCGCGTGGGCTGGAAAGTGCGGCCGGCGCCCTGGTGCTGGGCGCGGCACTGCTGGCCTGGCTGATCCACCGTTACCCTTTGCTGGAGACCACCCATGCCCCCCTGGTCCGATCGCCGCGCGCTTGATCTGCTGAACATCACACAGCCCATCGTGCAGGCGCCCATGGCCGGCGCCCAGGGGGTGGAGCTGGCCATCGCGGTGTCGCGTGCCGGTGGCCTGGGCTCGCTGCCCTGCGCCATGCTCACGCCCGCGCAGGTGGCCGATCAGGTGGCGGCCTTCCGCGCCGCCAGCAGCGGGCCGCTCAACCTCAACTTCTTCTGCCACCGGCCGGCTGCAGCCGATGCCGCACGCGAACAGGCCTGGCGCGAGCGCCTGGCCCCGTTCTACCGCGAACTGGGCATCGGCCCCGAGACGCCCATCCCGGTGTCCAACCGCGCGCCTTTTGACGCCGCCTTCTGCGAGGTGGTGGAGGCACTGCAACCCGACGTGGTGAGCTTTCACTTTGGCCTGCCCGCGCCCGATCTCCTGGCCCGCGTGAAAGCCAGCGGCGCGCGGGTCTTGTCGTCGGCCACCACGGTGGACGAGGCGCGCTGGCTGGCGCAACATGGCTGCGACGCCATCATTGCCCAGGGCGCCGAGGCCGGTGGCCACCGGGGCCTGTTTCTGGGCGATGAGGTGTGCGCACAGCCCGGGCTGTTGGCCTTGTTGCCCCGGGTGGCGAAAGCGGTGGATGTGCCCGTGATTGCCGCTGGCGCCATCGCCGACGGCCGGGGCATGGCCGCCGCGCTGCAGCTGGGTGCGGCCGCCGTGCAGGTGGGCACGGCCTACCTGTTCTGCCCCGAGGCCGGCATCTCGGCGCCTCACCGCGCCGCGCTGATGGCCGCTGGCGACAACACCGCGCTGACCAATGTGTTCACCGGCCGCCCGGCGCGCGGCATCCTCAACCGGGCCATGCGCGAGCTGGGCCCCATCAGCCCGCTGGCGCCGGCCTTCCCGCTGGCCGGTGGCGCGCTGGCGCCCCTGCGCGCGGCCGCCGAGGCACAAGGCAGCGGCGATTTTTCACCGCTGTGGGCCGGCCAGGCGGTGGCACTGGCGCGTGACACCGCACATGGCCTGGACGCCGCCGCACTCACGCAACGCCTGGCCAGTGAAGCGCACCGCTGGCTGCGCGCGCAACCAGGTGACGTACAGTAGATCCATGAACACGCCGCGCCCCGCACCCGACGACTATTCGCTGGACCGCACCTTCACCCACCGGCTGCACACGCTCAACAAACTCACCGACCGGGTCAGCCAGGCCGCCTACCTGCACGGCACCGGCTTGCCGCTGAGCGAAGGCCGCTGCCTGTCGGCCATCGGTTCGTTCACGCCGCTGTCGGTGAACGACCTGGCCCACCGCGCCAACCTCAACAAAGGCCAGGCCAGCCGCGCGGCGCAATCGCTGGTGGAGCAGGGCCTGGTGCGCAAGGTGCCCAGCCCCACCGATGGCCGGGGTGTGGTGCTGACTTTGAGCCCCAAGGGTGAACGGGTCTACCAGAAGGTGGTGGCCGTGGTGCAGCAGCGCAACACCGACATCCTGGCCTGCCTGAGCGCGGCCGAGCAGCGCCAGCTTGACGCCTTGCTGGAGCGCCTGGTGACCCACGCCCGCCTGGCCCTGGCGCCCGGCGAGGACGCCGAAGATTGAGGACCGCCATGCAACAAGCCGCCATCATCGACCTCGACGGCACCCTGGTGGACACGCTGGGTGATTTTGTCGAAGCCCTGAACCGCACGCTGGCCGAGCTGAGCCTGCCGCCGCTGGGCGGCGGCCAGGTGGAACGCATGATCGGCAAGGGCTCGGAGAACCTGCTGCTGTCGGCCATGGCCCATCTGGGCGAACCCGACCCCGCCACGCGCCTGCCCGAGGCCTGGGCCGCCTACCAGCGGCACTACCTCGATGTGAACGGCCGCTTCAGCCAGGTGTTTCCGGGCGCGCTGGAAGGCCTGCAGGCGCTGCGCGACGCCGGCCTGCCCCTGGCCTGCCTGACCAACAAGCCGCTGGCCTTTGCACGCACCTTGCTGCGCGACAAGGGGCTGGACGGTTTTTTCAGCCACGTGTTCGGCGGCGACAGCTTCGAGCGCAAGAAGCCCGATCCGCTGCCGCTGCTGAAAACCTGCGCGGCACTCGGCACGCTGCCGGCGCACACGCTGATGGTGGGCGACTCGCAGAACGACGGCCTGGCCGCGCGCGCGGCCGGCTGCCCGGTGGTGCTGGTGACCTACGGCTACAACCACGGCGACCCGATTGCCGATGCGCCGCACGACGCGCTGCTGGATTCGCTGGCCGAGCTGGCCCATTGGCCAGGGGTCACGGGGCGGCCCCAGGCTTGAGGGACAATCGGGGTTTGCTTATCCAGCGGTGAGCGTGCGCTGAACAAGCTGCCTGCCACCGCGTTTTCACCTCGTACCGCGTGTCTGCCTCCGTTCCCGACGATTCCCATCTCATGACGCCGCTGGAGCGGCGCGCCAGCGCCTCGCTCGCGTCCATCTACGCGCTGCGCATGCTGGGACTGTTTCTGGTGGTGCCGGTGTTCGCGCTCGAAGCCGCCCGCCTGCCTGGTGGCGACGACCCGGCCCTGGTCGGCCTGGCCATGGGCATCTACGGCCTCACGCAGGCGCTGTTGCAAATGCCGCTGGGCATGGCCTCGGACCGCTGGGGCCGCAAACCCGTCATCCTGATTGGCCTGGCGGTGTTTGCGCTGGGCAGCGCGCTGGCCGCCTGGGCGCCCACGGTGCACTGGCTGGCGGCCGGGCGCGCGCTGCAGGGAGCGGGCGCCATATCGGCCGCGGTCAGCGCCTTCCTGGCAGACGTCACCCGCGACCAGGTGCGCACCAAGGCCATGGCCTTGGTGGGGGCCAGCATCGCGCTGATGTTTGCGCTTTCGCTGGTGCTGGCGCCGTGGCTGGCGGCGCGCATCGGGCTGGGCGGGTTGTTCGGCCTGACGGCCGTGCTCGCGCTGGGCGGCATGGCGGTGGTGGCCTGGGTGGTGCCGCCCGAGCCGCCGCAGCACCGCGACGCCTGGCGCGGCGGCCTGCGCGAGGTGCTGGGCCACACCGACCTGCTGCGCCTGAACCTGGGCGTGTTTGTGCTGCACGCGGTGCAGCTGGCCCTGTGGATGGTGGTACCGGCGCTGCTGGTGTCGGCCGGTCTGCCGGCGATGGCGCACTGGCAGGTCTACCTGCCGGCCATGGTGGTGTCGTTGCTGATCATGGGCGGCGGCCTGTTCCGGCTGGAGCGCAAGGGCTACCTGCGGGCGGTGTTTCTGGCCGCCATCGGACTCATCGTGCTGGCCCAGGTGGGTTTTGCGCTGAGCGCGCGCGCGCCGTCGGTGGGGGTGCTGGCGCTGCTGCTGTGCGTGTTCTTCGTCGGCTTCAACACGCTGGAAGCCAGCCAGCCCAGCCTGGCCTCGCGCCTGGCGCCGGCCGCCCACCGGGGCACGGCGCTGGGGGTCTACAACACGCTGCAGTCGCTGGGCTTTTTTGCCGGCGGCGCGGTGGGCGGCTGGCTGGTGCAACAACACGGCGGTGGCGCCATCTTCCTGGCGGCCACCGGGCTCACGCTGCTGTGGCTGGTGGTGGCCTGGGGCATGGCGCCGCAGGCACCGCGCGCGGCGGCCGCGGCGTCAGTCCCGGCGCACTGAAGCGGCGCTGGCGTCCGCTGGTGCTGGTGAGGCAGGGGCCGGGCTGTCCACCACGCCACGCAGCATCAGCTGCGACAGGGTGCTGTAGAGCGGGCGGCTGATCATGCGCGAGACCAGGCTGGCCAGCAAGGCCGCTGCCATGAGGCTGAGCACCATGCTGTGGCCATCGGTCATTTCCATCACGATGATCATGGCGGTGATGGGCGTTTGCGTGACCGCCGCCAGAAACGCCGCCATGCCCACCGCGATCAGCGCCTGCAGGTGCGGCGAGTTGGTGAGCCAGGCCACGTCGGCACCCACACCGGCACCCAGCGACAGGCTGGGCCCGAAGATGCCCCCCGGCACGCCGGCCCAGGCCGACAGCCACGACGCCACAAACTTGAGCCAGGTGAACAGCAGCGGCGTGTGCTCCTGCGCCGACTGCAGCACCAGCAGCTCGCGCGTGTGGTCGTGTCCACCGCCCAGCGCATCGCCCTGGCTGACCACGCCGATCACGGCGACAACAAAGCCGCAGGCAGCGGCAAACCGCACCGGGTAACGGCGCCGATAGGCGCAGAAACGGTCGGGCAAACCCATGAAGGAGGCGATCAGCAGCCGCGCCAGCAAGCCGCCGAGCAGCCCGCACACCACGGCCACCAGCAGGCCGGGGCCCATCAGCGCCCACCACGACACCGCCTCGGCCCGCACCCGGCCGAAGTAGGACAGGTTGCCAAAGGCCGACACCGCCACCAGGCCGGAGACCACGATGGCCGCCAGCATCAGGCCGCTGCTGCGCTGCTCCAGGCGGCGGCTCAGTTCCTCGATGGCGAACACGATGCCGCCCAGCGGCGTGTTGAAGGCCGCCGCGATGCCGGCCGCGCCGCCGGCCACCAGCAGCTCGCGCTCGCTGATGGCGGTTTTGGGCGACAGGTAGCGGCGCGCATGGTGCATCACCCCCGCCGCCACCTGCACCGACGGCCCCTGCCGCCCGATGGACAGGCCGGCCAGCAAGCCGCCCGAGACCCCCAGCACCTTGGCCGCGCTGAGCTTGAGTGACACAAACCGCCCACGAGAGCCGGCCGGCACCTCGGGCGCCAGCGCACACATCACCTGCGGCACGCCCGACCCCGCCGCCGCCGGGCTCCAGCGGCGCACCGCCCACACCACCAGCGCGGTCATGGCCGGCGTCCAGATCAGCGGCGCCCACCAGGCGGCGCTGCGCAAGGCCTCAAACCACTCGAACGCCGCGTCGGCCACCAGGGTGAAGCCCACCACCGCCAGCCCGGCCAGCACCGCAAAGCCGATCACGATGGCGCGGTCCAGCCACTGGCGGCCGCCGCCCATCTCGTTGCGCAGGTTTTCCAGGAAGTCGGGCTCGCCTTTCATCGGTTGCAGTGTAGTTCTCAAGCTTTCACACTTGAAAAAGCGGCATGAAACTTCCAAAATGAAACCACATCTGAAATGGATTCAAAATGACGCATCTTTCCATCAAAGACGTGCCCGACGACTGGGCCGAAGCCCTGCGTCAACGGGCCGCGCGCAACCACCGCTCGCTGCAGGGCGAGCTGATGGCCTTGCTGGAGCAGGCGGTGCACGAGGTCGGCGCCCGTCCCGCCTTGCGCCGCGCCGTCCCGGCAGGCAGCCTGGGCAGCGTGCGCCGGGGCTGGAAAACCATCGAGCAGGTGAGCGCCGAACTGCGGGCGCGCCACCCGCAGCCCATCGCCGGGCAGGCCTCCAGCCTGGCCCTCATCCGCGAAGACCGCGACAGCCGATGAGCACGCGCTCCCCGCTGTTTGTGGCCGAGCCGCCGCCGCGCTACCTGGAGCGCCCGCCGCTGGTGGTGGACTGCAGCGCCGTGGCCGGGCTGGTTTTCCGCGAGCCCTGGTTTGAGGCGGCGCAGGGCCGGTTCGACGGCCGCAGCCTGCACGCGCCGCACCTGCTGAGCAGTGAAATCGCCAGCGTTGCCCTCAAAAAACACCGGCGCGGCGAGTCTCACGCCCTTGCCGGCCTGGCCCTGGCGGCCGAGCTGGACATCGAGCTGCACCCCGCCGACCCCGTGCCCGTCGTCGAACTGGCCCAGCGCTACGGCCTGAGCGCCTACGACGCGGCCTACCTGTGGCTGGCCGCCGAACTGCGCTGCCCGCTGGCCACCTTCGACGAGGCGCTGGCGCGCGCCGCCACCGATCACCTGGCCCGCCTGGGCTGACCAGGGGTCGGGCGAGGCGCCACCCACTTGCGGCACAATCTCGTTACTCACATCAGGGCATTCCACTCATGGCATCCGTCAACAAAGTCATCCTCGTCGGCAACTGCGGCCGCGACCCCGAAATCCGTTACCTGCCCTCGGGCCAGGCCGTGGCCAACGTGAGCGTGGCCACCTCCAGCCGCCGCAAGGACAAAAACAGCGGCGAAATGGTGGAAGACACCCAGTGGCACCGCGTCACCTTCTACGACCGCTTGGCCGAAATTGCTGGCGAGTACGTGAAAAAAGGCCGCCCCATCTACGTCGAAGGCCGTCTGAAGTACGGCACCTATGTGGACAAGGCCACCGGCATCGAAAAAAGCACGGTGGACATCATCGCCACCGAAATGCAGCTGCTCGGCGGCCGCGAAGGCATGGGCGGCCCCAGTGAAGAAGGCGGCGGCGGTGGCTACAGCCGCCCGGCGGCCGCCCCGCGCGCGGCTGCGCCTGCCGCCGCACCGCGCCAACCCGCTGCCCGGCCGGCACCGGCCAGCAGCGGCTTTGAAGACATGGACGACGACATCCCGTTTTGACGGCTGTACCCGCTTCGGCGGGTTTTTTTTTGCCCATCCGATTGCCCAACTGGTTTGCACGAGACATGCTGTACACCGAATCCAAGGAAAAAAGCGCCGAACTGCTGCGCGCTGTGTTGGCCCTGATGAACCAGCACAGTGCCGCGTTCAACCCGGTCACCTACGCCGTCTGCTACGAATACGTGGCCGGCATCAACGGGCGGCTGAACCAGGCTTTTGACCACTTCACCCGCACCGAACCGCGCCTGGGCGACGACACGATGACGCGCCTGTACCGCGAACACATCGCGGGCATCGACGACAAAACCATGGAGCGCATCAGCGGCGACATGCAGCGCGTGATGGCCGGCATGTCGGAGAGCGCGGCGCGCACCGGCAACGAGGCGGGCGACTTCACCGAACACCTGGCCGGGCTGTCCAAGGCGCTGCAGTCGAGCGACACCGAACGCCTGGGCCTGCACCTGGGCCAGGCGCTGCAGCAGACCGAGGCCATGCGCAGCTCGGCCGCCGCGCTGCAGGCGCAGGTGAGCGCCAGCCGGCGCGAGATCGAGCAGCTGCGCACCGACCTGCAGCGCGCACGCGAAGACGTGTTCGTCGATGCGTTGACCCGCGTGCTCAACCGCAAGGGCCTGGACCACAAACTCGGCCAGTTGCTGCGCACCCCGCCCACCACCGGCACCCAGCACGCGCTGGTGATGCTTGACATCGACCACTTCAAATCCATCAACGACGGCCACGGCCACCTGATGGGCGACCGGGTGCTCAGCGCCCTGGGCGAGCTGCTCAAGCAGTCGGTGGGCGAAGCCGGCAGCACGGTGGCGCGCTACGGCGGCGAGGAATTCGCCATCCTGCTGCCCAACGCCACGCCGGCGCTCGCGCAGGAGGTGGCCGAGCGTGTGCGCCTGCGCACCAAGGCGCTCAAGATCCGCCACAAGCAGACCAACGAGGTGGTGCTCACGCTCACGTTGTCGGCCGGCGTGGCCGCCCACCAGCGCGGCGAGGACGCCAGCGCCTGGATCGCGCGCGCCGACAAGGCGCTGTACCAGTCCAAGGAAAGCGGGCGCGACCGGGTGAGCCTGGCTTGACTGTGCCCCCACGCTCCGCCGCTGCGCGGGTCGCCGCCCCCCAGGGGCGCGCGGGCCGGCTTGGGGCGGCCCGGCGCTCGGCCCCCAGGAAGGGGGCTACAGGAAATCGGCCGCCTCGGTGCGGATGACGCCCCCGCCCAAGCACACCTCGCCGTCGTACAACACGGCCGACTGGCCGGGCGTGACGGCCCATTGCGCCTCGCTGAAGTCCAGGGCAAAACCCCCATCGGGCAAGGGCTCGAAGCGGCAGGCCGCGTCCGTCTGCCGGTAGCGCGTTTTGGCGGCCATGTCGCCGGGCGCCGGCGGCGTGCCTGCCACCCAGCTTGCGTCCAGCGCCTGCAGCTTGGGCGACAGCAGCCAGGGGTGGTCGTGGCCCTGCACCACCCACAGCGTGTTTTTCTCGACGTCCTTGCGCGCCACAAACCAGGGCGCGTGGTCACCGCCGCCGCGTTGCGCGCCTTTTTCCTTCACGCCGCCAATGCCCAAACCCTGGCGCTGGCCCAGGGTGTAGAAGCTCAGGCCCTGGTGCTGGCCAATGGTGCGGCCGCGCTCGTCCTCGATCGGGCCGGGCTCTTTGGCGATGTAGCGGTTGAGAAAGTCGCGGAACGGCCGTTCGCCGATGAAGCAGATACCGGTGCTGTCCTTCTTCTTCGCATTGGGCAAGCCGATCTCGGCAGCGATGCGCCGCACCTCGGTCTTGTGCAGCGCGCCGACCGGAAACAGGGTACGCGCCAGCTGATCCTGGTTCAG
>JAUYSB010000215.1 GCA_030696525.1 Hydrogenophaga sp. | reverse complement strand
GGCCTTCCTTCGGGGAAGACCAGAACCATGTGTCCTGCCAACAGGTGCCGGCGGCGCCGGCTTTGACCCCTGTCCCCGATCAACTCAGGTGGGGGAGTTTGAGGTGGCCATCAGTGGGGGAGTTTGGGTGGCCGCCGGGGTTTCCAGCTCTTCCCGTGCCAAAAGCTCTTCGAGCTCGGTGCGGGGCGCTGCGAGTGCTTTGCCGGTCCAGTTTGAAACTTCACCGACACGAATGCGTTTGGCATCTCCATGGGGAAGAAACAGCTTGATCGTTGCTGAGGTCATTCGGTTGGTAGCCCGCGAGGCATGACGAGCGTGGTGGTTGTAGACGCCAAACGCAGTTTATCCCGCAGAGGTTCTGACGCCATCTGGGGGGGAGCGGTGGGGGAGAAGACAGTGCCGCCGCGAGGGGGCTTCAGCTGCGACGCCAGTTCTCGACGCGAAGCCCACCCACGCGCATGAACTCTGCCTCGTTCGACGTCACGACGATGAGTCCCCGCGCCAGCCCGCAGCCTGCAATCTGGCAGTCGTAAGGGCCGATGGGCTGGCCCGCTTGCCGCAGCGCGGTACGGATGGCTGCCGCCGCTTTGGCGTCTGCTTCCTCAAACGGGAGTGTGGTGATGGACGACAGGAACGTGTCCAGAAGTGGCGCCAGTTGCCTGGCGCGCTGTGGGTTGAGCAGCAGCCCATAGGTGATTTCCATCTGCGTGACCACCGAGATGGCAATCTGCTGGGGTGGTGTGGCTTTGACGGCGCTCAGAACACCGGCCTCACCCTTCACGAAGTCGCTGACCGTGCAGGTGTCGAGCAGATACTTCATGCCAGGGGATCATCCAGCGCAGGTGCCAGCTGCTTGCGTTCCGCCTCAAATGGCGGCACGTTCGGGAAGCCGTTGTGGCCGAGCACCGCCTGCGGCCACCCCGGTTGACTGCGGCGCGCAAGCCACTCCTGCACCGCACGGCGGATCACGGCGTTGCGGTTCTCGCCTGCCTGTTGGGCGGCCTCCGTCAGGCGCTGGCCGGTCTGGTCGTCGAGATAGATGTTGAAGTGCATGTTGGCCTCCATATCACACGTTGATATGTTATCTCCGTGGCAGGGCGGTGTCTAGCATGAACGGCGGGCATGAACAGCGGGTTCAACCCATGGCTTGCTGCACCAGTTCTGCCATTGCACGCGCTTCGTCACGCGGCTCAGCCAACAGGCCTGCCACCGTGCCCACGCGGTCGGGCAGGGCTTCGTCCTGGCTGAGCTTGTGTTTGCCTTCCAGCCGGGTGATCGGGATCTCGATGCCGACGATGGCGCGCAGCAGGCGGTCGATGTAGGCCGCAGGCGCATCGGCCACGCGCCACGGCGCGGGGCGGTGGGACTCTTGGGCTTGGGTCAGGCGCTCCAGCATGGCCAGCAGCCAGGCACGATCGTCGATGGCCCGTGCCACGCCGTGGGCGTGGGCCACCACGTAGTTCCAGGTGGGCACCACCTCGCCGTGGGCCGCTTTGCCCGGGTACCAAGACGGCGTGATGTAGGCCTGTGGCCCCTGGAACATCACCACCGACGGCGCGTTGGCGTTCAGCTCGCGCCAGACGCCGTTGGCCCGCGACACGTGGCCCATCAAGGTGCCGTGGGGCCCCCGGGTTCGGTCCAGCACAAAGGGGATGTGGTTGGCGATCAGGCCATCGGCACCGGCACACACCCAGGCGCCCAGCGCGTGGGTATCGATCAGGCTCAGGAGGGCGGCCGGGTCGGTGGCCTGGTGGTATCGCGGCAGGTACATGGTGCGCCTCTCAAAAGCCGGCCAGTGCGTGGCGCACCAGCAGCAGCACCAGCACCCACATGGTCAGGGCGATCAGTGCGTCCAGCACCTGCCAGGCGCGGGGCTTTGCAAACCAAGGGGCCAGCCAGCGGGCGCCATAACCCAGCAGCCCGAACCAGACCAGGCTGGCGGTGCTGGCGCCCGCCACAAACCAGCCGCGCAGCGGCGCCGGCTGTTGCGCGCCGATGCTGCCCACCAGCAGCACGGTGTCGAGGTAGACGTGGGGGTTGAGCAGGGTGAAGGCGGCGGCCTGGGCCAGCACCGCGCCCCGGCCCAGGCTGGCGCCATCCCGTGTGGCCTGCAACTGGCTGGCCTGCCGCGCACGTTTCAAGGCCTGCCAGCCATACCAGGCCAGAAAAGCGGCGCCGGCCAGCGCCAGCGCACGCGCCAGGCCGGGGCGCTCGCCCAGGGCCTGGGCCATGCCCAGCACGCCGGCACACACCAGCAGCGCGTCGGCCACGGCGCAAAAAGCCACCACGCTGCCCACGTGTTCGCGGCGCAGGCCCTGGCGCAGCACAAAGGCGTTCTGCGCGCCAATGGCCACGATCAGGCCCAGGCTGAGCACCAGGCCTTGCACAAAAGCGGGGGCCACCTGGGCCAGGGAAGCGATCTCGGGAAAGGGGTTCATGGCCTGAGCTTGCCAGTCCGCTCAAATGAAGACAAACTGTCTTTCCTGTTCACGATTAAGTATTTCTAATTTATGCTGGACTACGCCTCCCTGGCCGCGCTGGCCGCCGTGGTGCGGGAGGGCAGCTTCGAGCGCGCGGCCCGCGCCCAACACGTCACGCCCTCGGCCATCTCGCAGCGCATCCGCCTGCTGGAAGAACGTGTGGGCTGTGCCCTGGTGGTGCGCGGCCAGCCCTGCCAGGCCACCGACGCCGGCCGGCGCCTGTGCCAGCATGTGGACCGCGTGCGCCTGCTGGAGCACGAGTTGCAGGCCGGCTTGCCGGCGCTGGACCCACAAGGCCAGGCGCGCTTGCGGCTGCCGGTGGCGGTGAACGCCGACAGCCTGGCGACCTGGTTCGCGCCCGCCGTGGCGGCTTTTGCGGCCGACGCACCGGTGTTGCTCGATGTGGCGGTGGACGACGAGGTGCATACCGCCGAATGGCTGCGCGGCGGCGCCGTGCTGGCGGCCGTGACGGCCAGCGCGCGCCCGGCCACCGGCTGCAACAGCCGCCCGCTGGGCGCCATGCGCTACATCGCCGCCGCCAGCCCAGGCTTTGTGCGGCAGCACTTCGCGCAGGGTGTGGACGCGGCCGCCCTGGCGCGCGCGCCCAGCCTGGTTTTCAGCAACAAGGACGAATTGCAGACCCGCTGGGTGCGCCGCCTGTGCGGGCGCCACGTGGAGCTGCCGCGCCACACCCTGCCATCGTCCCAGGCTTTTGTGGTGGCGGCGGTGGCCGGCATGGGCTGGGGTCTGCACCCGCAATCGCTGATCGCGGACCAGTTGCAACAGGGCACGCTGGTGCCGCTGGTGCCCGAAGTGTGGTCTGAAACCGTGCCTGGCACCCAGCCCCGCACCCAGTCCCAGGCGGCGCTGGACGTGCCGCTGTACTGGCAACACGCGCGTGCCACCTCGGCCTTGCTCGACGGGCTGAGCCAGGCCGTGTTGGCGGCCGCACGTGCCACGTTGGTGCAGGTCTTTTGAGGCCTGCGGCATGGATTTTTTGCGTCCGCTGTAACCTTCTCGCGTTTGTGAACGAACTGCTCCCCATGCCGCTGCCCCAACCCGTCACCCCGCCGCCCCACCGTGCCCCGCGCTGGTGGCTGCTGTGCGGCGGCCTGTTGGCCGCCCTGACAACACATGCTGCTGGCGAAGTTGTGGGCGGCCAAACGGCGGTGTGGGTGGGTCGCTTCGGCGGGGCGGTGGACGACTGGCGGGACGTGCAGATCAAACCCGAGCTGGCGAAAAACCGCTTTGGCTACCGGCGCTGGGACGGCGTGGACGCGCTGGAGGTGCACTCCAGCGCGAGCATGTCGCTCAAGGCCCGGCCACTCGCCGTGGACCTGGACGCCACGCCGGTGCTGTGCTGGCGCTGGCGCATCGCCGCACCCATTGCCAGCGCCAACCTGCAGCAACGCCAGGGCGACGACTACGCCGCCCGCGTCTATGTGAGTTTCAAGCTGCCCGACGCCGCCCTGGGCTGGGGCCTGCGCACCCAGCTGCGGTTGGGCCGCGCCATCTGGGGCCCCGACCTGCCCGACGCCGCCGTCAACTACGTGTGGGACAACCGCCACCCCGTGGGCACCGAGCAGGCCAACGCCTACACCGACCGCGCCATGATGGTGGTGCTGCGCAGCGGTGACGCCGACGCGCGCCAGTGGGTGGTCGAGCGCCGCGACGTGAAGGCCGATGTGGCGCGCCTGTTTGCGGCGGGCGCCCAGCCGGTCCAACTGGCCGTCACTGCCGACACCGACAACACCCGCGAAACCGCCCACGCCGGTTTTGCCGATTTTCACTTTGTGCCCGCCACGCAGGCGTGCCAGTTCCCCTCCTGAAAGAACCGCCATGCGACCCACCCTGGAGCTGCTTGTTCAGACCGACTTCCCCGCGCTGCGGCGTCAGCCGCTCGACACCTTGCAGGTCAACCTGGGCTACAAGTGCAACCAGAGCTGCCTGCACTGCCACGTCAACGCCGGCCCCAACCGCACCGAAATGATGGACGGCGCGACCGTGGACCTGGTGCTGCAGGTGCTGCAAGCCCGCCGCCTGACCACGCTGGACCTGACCGGCGGCGCGCCCGAGCTCAACACCCATTTCAGGCGCCTGGTGGTGGGCGCACGCGCGCTGGGCGTGCGTGTCATCGACCGCAACAACCTCACCATCCTGTCCGAACCCGGGCAGGAAGACCTGGCCGATTTTCTGGCTGCGCATGGTGTGGAGGTGACGGCCTCGCTGCCCTGTTATTCGCCCGCCAACGTGGACCGCCAGCGCGGCGACGGCGTGTTCGAGCGCAGCATCGAAGGGCTGCGCGCTTTGAACGCGCTGGGCTACGGGCAGGACGGCTCGGGCCTGGTGCTTAACCTGGTCTACAACCCGCAGGGGCCGGTGCTGCCGCCGCCCCAGGGCCCGCTGGAGGCCGACTACAAACGCGAGCTGTTCCAGCATTTCGGCATCCGCTTCAACCAGCTCTACGCGCTGACCAACATGCCGGTGCAGCGTTTTGGCAGCACCCTGCTGAGCAAGGGCACGTTCGACAGCTACATGGGCCTGCTCAAGTCGGCCTACCGGGCCGAGAACCTGGGCACGGTGATGTGCCGCAGCCTCATCAGCGTCGATTGGTTGGGCCACCTGTACGACTGCGATTTCAACCAGATGCTGGGCCTGCCGGCCACGCTGGCCGGCAGCGCCCGCCCGCACCTGCGCGACCTGCTGACACAGACCGCCGAGGGCCAACCCATACGCGTGGCCGACCACTGCTATGGATGCACCGCCGGCCAGGGCAGCAGCTGCGGCGGCGCGCTGGACGAAGCCGCACCGCTGGCCCGGGCGGTGGGATGAGCACTGCGGTGAACGCCACACGCAGCGGGCGCACCTGGGGCCGCTGGGCCGTGGCGGCCGCCGTGGTGCTGGCCGCCGTGCTGGCCTACCAGTGGGCGGGGCTGGGGCAGTGGCTCACGCTCGATCAGCTCAAGGCCAGCCGCGACGCGCTGATCGCCTTGCACGAGCAGCGCCCGCTGGCCACCGTGGTGGCCTACTTTGCCGTGTATGTGCTGTTCACCGCCTTGTCGATCCCGGGCGCGGCCATCCTCACGCTGGCGGGTGGCGCGGTGCTGGGCCTGGGACTGGGCCTGCTGGTGGTGTCGTTTGCGTCCAGCCTGGGCGCGCTGATCGCGTTTCTGGCCGCGCGCACGCTGCTGCGCGGCGTGGTGGAAAAACGTTTTGGCACCTGGCTGGCCACGGTCAACGCAGGCTTGGCCAAGGACGGCACCTTTTACCTGCTCACCCTGCGCCTGGTGCCGGTGTTCCCGTTTTTCCTCATCAACCTGCTGATGGGCCTGACCACCATCAGCGCCTGGCGTTTCTACATCGTCAGCCAGATCGGCATGCTGGTGGGCACGGCGGTGTACGTGAACGCGGGAACGCAGCTGGCCAACATCACTTCCACGGCCGACATCCTTTCGCCCGGTCTGCTGGGCAGCCTGGCGCTGCTGGGCGTGTTTCCGTGGCTGGCCAAGGGCGCGGTGGGGCTGGTGCAGCGGCGCAAGCTGTACGCGCGCTGGCCCCGGCCAGCCCGGTTCGATCGCAACCTGGTGGTGATTGGCGGCGGCGCGGGCGGGCTGGTCTCGGCCTACATCGCGGCGGCCGTCAAGGCCAAGGTCACGCTGATCGAGGGCCACAAGATGGGCGGC
The DNA here is from genome assembly GCA_030696525.1 of Hydrogenophaga sp. Lineage (GTDB taxonomy): Bacteria > Pseudomonadota > Gammaproteobacteria > Burkholderiales > Burkholderiaceae_C > Hydrogenophaga. Next base: position 272 of record JAUYSB010000215.1, on the reverse strand, counting down.
GACTGCCTGAATTTTGGCTGTGTGCCCAGCAAGGCCTTGATCCGCTCGGCCAAGGCGGCCAAACAACTGCGGCAGGCTGACAAGCTGGGCCTGCGCGGTGTGACGGGCGAGGTGGACTTTGCGGCGGTGATGGCGCGTGTGCACCAGGTCATCCGCGACATCGAGCCCCACGACTCGGTGGAACGCTACACCGGCCTGGGTGTGGAGGTGCTGATGGGTCATGCCCGCATCACCTCGCCCTGGCAGGTGGACGTGACGCTGGCCGACGGCAG
>JAUYSB010000136.1 GCA_030696525.1 Hydrogenophaga sp. | reverse complement strand
CGTGGTGACCGCCAAGGCCTTTGCGGCCGACGCGCCGGCCACCGTGAAGCGCGCCACCGAGGTGGCCGACGACGACCTGATCCTGGACATCGGGCCCGAGACCGCCGCCCTGCTGGCCGCGCAGCTCAAGGCCGCCGGCACGATTGTGTGGAACGGCCCGGTGGGGGTGTTTGAATTTGCGGCTTTCGAGAACGGCACCCAAGTGCTGGCGCAGGCGATTGCCGAATCCAGCGCTTTCAGCATTGCCGGTGGTGGCGACACGCTGGCCGCGATTGCCAAGTACGGCATCGAGAAGCAGGTGGGTTACATCTCCACCGGTGGCGGCGCCTTTCTGGAAGTGCTGGAGGGCAAGACGCTGCCGGCGTTCGAGGTGCTGGCGCGCCGGGCGGGATAAGCCCCCAGGCTCGGCCCCCAAGGCGAAACTGACGCACAAAAACAACCGAGCTTGCACGGCGCACCGCCCGCGCCAGAAATTGCTTGTGAACGGCATTGAATACGAACAGAATTAACAATCCGTTCATCCGTGGTTACATATGACTTGTGGACCACGGCTGCATTTCAGCACCAGGAGGGACGCATGAAAATTTCCAAAGCCGTCGGTGTGACGGCAATTGCCGGCCTGTTGGCCACTCTGGCGGGTTGCGCGAATTCGCCCATTCCGCTGGCCCAGAACTTCGAACTGACCTCGCAATACAAGGTCCGCTCGGCCGGTCATTGGGATCTGGTGTCCAAGGACGTGGTGGGCCAGACCGCCGCCACGCTGGACAAAGCCGGCGCGGGAAGCGCCCCGGTGTACGTGCGCCTGCCGGCACGCCCGAGCGCCTTTGACCACGGTTTCCGCGAATTCCTCATCACCAAGATGGTGCAGGGCGGCAAACAGGTGTTGACCACGCCCAACCCGCAGGCGCTGGAAGTGAGCTACCAGACCCAGGTGGTGCGCCACAACAGCCCGCGCCCACATTTCATTCCGGGCGGCTTCACCATGCTGGCCGGCGGCCTGATCGCGGCCTATGGCCTGCGCCACGAACACATCGACGCCAAGCTGTTTGCCGCCCTGGCCGGCACCGGCGCGCTGGACTACGCCAACAGCATCAACTCGGGCGGCCCCACCGCCACCGAGCTGATCCTGACCACCACCGTCACACGTGGCGGCCAGTACGTGGCCCGCAAGACCGACGTGTACTACCTCGAAAACGTGGACACCCCGCTGTTCGTGAACACCGCGATGCAGAACGTGAATTACAAGGTGGTGGCGCAATGAGCAAACGTTTTGTTCTTGCGGCGGTGGCCGCTGCCGCCGTGCTGTCGGCCTGCTCCACCTCGGCGCCGGTGCGCACCGAGCCCACCTACGACGAAGCGGCCAAGAGCGCTTTCATCGGCAGCAGCCGAGGCGCCATCGACAAGTTGCTGGCCGGCGTCAACCGCGAGTCCATCGGCCAGTCGCCGGTGCTGGTGGCCACGGTGGTCAATGTCAACGACCTGTCGCGCGCTGCACCCCTGGGCCGCACCCTGTCCGAGCAATACGCCTCGCAGATGGTGGCCAGTGGCCTGCACGTGAAAGAACTCAAGCTGCGGGGTGATGTGTTCGTGAAAGAAGGCACCGGCGAGCTGCTGCTGTCACGCGAGATCAAGGACATCGCCAAGTCGCACAACGCCTCCCTGGTACTGGTGGGCACGTATTCGACGGCGGCAAGCTTCACCTACGTGAGCCTGAAGCTGGTGCGCACCGAAGACAGCCGCATCCTCAACGGCCACGACTACGCCCTGCCCAACGACCGCGATGTGCAGCGCCTGCTGACGGTTCAACGCTGAGGCTCTCCGGCGTTCAAACAACAAGGCGGCCCTGGGGCCGCCTTTGTTTTGTCCGGATCAGCGCCCTGTTGTCAGGCGGCAGCGGGCGAAACCAGGGGCCCGGTGGCGCGGCCACGGAAGTCGGTCCAGCACTGGCGGCTGAAGTCGTAGAGCTTGCAGGCGCGTGCGGTGTCAAAGTACCAGCCCCACGAGAAGGGTTGCACGATGATGCGCTCGGGCAGCAGGTGCTCCAGCGTCTTCTGCGCGTCCTTCAGGCGGTAGAGCGGGATGCTCATGTCCACGTGGTGGGCGGTGTGCTCCATGATGTGGTGCACCAGCGCGCCGAAACGCAGCGGGAAGGTGAGGTGCACGGTGGTGGACACGAAGGGCTGGGCGCGCTGCCAGGCCGCGCGCTCGTTGTGCCACTTCACTCGCACGTGGGTGTGGTGGCCGTAAATCACGAAGCCGATCATGTGGAACCAGAACAGCAGCGGCAGCACAAAACCACACAACAGCAACAGCCACACCGACTGGCCGCTGGCCAGCGCTGCGGCCGTCACGGCGCCGGCCCAGAGCAGGGCAAACGCGCTGATCAGCAGGCAGTCCTGGGTGAAGATGGGGCGGTGGGTGCCACCCGACTGCGCGGTGCTGGGAAACACCATCTTCTTCCACCAGATCTCGACCATGTAGTACACGCCCGGCCCCCAGCCGCTGCGGTACAGCCGCTCCAGCGCGCGGCGCGCCGGTGGCAGGGCCTGGTATTCGTCCTGTGTCAGCGGCGCCCAGACAAAGTCCACGCCCTTGAGGTTGGTGAAACCATGGTGGACCACGTTGTGGCCCATGTCCCACAGGCTGTAGGCGGTGAGCGAAGGCAAAAAGGCGATGCGGCCCAGCCATTTGTTCAGGCGGCGGTGCGGCGTGAGGCTCTGGTGGCAGGCGTCGTGGCCGAGGATGAACAGGCGGCCGATGACGAAGCCGGCCGCCATGCCCGCCAGCAGCTTCATCGGCAGCGTCTCGAACATCACGGTGGCGGCCAGCGCGGCGCCCAGCAGCAGCAGGTCGACGAGCGTCAGCGTGAGCGCGTAGGGCGTGCTGCGCGAAGACAGCGGTGCGAGCCAGGCACGGATCAGCTTGCGGTGGGGGATGGCGCTCGGGGCGGCGGACGGTGGCGCGAGGTCGGGACGGGCAGCAGGCATCGGGGGCGGGTAGCGCGAACGCAAGCAGATCGGAACGCCGGAGGCTAGGGCCGCAGGTGGGCTGCTGTCCTTGACGGCGATCAAGCGGGCTTGGGGGGCGCGTGTGCTTGTCCGTGCGCGCACGCGGTGCCCGCGATTCGAGGATGATCGGCGGCCCGATCGCTTGCCCGCCGCCTCTTCCGTCCCCGATGAATTCGACTTTCCTGCGCATGGCCCTGGTGCTGGGCCTGCTGTCCTCGATCGGTCCGTTCGCGATCGACATGTACCTGCCCGCGCTGCCGGCCATCGGCGTGGCGCTGCATGCCGACGTGCACGCGGTGCAGATGAGCCTGATGGCCTTCT
>JAUYSB010000101.1 GCA_030696525.1 Hydrogenophaga sp. | reverse complement strand
GCCAAACCCTTGCATGCCGGCCGCGCTGCAGAGGCGGGCGTCATGGCTGCTCAGCTGGCAGCACAGGGGATGAAAAGCTCACTCGACGTTTTGGAGGGCGAAGCCGGGCTGGGCAACGCCATGGGCCAGGGCACCGACTGGACACAAGTGGGCCAGACGCTGGGCGAGGATTTCCACATCACGCGCCTGACCTTCAAGAACCACATCGGCTGTGGGCACACCTTTGCCGCCATCGATGGCGCACTGGAGCTTCAACGCATCCACGGCTTCCGACATGAGGATATCGAGAGTGTCTCTCTGGGTGTGTACCGACCCACCCTGGACATTGCGCCCCACGTTGACCCGCATACCGCCGACCAGGCCCGCTTCAGCCTGCACTACATGGTCGCAACGGCCCTGGTGCACGGCAGCGTTCGCTTGTCTGCTTTTGAGCCTGAGCGTCTAAACGACGGTGTGACGCGGGCGCTCATGAAGCGCATTGCCAAGGCCCTGGACCCCGAGGTGGATGCGGCCTTTCCTGGGCGCCGTGGCGCGCGTGTGGTCATCGTTTTGCGGGATGGGCGCCGCCTCGAGCGTCTGCAACCGGACCGCAAGGGGGACCCGGAACTGCCTTTGTCGGACATGGACCTGGAAGGCAAATTGCTGGAGTTGGCCAGCCCGGTGATTGGCGACGTTTCAGCCCGTGAATTGCTCAACCGCATCTGGCGCCTGCACCAGAGTGCCACCCTGCCCTGAATGGAGACAACATGAAACACGCCTACATCTGTGACGCCATCCGCACGCCTTTTGGGCGCTATGGCGGCGCACTGTCCTCCGTCCGGACCGATGACCTAGGCGCAATTCCGCTGCGTGCGCTGATGGTACGCAATCCGGGCGTGGATTGGGCCGAGGTTGCAGACGTCATCTTTGGTTGTGCCAACCAGGCGGGTGAGGACAACCGGAACGTCGCGCGGATGAGCGCCTTGTTGGCGGGCATGCCTGTCGAGGTGCCTGGCTCAACCATCAACCGCCTGTGCGGTTCGGGCCTGGACGCGATTGGAACGGCCGCGCGTGGCATCCGCAGTGGTGAGGTCGAACTGATGGTGGCCGGCGGGGTGGAAAGCATGAGCCGTGCGCCGTTTGTGATGCCCAAGGCAACAGCCGCTTTTTCGCGCGCCAACAGCGTGGAAGACACGACGATTGGGTGGCGCTTCGTCAACCGCTTGATGAAGGCGCAATACGGCATCGACAGCATGCCGGAGACCGCCGAGAACGTGGCACAAGCGTTCGGCGTTTCGCGTCTGGACCAAGACAAGATGGCGCTGTCCTCTCAGACCAAGGCACTGGCCGCTCAGGCGGCTGGCGTGTTCGACATGGAGATTGCCCCCGTCCGTATCCCCCAGAAAAAGGGTGATGACGTGGTGGTGACCCAGGACGAACACCCTCGCGCCACTTCCATGGAGGCGCTAGGCAAACTCAAAGGGGTTGTTCGTCCTGACGGTTCGGTGACCGCGGGCAACGCCTCGGGTGTCAACGACGGCGCAGCGGCGGTTTTGCTGGCCAGCGAAAGCGCTGTTGCCAAACATGGCCTGACCGCCCGAGCGCGTGTGGTGGGTATGGCAACCGCCGGGGTGCCACCCCGCGTCATGGGCATCGGGCCGGCCCCGGCCACCCAGAAGGTCATGGCGCTCACCGGTCTGACGGTGTCGCAGATGGACGTCATCGAACTCAACGAAGCGTTTGCGGCCCAGGGCCTGGCGGTCCTGCGGCAACTGGGGGTGGCCGATGACGACCCGCGCGTCAACCCGAACGGCGGTGCCATTGCGCTGGGCCATCCACTCGGTGCGAGCGGTGCACGTCTGGTGACAACTGCCATCAACCAATTGCAGCGCAGCAACGGCCGTTATGCGTTGTGCACCATGTGCATCGGCGTGGGCCAGGGCATCGCGGTGGTCCTTGAGCGGGTCTGACGAAAGCGCACTGGCTTGGACCTGGTTCGTGCCTCGGTCGCGCTCTGAAGCTAGTGGTCGTCGATTCCACGGTTTGGAATTGGGTGGATGCGAAATGACGCCCAGACTTTTAAAGTTTGCGCAGCCAGTGAAGCCTTTGGGTCCGCTGGTCAGACAGCCCATCCACAGGAGACAAAATGACATCGACCATCCAGAAGACCAAGCGGCATCTCATGAAGATGGCGGCAGGTATTGCAGCGTGTGTGATGCTGGCCAGCGCCACGGCCAGCACCTTTCCCGAGAAGCCCATCAAGCTGGTGGTGCCCTTCGCGCCCGGCGGCGGAACCGACCTGATAGCGCGTACCTTGGCGTTTGAGATGCAGAAGGACCTGGGGCAACCCGTGGTGGTGGAGAACAAGCCCGGTGCTGGCACCATCATCGGCACGGACATGGTGGCCAAGGCGGCCCCGGACGGCTACACACTGGTGGTGTCTTCGATTGCCCACGCGGTCAACCCCAGCCTGAACCCAAAGCTGCCCTACTCGACAGAAAAAGACTTCGCAGCCGTTTCGATGATTGTTCGCTCGCCCAACATCCTGGTGGTGCGAGCAGACAGCCCGTACAAGTCGGTGAAGGATGTCATCGCGGCCGCCAAGGCCAAACCTGACCAGCTGACCTATGCGTCGCCGGGCAATGGCACCTCGTCGCACCTGGCAGGCGCGCTGTTTTCTGACCTTGCCAAGGTGAGTCTCAGGCACGTCGCCTACAAGGGGTCCGGGCCGGCCTTGACCGACCTGCTGGGCGGGCAAACCGACATGATTTTTGCTACCTCCGGCTCGGTAGGCGGCTTCATCGACAGCGGCAAGTTGCGGGCCCTGGCCGTGACCTCCGAGCAGCGTTCGAGCGCGTATCCAACTGTGCCCACGGTTGCAGAGGCGGGTGTGCCGGGGTATGCGACGGAAGGATGGTACGGCTTCTATGCGCCTGCCGGTACACCGCCCGCCGTGATTGACAAACTCAATGCTGCGACGCGCAAGGCCGCCAACAGCGACACCTTCAAATCCAAGGTTGTGAGTGAGGGGATGGTGGTTCAGACCGGCACACCCGCCGAGTTCGACAACTACGTGCGTTCGGAGATTCTTCGCTGGTCCAAGTTGGTCAAGGCCGACGTCGTGACGAAGTAAGGAGTGCCCGCCGTGACCTCTGTGCTTCAAGGCTATCGTGTGCTGGACCTCACACACGTTTTAGCGGGCCCCTTTGCGGGCTATCAGCTGGCGGTGCTGGGTGCAGAGGTCATCAAGATTGAGCCGCCGGCGGAGCCCGACCAGGCGCGCTTCCAGGGGTCGGACCCAGCGTTGAACGACATCGGTTTGGGTACAGCCTTTCTTTCCCAAGGCTCGAACAAAAAAGCCATCACGCTGAACCTGAAAACCGAACAAGGGCGCGAGGTGCTGTTGAAGCTGGTGGCAACAGCAGATGTTTTTGTTGAGAACTACCGCCCCGGGGCGCTCGACAAACTGGGCCTGGGTTACGCAGACCTGGCCGCTGTGAATCCCCGGCTTGTTTACTGCTCCATCTCCGCGTTCGGCAGCAGCGGGCCCAAAAAAGAGCTCACCGCCTACGACGGTGTCATCCAGGCCTATTCGGGAATGATGGCCATGACCGGCATGCCCGACAGTGAACCTGTGAAGTGTGGCGCGCCGGTGGTGGACTACGCCACCGGCACAACCGCAGCCATGGCCATCCTGGCGGCCCTGTTGCAGCGGGCTCAGCAGGGCGGCCACGGGCAGTTCGTCGAGGTGGCCATGTCCGATGTGGCCATGGTGCTGTGCAGCTCACACATCACCAGCCACATGTGGAACGGTTCGCACCCGGAGCAGAAGGGCAACCGATATCCGTTTGCGACGATTGGGTGCTACCAGGCCAGCGATGGGGCGCTGATGGTGTCCGCGTCCAACCTGCGTCAGCAACGTCGCCTTTGGCACGCCTTGGGCCGCCCTGATTTGGTCAAGCAGACCAACCGCGAGCGGATAAAGGATTTCAAAGCAGAGTTCGATGCCTTGACGCAGGCGTTTCAAACCCGCACGGTGGCGCAGTGGGAAACCTTGCTGCGCGAACACCAGGTGCCGGTGTCGCGCGTTCAACGCATGGAAGCGATGTTGGCTGATGAGCACAACCAGGGTCGCCCGGTGCTCCATCGGTTTGGCGACGAGGCCAATGACTTGAATGGTCTGGTGGTGCCGGTTGCTGGCTTCCGGTTGTCGAATGCCCCGGTGGCTGTGACGTCACGCCCGCAGGCGCCAGGTGCGCAGAACATCGAAGTGCTCTCGGCGTTGGGATACACCGTATCAGAGATTGAACAGTTCAAAACAAGCGGTGTTGTTTGACGCTGAACGCAGTCAGTTCGGTTTCCGAAAGTCCAGACCCTTCGTCCGCATTGAGGCAGACTGTGCAGGTGTGGTGTCTACCTGCATTAGGCACTTCGGCCGCATCGACATACCGCACAACAACGTGGGAATGTCCCGCGGGGACAAGCGGACCACAGATTTGCCACCTGAACACGGGGACAGCTTGATGGAGCTGAATTTGAAGGGCATGTTCATGACCTGCAAAAATGCCCTTCCTCACATGGTTTCGCAGCGCAGCGGATGCATCATCAATGTGTCGTCAACTGCGTTGCTCGCGGCTCGGCCCAGCGTCACGTACAAAACATCCAAAGCGGGCGTCAATGCACTGACCCAGCACATTGCGATAGAGAACGCGTGTTTCGGCGTTCGTGCGAATGCGATTCTTCCAGGGCTCATTGACACGCCCATGGCCATCAACAGGCGCGCACAAGAGCGGGGCGTTCCAGCAGAGGTCATACGTAGGGAACGAGACGAACTTGTTCCAAGGGGTCACATGGGCACCGCCTGGGATGTCGCCAATGCGGCTCTTTTCCTGGCGTCTGACGAGGCCAGATACATCACCGGCGTGCTGCTGCCGGTGGATGGCGGGCTCCTTCAGAAGCGCGGCTGATTCGACAACCCGGGATGACCATGCCAAGTGTTTCGACCACAACCGAGACGGACACTACCTCCCCTGATGCCACTCGGGAAATCCTGGGTCTGGAATCACAGTGCGAACGAGTGGTGGTCAATGATGGGGCGGGGCAGGTGGTTTTCCGTCGGCTGGGTTCCGGTAGCCCGCTGATTCTGTTGCACGGTGGGCACGGCAGCTGGCTGCATTGGATTCGCAATGCAAAGCAACTGGCCCAGTCCCACACCGTGTGGATGCCAGACATGCCCGGGTACGGCGAATCATCGGCTGTTGCTTCTGGAGAGCTCACAGAACTGGTCACAACCCTCTACAGATGTCTAATGAGGGTGGTCGGTCCCACTGGCGCTTGGGCGCTGGTGGGTTTTTCCTTCGGCGGGGTGGTTGCTGGTTGTTTGTCGACGATGGATGAGGGTATTGGGCGTCTTGCCTTGATTGGACCCGTTGGTCACGGGGCTCGTCGCCGTCAACTGTCCAACCCTTTGCCGTGGAAGCACCTTGCGCCAGAGGACAGAAGCGAGACGTGGCAGCAAGTCATGCGTCACAACCTGCTGGCGCAAATGCTTCACAAGCGCAGCGCTGTGGATGACTTGGCCTTGGAAGTCCACTGGCGAAGCTGCCTGATGTCGCGGTTTCACAGCAAACGGTACTCTCGCTCGGCCCTGCTGCGCGAATCACTGAAGTCGTACAAGGGCCAAGCACTTCTGTTGTGGGGTGAGGATGATGTGACGGCCAGTCCGGAGGTGTTTGATTTGGCCGCCTGGGCAACGGCTGGTAATTGCCAGCTGGTGGTGCAGCCCGATTGCGGGCATTGGGCGATGTATGAGGCGTCTGGTGAAATCGAGGCTCAGATTCATCGATTTTTTGACTGACGACTCAGTTTGCACCTGGGTGTTTGAAACGGCGTTTCCCTGATGTGAACCGCCCCGGTTTTCAAGGAGGCCTATTGGTTTAAGTTGACACCTCCGTCGAGGTGTCGCTGACTGCGAGTGAGGTTGAGCTTTCCCTCCTTGCACTTACTTTGCAGCGCTGGCGAGCAGCGAAATCAAGCGCCTTGCAACCGGTGGCACGTAGCTGTTTTCTCGGTAGGTGACGACCAGGCGCCTGTGCATGGTGGCGTCTTTGACCGGTACTTCTCTGAGTTGCGAGCTTGCCGTCGCTTTGTCCAGGTGATGCCTTGAGATGAAGCTCAGCAAGCCGGTCTCCGCGATTAGCGCAGGGAGCATCAGCAGCATGGTGCTTTCCACCTGCACCCGAGGTCGAGGCAGTTGTCTGCGGTCAAAAGCGTGGTCCAGCCAGTCGCGGGTCGGCGCACCGGGTGGCTGCAGGACCCAGCGATACTGGGTCAGGTCACGCAGGGTCGGCTTGATGTCATGAATTTCGTGCCCCACGCTGGCCGCAACGACGATGGTGTCGGCCGCCAAGACCTGCGACACGAATCCGGCCTCTTCGGCGCCTTCGGTGCCCACCATAAGGTCAATCTCACCCGCGTGCAGCAGGGGGCGAAGGGTGTCGACCAGCCCCACCACGGTTTTCATGGTGACCTCAGGGGCCTGAGCCATCAACTCGCGGGCAGCTTGCGGCAGCAGGAACTGCGCCGCAGTGGGCACGATGCCCAGGCGGATGTGACCGGACAGGCCGAGGCCAATGTCGCCCATTTCCCGCTTGGCGTCTTCCATGTCAAACCGCATTCGCTGTGCCCATTTCTGCAGCACCCTGCCCGCCGCCGTGAGGCGGATGCCACGGCCATCTTTCTCGAACAGCGGAGCACCACAGGCTTCCTCCAGCCGCCGGACACAACTGGTCAGCGCCGGCTGGGTTCGATGCAGCTTTTCGGTTGCGCGGCCGATGTGCTCCAGTTCGGCGATGGTCTCAAAGTAGCGCAGGTCCCGGAGGTCCATATCAAAAGTCCGATGAATGTATGGGAAGAAATTATCGATTGGACTGTATATGTTGAAAGCCCAATACTCAAGCCCATCAACGGGACGCTGGCGCAGTTGCCAGGAACCCAAGATGGAGACAAACAACATGTTGAACCGCCGCACCCTGGTCGCGCTGATAGCCTTTTCCTCTGCTGCTGTCGCCAGCGCGCAGAGCTACCCCAACCGCGCCATCCGCGTGGTCGTGCCGTTCCCGGCCGGCGGCGGCACGGACCTCATCGCCCGCGAAGTGACTCAAAAGGTGACCCAGTCCACCGGCTGGACGTTTGTGGTCGAGAACAAACCCGGTGCAGGTGGCAACCTGGGTGTGGAAGCCGTGGCGAAATCGCCGGCTGACGGATACACCATCGTGCTGGGCCAGACCAGCAACATGTCCATCAGCCCTTCGCTGTACCCCAAACTGGCCTATGACCCAGTGAAGGACTTGACGCCCATTCTGCTGGTCGCGAATGCGCCGTTTGTGATGGTCACCGGTACGGGTTCGCCGCACAAGACCCTGGGCGATGTGGTGAATGTGGCGAAGGCCAAGCCGGGGACGCTGAACTTTGCCTCGCCTGGCAACGGCACGGTGGCCCATCTCACGGGCGAATTGTTCCAGTCGGCTGCGTCCATCAAGATGCAGCACGTGCCCTACAAGGGGGCCGCTCAGGCATTGACCGATGTGGTGAGCGGCGCCATTGACCTCTACCTGGGTTCGGTGCCCACGCTCATCGGTCAAATCAAACAGGGAAAAATGCGCGCACTTGCCGTCACGTCCGCCAACCGGGTAGACGATTTGCCGCAGGTGCCCACCATCAATGAGTCGGGCTTCAAGGGCTTTGATGCCGTGACCTGGTTTGGATTCCTGGCGCCCGCAGGCACGCCCAAGGACGTACTTTCCAAGCTGAACACAGAGTTCAACGCGGCCCTCAAGCAGCCCGACTTGCGCAAAAAACTGGGCGACCAGGGCGCAGACCCGGCGGGTGGGACGGCCGAAGAGTTTGCCGCCCTTATCAAGGACGACCTCGTCCGTTGGGGCAAGGTCGTCAAGCAGTCGGGCGCCCGCATCGACTGACACCCTTCTTTCCCTCAATCCTCACGCCGGCAACTGCCGGCCCTTTCGGAGATTCACATGAGTCAAGCCGCTGCATTGCCCGACGTTGTCCGCGACATCGACCGGGTGCCTGCCGATATCGTGGCGAAGGCCGCCCAATTTCCCTCGTCCATCCTCGCTGATGTGGCGGGCCGCCGTGGTGCGCTGAGTGGTCGCATTGCGCCGCTGGCACCCAGCATGCGCTTTGCGGGCCCGGCCATCACGGTCGAGGTGCGACCAGGCGACAACCTGATGATTCACGCCGCGATGGCGGTCGCGAAACCGGGGGACGTCATTGTGGTGGACGGCAAGGGCGACCTCTCGAGCGCACTCATGGGCGAAATCATGTCTCAGCAATGTGTGGCGCTGGGCGTGGCGGCGGTGGTCATCGATGGCGCGGTGCGCGACAGCGAGGCCATCCGTGAGCTGGGCTTCCCGATGTACGCCGCTGGACTGAATCCGAACGGGCCCACCAAATTCGTTCCTGGCCGGCTGAACCACCCCATCTCCATTGGGGGCGTCACGGTCAACCCCGGCGACCTGGTGGTGGGAGACGCCGATGGTGTGACTGTGATTGAACGTGCCAAGGCCGCAGCCATGCTGCCGCTGGCGGCCGACAAGGTGGCGGCGGAGACCAAGCGCATCGAAGACATCAAGAACCGCAAGGCGCTGGCACCCGCGTGGCTCAATGGCGCGCTGCGCGCTGCAGGTGTCATCAAAGAAGGGGAAACGCTGTGAGCAAACGACCCGTGTTGCTGGTGACGGGCGCAGACCTGGCGCCGCAGGCCCTGGCCTTGCTGACCGAGCTCGACGTCGTTTACGCGGGCAAGACACCTACCGAGGACGACATCATTGCCTTGTGCCGGCAGTGCGATCCGGTGGCCATCATCGTGAGGTACAGCAAGGTGGGCGCGGCCGCCATGGACGCCGCGCCCAGCCTGCGCGTTATCTCCAAACACGGCAGCGGCACCGACACCATCGACAAGCAGGCGGCGGCCGCACGCGGCATCCAGGTGGTGGCGGCCGTAGGTGCCAATGCGGCGGCGGTGGCCGAGCAGGCGCTGGCGCTGTTACTGGCCTGTGCCAAGTCGGTGGTCACCCTGGACCGACGCATGCGTGCCGGGCATTGGGACAAGTCCACCCACAAGAGCGTTGAGCTCGAAGGCCGCACGGTGGGCGTGGTGGGTTTGGGTGCGATTGGCTTGCGTTTTGCCAAGGTCGCCGATGCCATGGGCATGCGTGTGCTGGGTTTCGACCCTTACGCCAAACAGCTGCCGGACTTTATTCACGCGGTTGAACTGGAGACCATCTGGCGGGAGTCGGACGCCATTTCACTGCACTGCCCACTGACGTCCGACAACACCCAGCTCATCAACGCCAACACTTTGGCGGCCTGCAAGCGCGGTGTGCTCATCGTCAACACCGCACGCGGCGGGCTGATTGATGAGGCGGCTTTGCTTGCGGCGGTGAAGTCCGGGCAAGTGGCCAGCGCCGGACTGGACAGCTTCGCCGTCGAGCCCATGACCGCCCCGCACCCCTTTCATGATGAAGAGCGCATCGTGCTCAGCCCTCACATCGGCGGTGTGACGGCTGACGCCTACGTCAAGATGGGTATCGCCGCGGCAAAGAACGTGCTAGCGGTGCTCAACGCGTAAGCCACCATGACGCGGCGTTGGAAGCAGTCACCGCCGGGCGCCCACTGGGGCGAGTTTGGCGACGACGACCAGCGAGGGCGCATGAACCTCGTGACGCCCGCCAAGGTGCTGGAAGGCATCGCCGAAGTCCGCACGGGGCGCACCTTTTGCCTGTCGCTGCCGCTGGACGTCCCTGGTGGCACGACGCTCAATCCACGGCGCCAGCCGCCCCAGCGGTTTGCGGTGCTGCGCGACGGCAAGAGCGCTGGGCAACAAGGCTTCTGCTGGTCCTATGCCAGTGAAGACGCAGACCTCACCGACGTGGTCAACGACGACGTGGTGCTGATGAGCTTGCAATACTCGACGCAGTGGGACAGCCTGGCCCACGTCGGTGCCCACTTCGATGCAGATGGTGACGGCATCGCTGAGGCGGTGTTCTACAACGGATACCGCGCTGGCAGAGATATTCGACCTGGCATCGAGAACGAGCAAGCAACAAATGCCTTTGCCCGTTTCCCCGACCCTCAAGCGGACGCCTTGGGGATAGAACATCTGGCGGAACATGGCGTTCAAGGCCGGGGTGTGATGGTGGACCTTGCTCACCACGTCGGACGCGTGCGCACGGCGGTTGGCTATGACCAGCTGATGCGAATTCTCGAAACCGACAAGGTTGAGATTGAGGCCGGCGACATGGTGTGTCTGCACACCGGATTTGCCGACACCTTGCTGGCCATGAACCGCGCACCGGACCTCACCCGTCTGCACGAAACCGGCAGCGGCCTGGATGGGTGGGACCAGAAGCTGCTGAACTGGATTGTGGACACCCGCCTGGCCTGCCTGCTGGCGGACAACCCGGCGGTGGAACTGGTCGTTCCCAAGCTGACGACGCCGTTCCCCATGCGAAGGCCACGGCTGCCGCTGCACGAGCACTGCCTCGTCAAGAACGGCATCCACCTCGGAGAGCTCTGGTACCTGACGGAGCTTGCCGCCTGGTTGCGTGCGAACGACCGCAACCGCTTTTTGCTTACCGCTCCTCCACTGCGCTTGCCTGGCGCCGTGGGCTCACCGGCGACACCCATCGCCACCGTTTGAACCAGGCCGCTTTTGTCCAGGCGCTGAACCTTCCTTTGGACCGAACTCAATGAACAGGAGACATACATGAAACGTTCGATTCTCGCCACGCTCGCCGTGCTGGCTGCCACCTCGGGTTTTGCTCAAAGTTGGCCCACCAAATCCGTCAAAATCATTGTTCCTTACCCGCCTGGCGGCGCTGTCGATGTGGTCACGCGGCGCATGGCGACCAAGCTGCAGGAGCAGACCGGACAGACCTTCTTTGTGGAAAACAAGGCCGGCGCCACGGGAACAATTGGCATCAACCAGACGGTGCAGTCCGCACCCGACGGCTACACGCTGGTGGCCAATGACACCACGTACGCGCTGCTGCCCCACATCTTCAAGAAGCTCCCTTTCGACCACGAAAAGGACTTGCAGCCCCTCGGCGCCTATATGTTTGCCCCCATGGCCGTGGTGGTACGCAACGAGTCGCCATTCAAGACGCTGGATGACCTGCTGCGGGCAGCCAAAGCAGAACCCAACAAAATCACGTACGGCACGGGCGGCGCAGGGACGATGCCCCACTTTGCCAGCGAAGCACTTGGCGTTGCTACTGGTGTCAACTTCATGCACATTCCCTACAAGGGGGCCGGTGAAGCCACCTTGGCCTTGCTGGGTGGCACGATTGATTACCAGATTGCCTCCACCCCCGGCGTCATCGGTCAGGTCAAAGGCGGCAAGGCGCGCTTGCTGGCTGTCAGTGGTGACAAGCGGCCGAGCGCGCTGTCCAACGTGCCGACGTTTGCCGAGGCTGGTGTCAAAGGCTACGGCGTGGTGAACTTCACCGGGCTTTGGGCGCCGAAAGGCACCCCCGCCGAAGTGGGTGCGCGTCTCCAGAAAGAAATTGCCACGGCCATGGCCAGCGCCGATATGAAAGCCTATGCCGAGAGCATTGGCGCCGAGGCCGGCGCCTGGGATGCCACCACCTTCGCCCGAAACCTTGCCGAGCGCACCGCCTATTGGGGCAAGGTGGCCGCCAACACCAGTTTCGACCGTCAATAAGGCAGCGCATGTGGCTGCTCAATCCTCCCGAGGTGCGTGAGGCGGAGGTCTTCACGCGCTTGCCCGAGCACTTTCGACGTGCAGGTGTGCGCTCTGTCTGGGGTGATGCAAACCGCCCCGGTCAAACCACAGACAGCTTCCTGGAAGGGCCTGTGTTTGATTCGGCAGGGCGGCTGTATGTGACCGATATCCCCTTCGGCCGCATCTTCCGCATTGATGCCAAGGGCGAGTGGACATTGGTCACCGAATACGACGGTGAGCCCAACGGCATGAAGTTCCTGAACGACCGGGAGCTGTTGATTGCCGACTACAAGAATGGCTTGATGGCCTGCGATATCGCCAGCGGTGTGGTGCGCCCCTACCTGGAGCGCCGCAATACCCAGCGCTTCATGGGCATCAACGACCTGGTCTTTGACTCCGTGGGCAATCTCTACTTCAGCGACCAGGGGCAGACCGGGTTGCATGACCCGACGGGCAGGCTCTACCGCTTGCGCCCGAACGGGCAACTGGACCTGCTGCTGTCCAACGTGCCCAGTCCCAACGGTGTTGCACTGTCTCCCGACGAGCGGGTCCTTTACCTCGGTGTGACCCGCGGCAACGAGGTGTGGCGCGTGCCCTTGCTGGACGACGGAAGTGTCTCCAAGGTCAGCGCATTTTTTAGGTCTTACGGCCCTAGTGGCCCTGACGGATTGGCGGTGGATGGCGAGGGCAAGGTGGTCGTTGCCAACCCGGGTTTGGGCTACGCGTGGGTGCTCAACCATCGAGCCGAACCCGTACTGGTGCTGCGAAGCCCCGTGGGCATGTCGCTCACCAACGTCGCATTTGGCGGGGCTGACCGCAAGACCCTCTATTGCACCGAATCGGTGAGCGGTTCGATTCTTCGTTCAACGCTTGACACAGCCGGCCTCCCGCTGGCACGAGCAAACTCCATACATTGAGGAGACACACATGAAAACGTTAGCTACCTTGGGCCTTCTGGGCGCGCTTGCTGCGACGGCAGTCGCACAGACCCCTTCCTATCCAGACCGTCCCGTCAAGGTCGTGGTGGGTTTTGCAGCCGGCGGGCCTTCCGATATCGTCGCGCGCAGCTTTGCCGACTTCGCCGGCAAGGCCTTCAAACAGCCCTTTGTGGTTGAGAACAAACCGGGTGCAAATGCGGTGCTCGCCACGGAAGCCGTGGCTGCCGCCAAGGCCGATGGACTCACGCTGCTTGCAGCGGCCACCAACCACACCATGATTCCCGCGTTGTACGCAGGCCGCATCAAATTCGATGCGGCCAAGTCGTTCAATCCAGTTTGTACCCTGGCCAGCAGCGCCACCGTGTTGGTGGTGGGACCGAGTCTGCCGGTCAAGACATGGCCCGAGTTCCTGGCGCGCATTCGCGAGAACCCCAAAGGGGCCACCTTTGCGACACCAGGGCAAGGCAGTTCGCCGCACTTGGCCACCGAAACCTTTCAAAAGCTCACGGGCACCAAGCTGGTCCATGTTCCCTACAAAGGCGCTGCGCCGGCTGTGACGGATTTGATAGGCGGCCAAGTGGACATGTCCTTTGCGACTGTGGGCTCGGTGTTGCCGCATATCAAGTCGGGGAAGCTGATTCCCATCGCGGTGGCGTCACGCCAGCGCTCCGCCTTGCTGCCCCAAGTACCGACCTTCGAAGAGGCGGGTCTCAAGGGTTTTGTCGTGGACACTTGGTACGGGCTGATGGCTCCCGCTGGCACACCGACTGAAATCCTGCGCAGTCTGGAACGAGAAGCGGCGGCATTTGGCAAAACACCAGAGGTCCGCGAACGCTTGGAAGCAGCAGGCTTGGAGCCGCAGAGCACTTGCGGGGATGCTTTTGCAAAGCAGATTGCCCAAGAACTCGTGAGCAATACCAAGCTCGCGCAGGAACTCGGCTTGAAAGCCGAATGAACCTCACGAACGGAGACACGATGCGCACCATTGCACAAATCCTGCTGGTCACCGCAACCATGGTTGCGGGTTTTGCCGCACATGCACAGCCGTACCCGAACCGACCGCTGAAGCTGGTCGTGCCATTTCCTCCAGGCGGTAACGTCGACTTGAGCGCCCGCATCCTCGCACCAGAACTGTCGAAGGAGCTGGGGCAACCCATCGTCGTGGAGAACAAGGCCGGCGCCGGTGGCACGGTCGGTCTGGATTCCGTGGCGAAGGCTGCTCCCGATGGCTACACCCTGGGCGTTGCGTCGCCCATCAACCACCTGGCTGCGCCGTCCCTATACCCAAAGCTCCCCTACGATTCCATCAAGGATTTCAGCCCAGTTGGACTGATTGCCAGCGTGCCTATGGTTCTTGTTGTTGGTCCATCGTCTCAGGTGAAAACGGTGCAGGAATTGGTGACACGTGCCAAGTCTCGGCCCGGTGCGATGACCATGGCTTCGGCGGGGAGCGGTAGCGGAAACCACATTGTTGGCGAGCTGTTTCAGGACGCGACCGGCGCGAAGTTTGTGCATGTCCCATACAAAGGCAGTGCACCGGCCAACACCGACGTGGCAGGCGGGCACGTCGACCTTCATTTCGACCAGTTGTCGTCTATTCTGGCGCTGGTGCAAGGAGGCAAGTTGAACGCATTGGCGGTCACCACCGCCAAGCGTTCTCCGCTCCTGCCGCAAGTTCCAACTTTGGCGGAGTCCGGCGTTCCCAACTTCGACGCCAGCACCACACTGGGGCTGGTACTGCCCGGTGGCGCTGAGCCTGCCTTGGTGACGCGTTTGAATGCTGCACTGAACAAGGTTCTCCAGCGACCGGCTGTGCGGGAGCAATTCAACAAGCTCGGTGCAGAACCCCGGGAGAGTTCGGCAGGCGAGTACGCAGAATTCATTCGTTCCGAGATTGCAAGGACTGCGCGCATCGTGCGCGAGGCCAAGATTACGCTGGACTGATGATGGGGTGGGTGGATTGCCACTTTCATGTGATTGAACCTTCGGGGAGCTTTCCCATGCTCCCTGAGCGTTCATACACGCCCAGGGAGGCTCCCCTCGACGCGTGGCGCGCGAAGATGGCCCCACTGGGTTTCACCCACGGCGTGGTGGTACAGCCCAGCTTCTACGGAACCGACAACACCGTTCTGCTCAACACCTTGGCACAGGCTGGCGGAGCGCTCGCTGGTGTTGGCGCAGTCCAAGACGATGCGACGGAAAGTCAGCTCGATGCCTTGGCACTTGCCGGTGTTCGTGGTTTGCGGTTTGCTCATCTGTCTGTTGAAGATGCCCGTCGATTGCAAGGTTTCGTTCCGTTGAGTGCGCTGCGCGGCTTGGCGCCTCGTATGCGCGCAAGGGGCATGCATGTCAACTTGCTCACAGATAGCCGGCTCTTGCCGGATATCGAATCAGACTTGAGAGAGGCACAACTGCCTGTCGTACTGGACCACATGGGGCGTGCGCCCGCTGTCCTGGGTGTTCAGCATCCGGGCGTGTCTGCTATGAAGAAGCTTTTAGACCAGGGATGGTTGTGGGTGAAACTGTCCGGTGTTGCAAACGTGTCTAGCCAAGCCCCTGGCTATGAAGATGCACACGAGCTCCATGCCCATTTGGTCTCGCACTGCCCCGACCGACTGGTATGGGGTTCCGACTGGCCACACACCCGCCCCAAAGGGAACGCTCCGAGCACGGACGTCATTTTTCAGCGATTTTTGGACTGGACATCCAGTAGCGAGTTGCAGTTCAGGATACTGAATACGAACCCGCTGGAGCTCTATCGCTTCCCTCGTGTCTGATGCTTGCTGAACAGCGAAGAGCGGATGAACCAAGCGTATAGTGCTCCTTCAGACGCACACTGCGCTTTTTTTCATCGATGCCCCTGCTGTTTTTTGATGGGAGACGACGGCTCTCGGTCGGCTCACAGACACCCTGAAAAACAGCCCTGGTAGAAATTTCTCAGCTTATGCGTCCAAAGTTCTCAGGTTATGCAGCCCCATCCTGCGCAAGCCGTTGATTCATAAGTACCGAAATTCTCGCTATTTGCGTCTACCTACAGCGTTGTAGGTAGACGCCTGATCTGGGCGTTCTGCGTCCTTGACGCGTGAGTCGACTGAAGTGGGCCTCGTGACCGCATGCCAGAATTTGCCCATGCAAGGCCTTCACTTCAACACGCCCGCGACGCTGGACGGCTGGACCGCGATTGACGACCGGGTCATGGGTGGGGTGTCGAGCAGTCGGCTGACATTCCACCTCGATGGCCATGCTGTTTTCGAGGGCGAGGTGTCGAGGGACAACGGCGGTGGGTTTGCCTCGGTTCGTCACCCTGCGCTGAGGTTGGGTGAGCGGGACACGGTGGGCTATGGCCTGCACGTGCGAGGCGATGGCAAGCGCTACAAACTGAATCTGCGCATGGAAGGGGGCCTGGATGGTGTCAATCACCAGGCGGTTTTTCAGCCTCCCGCTGGCCGCTGGGTTGACATCGTGCTGCCCTTGAACCACTTCAGCCCCTGTTTCCGCGGGCGGCCTGTGCCCGATGCGCCGCCTCTGCGCCCGGAGAAGGTGTGTCAGGTGGGCTGGATGGTGGCCGATGGTCAGATTGGCCCGTTCCAGCTGGCCATCCGCACTGTCAGCGTCCTGGGGCAAACGCTTGCGCTCTAGATGCGCCTAGTGGGCCTGGGCGCTTGGCTTGAGCATGCATGCGGCAAACAGCGGTGATTGCAGCCAGCCTGCCAGCCACTGCTTCACCCGCGGCAGGGGCAGGGAATCAAACCAGGACGGATCGACCGCTGCGAACTGCCTGACGAACGGAAAAATGCCGATGTCGGTGGCGCATGGCGATTGGCCGCCCAAGAAGTCTGCCTCCACCAAGCGCGCTTCCAGTGGCTCGAGCAACACCTGCACCGCCTGGGCTCGGTGATGCGCCTGCAGGCCATCCACCGCGGTGTGGCCCGCCGCAGCAAAGCGCTCGGGGTACTTGTAGCGGTCCAGGTGGTGCTTGAACTCGCCGTCGTTGATGTGCAGCAGCGCGTCGTTGGCTTCACGCTGCGCGCGGTGCCACCATGCCTGTACCGACTCGGCCCGGTCAGGCTGCGTCAGCGCCCATCGGACGATGTCCCAGCTCTGCTCGATCACAAGGCCGTCCGGCAGCACGAGCACCGGGACCGTTCCCTTGGGGGAGGCCTGCAGCAGCGCTGGCGGCTTCTCGCGCAAGACGATTTCCTGGGCATCGAACGCAAGGCCCGCCACCAGCAGCGCCATGCGCGCCCGCATGGCGTAGGGGCAGCGGCGGTAGGTGTACAGAAGCGGCCTCGACGGGGCCAGCGCAGTGGGCGTCATTGAAACAAAGGCGATGGGCGGTGCCGCTTGCTGCGTCAACGTTTGACGCAGGCCCGTTCCACGATGCGGTCTGCTTGCGCCTGTGTCACGCCCGGCCCCAGGGTGCCGAACATCACGCCCCAGTTGTTCGTGCCGCCGCCCAAGCGTGTTTTCATGAACACGTCGATGACCTCGGGCGTTGCGTGTCGCAAGAGCTCTGCGCCTTGCAGCGCACGGGCAATCACCTCGGTGGCCGGACGGGCCAGGAACTCCTCTTGCTGCATCTCGTCCAGCAGCGGCCCCATGGCGTTGACAAAGCCGTCGAAGCGCGTGTCCTGTCCCCGCACGTCGGCCAGTTCCGCCAACAAGGCATCGCGGCAGTTCGGGTCTTGAAGCATGGCGCGGCGCACGTCCATGCACATCATGTTGGCCGCGCCCTCCCACACGCTGTTGAGCGGCGCCTCGCGGTACAGCCGGGCCATCGGGTGGTCTTCCACAAAGCCGTTGCCGCCGTGACATTGCAGCGCCTCGTTGGCCACCGCCACCACACGTGAGCAGTTGAAGTATTTCGCCACCGGCGTTGCCACACGCGCCAGCGCTTTTTCCTGCGGGCTGGAGTCGAGGCAATCGGTGGCCCTGGCCACGCGCAAGGCCATGAGCGTGGAGGCTTCCACTTCAACGGCCATGTCGGCCAGGACGTTGGCCATCATGGGGCGCCTGGCCAGGCTGGAGCCGAACGCGCCACGCGTGGTGGTGTGGTTCAGTGCCAGGGTGAGCACCTGGCGCATCAAGCCCGCCGAGCCGACCGCGAAGTCCAGGCGCGTGAGGTGGGAGTGGGACAGGATCTCGCGCAGGCCGCGTCCCTCTTCCCCCACCCGGATCGCCATCGTCCCGCTGTATTCCACTTCGCTGCCGGCGTTAGAGCGGTTGCCCGCCTTGTCTTTGAGGCGCTGGATGAAGAAGCGGTTGAAGCTGCCGTCAGGCAAGGTGCGCGGGAAAAAGAAGCAGGTCACACCGCCACTCACCTTGGCCAGCGTGAAGAAGCCATCCGACTGTGGGACCGAGCAGAACCACTTGTGGCCGGTCAGTTCGTACCAGTGCGCCATGGCACCGTGGTACTCGGCTGAATGGGAGTAGACGGCTGTGGTCTGCGTCTCGCGCAGGTCCGAACCGCCTTGTTTTTCGGTCATGGCGTAGCCGATGACCACGGACGGTTTGTCGGCCACTTCGCGGCGGCTGTTTTCGTACACCGTGCCCAGGGTTTTTTTCGCCCAGATGTTCAGGGCAGGCTCACGCACCAAGCCTGCGTACGCAGCGTAGGCCATGCCCGTGGGGCAGCCCGTGCCTTGCTCCACCTGGTTCCACAGGTAGGAGAGCACCGCGCGCGCCAGGTGGGGGTTCTGCTGCTGTGCGGTCCACGAAAGCGTGGGGACTTCGTGTTGCCAGGCCAGCGACATCAGCTGGTGCCAGGACGGGTGGAAGTCGACCCAGTCGATGCGGTTGCCGTAGCGGTCGTGGGTCTTGAGTTCGGGGACGTTGCGGTTGGCCTGACGGGCCAGCTCCTGAACGGACTCATCGCCCGCCAGCCGACCCAGCGCCGCGCATTTCGCCGCCGCCCACGGCGCGTCACGCCCGACCGCGGCCTTGAGCACCACATCGTCATCGAACGCATTGAAGCCAAACGGAAAGTCGGCCTGGTTTTTGACGGTGTGGGTCGAAAAGCGGTCGGTCTGCGCCGAGGTGGCCAAGGTCTGTGCTGCGATCGGGGCGTTCATGCTTGTCTCCTGGATTGACGGTGGATGCTAATTCGCTGGTCGCACAGCGGCAAGCGCTGGCTCGCCGCATTGGCTGCAGGGGCGAAAGTGCCACGGCGCAGAAGGGCGATTCAGGGACGGCGGAGGTGGCTGCTCGAATGCGCTACCGTTCTGGCCATGAACAGAGTTTCGGTTGTCATCGTCGGCGCGGGCCTGAGCGGCCTGTACGCGGCTTATCTCCTGGAGCAGCAGGGCGTGCACGACCATGTGCTGCTGGAGGCCCGCTCCCGGCTGGGCGGGCGCCTGCTGTCCGAGTCTGTGGGGGACGCCCGCTTCGACCTCGGCGCCACCTGGTACTGGCCAGACATGCAGCCGCAACTTGACGCTGTGGTGAGCGCCCTGGGCGTGCGGACTTTCCACCAGCATGAAGCGGGATCGATGGTGTTTGAACAGTCCGCGACGGCGCCTGTGCGCCGCTTCGATGGCCTGTCGGCCGAGCCGTCGCAGTCGCTGCGCGTGGAGGGCGGCATGGCGGCCCTGGTCGATGCCTTGGCGGCGCGCGTGCCAAGCGAAAAGATCCGCCTGGGGCACCGCGTGCGCCACATCGGGTCGTTCGACGGCGATGGCACCTGGGTCGACGCAGTCACCGAAGATGGCGAGGCATACCGCGTGCTCGCCAGGCATGTGCTGCTGGCATTGCCGCCACGTTTGGTCGTTGACCGCATCGGCTTTGATCCCCCTTTGCCCAGCGCACTGGCCCGCGAGTGGGCCGACTGCCCGACGTGGATGGCGCCCCATGCCAAGTATGTCGCGGTGTACCCCCGACCATTCTGGCGGGCGCAAGGCCTCTCAGGCAGCGCTCGCAGCTACGCTGGCCCCATGGTTGAGCTGCACGATGCCTCTCCCCCCGAAGGCATGGGTGCTCTCTTCGGCTTCGTCGGCGTGCCGGCGGCAACGCGGCAAACGGTGCCCGCAGAGACGCTCATCCGACTGTGTCGCGCGCAGATGGGCCGCCTGTTCGGGGCCGAGGCCCTGAACCCGACCGCTGATTGGCTCAAGGACTGGTCAGACGACGAATTCACCGCGACACCTGCTGATGCCGTGTCTGCGACCGGCCACCCAAGCGCACCCTCCGCCGCACCCAGGGACGCGCGGTGGCATGGGCGCATCACCGGCATCGCAAGCGAGTGGTCGCCTTTGTTCCCGGGCTATGTGGCGGGCGCGATCGATGCCGCTTTGAGAGGCACGGAGGCCTTGGCCGCGGCGCTGTGCCAGGTGTCTGGCAGCAAGCCCTGAGCCGGGCGACAACCGACGCCCGCTGACGACCACCCTCAGCGCGCTTCAGGCCGGCTTGGGCGCACGCTCCGGCGCCTTCCAGCCAAAAAACACCGGGTACACCTTCTCCACCACCGGCCCGTTGAAGTCCCAGGCCAGGCATTGCCCGAGGTGGGCGGGGGGCTGGCCGTCGGCGGCCGGCGCGAAGGACGCGGTGCGGGTCTGGAAGGCGGCGGTGGCCAGGTTGAACAGCAGTTCGCGCAGGTGGGTGCAGCCCTGTATGCCGCCGAGGTGGCGCTGTATGGTCTGGCGCCAGCCGCGGCCCAGGGTTTCGCCCACCATGCGTTGCAGCGGTGCCATGGCCTGCGGGCAGGGGCCGTGGGGGTAGGCGTCCATGGCAACGGCCACGTCGCGTATCACCATGGCCTCGTCGATGCTCACGCGCAGAAGCATGTGGTGCACCGGCTGGCCGGGCTCCCAACGGCCCTCACCTTCGATCTCGAACGCATGGGGCTTGCTGTCGTGCAGCTCGCCTTCGATGTCCCAGAGGCCGTCGTCGCGCTGGAAACCTCGGTATTCCACGCGGCGGGTGTGTTTCAGGGTGCGGGGCTGAGGGGGTGGCAAAGGCAAGGCGCGATCTCCAGGTTTGAGCGGGCGGATGGGGCATTTTCCGGCATGGCGGGCGTGGGTGTGACACGGGGGTGGCACACTGGGGCTACCTCACTCGCCTCGCGCTGCCATGACACACGATCACCACCACCCACAGGATGCTTCGCACGACCACGACCACGCGCACGACCCAGCCTGGAAACACGATGGGGTGCGTGTGGTCCCCGGCCACCAGCTCGACGGCAACGTGCCTTCCACACCGGGCATGGACCGCAAGGCCGCGATCAACTTTGCTCGCGTGGGCGCCCAAAAGCTCTGGGCGGGCACGGTCACCATCCACGCCAACGCCAAAACCGGCGCCCACCACCACGGCCCGCTGGAGAGTGTGATCTACGTGGTGCGGGGCCGCGCGCGCATGCGCTGGGGCGAGAAGCTGGAGTTCACTGCGGAGGCCGGGCCGGGCGATTTCATCTACGTGCCGCCGTTTGTGCCGCACCAGGAGATCAATGCCAGCGCGACCGAGGTGCTCGAATGTGTGCTGTGCCGCAGCGACGGGCAGGCGGTGGCGGTCAACCTCGACATCGACCCGGTGGAGAAACCCGAGCAGGTGCTGTGGGTAGACCCCACCCACCCGAACGGCGGGGTCTGAAGGCGCTCAGTCCAGCTCGTACACCGACACCCGCGCGCCCGCCGCCAGCACATTGAGCTGGCAGATTTCGCGCGTGGTGGTGGCGCGGTTGAGGGCGCCGCCGCGCCCGGTGATCTTGCGAAAAATGGCTTTGATCGTCATGGAAACCTCGGTCAAAAAAAAGAAAAACACCACAGTGCGGGCCGGCGCCTCAGCGCCCCACCTGCCGGAACATGCCCACCACCACGCCAATCACCTCCAGCGACTCGCGCGCCAGGATGTCGGGGTAGTCGGGGTGGGCCGGCTTGAGCACCCAGCCGCCCGGGCCGGCCAGCGGGAACAGGTACTTCACCGTCATCTCGTTGTCCACCAGCGCCACGACGATGTCGCCGGACTTGGTTGGCCGGTTGCGCTCCACCACCACCATGTCGCCGTCGAGCAGGCCGGCGTCGCGCATGGACTCGCCTCGCACGCGGCAGAACACGGTGCGCTCGGGGTGGCGGATCAGGTAGTCCTCCACCCCCACCATCTCCTGCCCGGCGCTCTGGTCTTCCATCTGCGGCAGGCCGGCGCGCACCTTGCCCAGCACGGGCAGGGCAAAAAAATCGCGGGTGGGCGCGATGCGACCTTCCACGCGCTCCAGAAACCCCGCGTCCACCAGCCGCCCCACCACCTTGAACACCCCCCCGGCCGAGGCCAGGCCCAGCACGTCGGCGAGCTTGGCCATGGACGGGAACGCCTTGTGTTCGCGCCAGTAGATGCGCAAGGCGTCGAGGTGTTTCTGGTCAGACATCTGGCGAAATAAGTGAATGAATGTTCACCATGGTAAATGAACCCGGGCTGAACTGTCAACAAACCTCACATTCCTGACCGTCTCCGGTGGTAGGCTGTGTTTTTATCTGGGAGCCTCTGCGGATGTTTGGTTTCACCACCATCAGGTTTCAGCAATGGATCGTGCTGTCGGCCAGCGCGCTGGTGTTGGTGCTGGCGCTGGTGTTTCTGGGCACGGTGTTCGGCAAATTCCGCGAGACCGCCGAGCAAGGCGCCACCGACCGTTTCGAGCTCATCACGCAGGGCATTGCCGAGAACCTGCAGCTCAACCTGGAGGCGCATGCGCGGCGCGCCACGGCCTTTGCGGCGGCAGACGCGGCCGACCTGCTGGCGCGCAAGACCGCCGTGGTCGATTCGGCGCTGGCCGTGCTCAAGACCGCGGTGCGGCAAAACCCCGGCGTCTATGGCGAGTACGTTGGCCTGTCCAACGGCGACTTTTTGCAGGCCATCGGTGTGCGCCGCGATGCCGCCATCCTCAAGGCCCTGGCTGCGCCCCCCGAGACCGAGCTGGCGGTGCGTGTGATACAGCGGGATGCCGCTGGCCAGCGCACCGAACGGTGGCAGTTTCTGGACGCCCAGGACCGGCCGCTGGCCAGCCGCAGCAGCGCCGCCAGCTACTCGCCGCTGGACCGGCCCTGGTACCAGGGTGCCCAACGCGCCAGCGGTGCCTCGCTCACCGCGCCCTATGTGTTCGCGTCCACCCAGAGCGAGGGCCTGACCATCTCCGCCCCGCTGCCCGGCGGCCAGGGCGCCTACGGCATCGACATCAGCCTGCACAGCCTGCCGGCCGTGCTCGCCGGCTACCGCACCAGCGACAACGCTTTCCTGGGCGTGCTCGACGACAGCGGCCGCCTGCTGGCCGCACACGGGCGTGGCACCTCGGCGCTGCCCAACACCGCCACGCTGCTGCCCTCCATGGCGGCGGTGGGCGGCCCCAAGGCCTCGGCTGTGGCTGCCCTGCTGGGCGACCTCCCGCCCGATCGCGCGCAATTCCTCAACCTGGCCGGCGAGCCCCACCTGCTGGTGCTGCGCCGCCTCTCGGTGGCCGGCAGCGGCCGCTACCAGGTGGTGTCCTGGGCGCCGGTGTCCGACTACACCGCGCCGGTGGAGCGCGCACGGCGCGACGTGCTGCTGGTCACCACGCTGCTGCTGTTGGTGCTGGTGCCCATTGCCCTGGTGGGCACGCGCGGCATTGCGCGTTCGCTGGGTCGCATGGCGCAAAACTCCGAACGCCTGCGGGCACTGGATTTTTCGGCCGAGCCGGCCGAGGTGCGCTCCTACCTGTACGAGATCGACGCGCTGGGCCAGGCGCAGGCCGTCATGCACCGCTCGGTCAAGGAGCGCACGGCGGCCTTGGAGCTGGCGCAGGCCAAGCTCTCGCGCATCGTGGACACCGGCATCGAACTTGGCCGCCAGCAAGACCGCAGCGCGCTGCTGCGCTCGGCCCTGTTCGGCGCGCGTGAGATTGCCCATTGCCAGGCCGCCACCCTGTTCCTCAAGACCGAGCGCAACACCCTGCGCTTCACCCTGCGCACCAGCGACGACCCGCTGCCCGCCACCGAACTCGCGCTCTACGACATCAACGGCCACCCCGACCACCGCTACGTGGCCACCCACGTGGTGCTCACCGGCGAGACCGTGGTCATCGACGACATCTACAGCGAAACCCGCTTCGACGTCAGCGGCACGAAGCGTTTCAGCGACTCGTCGGGCATGCGTGTGGTCTCCACGCTCAACGTGCCGCTGAAAGCGCGCGAAGGCCATGTGCTGGGGCTGTTCCAGCTCATGAACGCGATGGACCCCAAAACCGGCGCGGTGATCCCCTTCGACCCCGAGATCGTCAGCTTCGTCGAGGCGCTGGCGGCCCAGGCCGCGGTGGCGCTGGAGAACCAGAACCTGTTCGGCGCCCAGAAGGCCTTGCTGGACGCCATGATCCAGATCCTGGCCGGCGCCATCGACACCAAGAGCCCCTACACCGGCGGCCACTGCGAGCGCGTGCCGCAGCTGGCCTTCATGCTGGCGCGCGAGGCCAGCGACATGAAACAGGGGCCGCTGGCCGAGTTTTCGTTCGACACCGAAGACGAGTGGCGCGAGTTCCGCATCGGGGCCTGGCTGCACGACTGCGGCAAGGTCACCACGCCGGAGTTCGTGGTGGACAAGGCCACCAAGCTCGAAACCATCTTCAACCGCATCCACGAGATCCGCACCCGCTTCGAGGTGCTGCTGCGCGACGCCCGCATCGAGTGCCTGGAAGCCACCCTGGCCGACCCGGCGCAGGCGCAGGCCGCCACCCAGCGTTTCGAAGCCCGGCGCGCCCAGTTGTTGTCGGACTTCGCCTTCGTGGCCGAGTGCAACCTGGGCAGCGAATTCATGGCGCCCGACAAGGTGGAGCGCCTGCGCGCCATCGCGCAGACCACCTGGCAACGCCACTTCGACGACCGCCTGGGCCTGGCCCACGACGAGCTGGCGCGGTTTGAGCGCGAGCCGGCGCGGCCCTTGCCGGCGCAGGAATTTTTGCTGGCCGACAAGGCGCAGCACCTGTTCGAACGCCCGCCCTCGGCCGCGCTCGACAGCCGCTACGGTTTTGCGGTCAAGGTGCCCGAACACCTCTACAACCACGGCGAGGTGTACAACCTGTCCATCGCGCGCGGCACCCTCACCGAAGAAGAGCGTTTCAAGATCAACGAGCACATCATCCAGACCATTGTGATGCTGGAGAACATGCCGCTGCCCTACAACCTCAAGCGCGTGCCCGAGTACGCCGGCACCCACCACGAAACCCTGATCGGCACCGGCTATCCGCGCCGCCTGACCGAAAACGAGTTGTCCATCCCCTCGCGCATCATGGCGATTGCCGACGTGTTCGAGGCCCTGACCGCGCGCGACCGGCCCTACAAGAAGGCCAAGACCCTGTCCGAGTCGGTGCGCATCCTGCACGGCTTCAAGCGCCGCCGCCACATCGACCCGGTGCTGTTCGACCTCTTCCTCACCTCGGGCATCTACCTGCGCTACGCCGAGCAGTACCTGCTGCCCGAGCAGATCGACGACGTGGACATTGCCCAGTACCTGGGGCCCGTGGCCGTGGCCGCCTCCGACGACAGGAGCAGCGAATGAGCCCACTCACCCTGCGCGACATCCGCGCCCGCGCCGTCATCGCGCCCCTGGCCCGGCCGATACGCACCGCATCGGGCGCCATCGAGGCCTCGCCCCTGCTGCTGCTCGATGTGCTGACCGACGAAGGCATCACCGGCCGCGCCTACCTGTTCGCCTACACGCCCCTCATGCTCAAGCCGCTGATGGCCTTGGTGGAACAGGTCACGCCCTTGCTCCACGGCCAGCCGGTGGTGCCGCTGGCGCTGCAGCAGCGGCTGGAGCGCCAGTTCCGCCTGCTCGGCTTGCAAGGCCTGCTGGGCATGGTCTTGTCCACGCTGGACATGGCGTACTGGGATGCGCTCGGCCAGGCCGCCGGCCAGCCGGTGGTGCGCCTGCTGGGGGGCGAGCCGCTGCCCGTGCGCGCCTACGACAGCTGGGGCCTGATCGACCCGGCGCGCGACGCCGCCGGGCTGGAAGCATCGGTGGCGCAGGGCTTCAGCGCCATCAAGTTCAAGCTCGGCGGCGGCGACCTCGCGCACGACCTGGCCACGGTGCGCGCCGTGCGGACCATCGTGGGCGAGGGCGTGGCGCTGATGGTGGATTACAACCAGAGCCTGGCGCCGGTTGAAGCCATACGCCGGGTGCGTGCGCTGGAGGCGTTCGGGCTGGAATGGGTGGAGGAGCCCGTGGCCGCCGAAGACCTGCAAGGCCATGCCCGCGTGCGCGCGGCCACCAGCGTGCCGATTCAAACCGGCGAGAACTGGTGGTTCCCGCGCGCTGCCGAACAGGCGCTCAGCGCCGGTGCCTGCGACCGCATGATGCCCGACCTCATGAAGATCGGCGGCATCACCGGCTGGCTCAGCGTCATGGGCCTGGCGCGCGCCGCGTCCATGCCGGTGTCCAGCCATTTGTTCGTCGAGGCCAGCGCCCACGTGTTGGCCGTCACGCCCACCTGCGACTGGCTGGAGTTCATGGACTTCGGCTCGCCCGTGTTGCAGGCGCCTTGTGTGCCCGTGAACGGTTGTGTCACCGCGCGCGGGCCCGGGCTGGGCATGGCCTGGAACGAGGACGTGGTGGCGCGCTGCCTGGTGGCTTAGCCGCAGGCAGCGCGGCGCTCAGCGCTCCACGGTCTTGTTCCAGCGGGCGTTCCAGGCCGGCCGGTTGGCGTTCACGCTGTCCCAGTCCAGCGTCACCGCGTTTTTCATCCACTGGCTGATCTGGGCCACCTGTGCCGCGCCCTCACCCACGGCGGGCGCCTTGGGGTTGGTGGGAATCTGCGCCCCGAACTGCAGCACGTTGGCCTGCGCCAGCGGGCTGAGCAGGAACTCGGCCAGCTTCTGCGCCAGGTCCGGCTCGCTGTTGTTGGCGATCACACACTGGCCCACCATCAGCACCACCGAGCCTTCCTTGGGCTGGGCGTATTCCACCGGGATGCCCTTGGTCTTGAGCGCCGCCACCGAGGTGGGCGTCAGCGGGAACATGGCGGCCTCCCCCGTCTGCACCATCTCCGAGATCTTGGCCGAGCTGGGGATGTACTCCAGCACGTTGGGGCCAATCGTTTTGGCCCAGTTGTTGAAGCCCGGCTCCACGTTCTTGTCGGTGCCGCCCTGGATGCGGTTGAACATCAGGAAGCCGTGCAGGCCGAACGAGGACGAGGGCATGGACTGGAACACCACTTTGCCCTTGTACTTGGGGTCGGCGAAGTCCATCCAGGAAGTCGGCGGCGCCCAGCCTTTTTCCGCAAACATCTTGGTGTTGTAGGCGATGCCGGTCATGCCCAGGCTCACGCCGCTGGCCAGGTCGTCCTTGAAGCGGGCGGCCGGGTAGATGTCTTTCAGGTGGGGGTTGGGGCGCTGCTTTTCACACAGGCCCATGCCCATGGCGCGCACCATGATGCCGTCGTCCAGGAACATGACGTGCATCTGCGGCTTGTCCTTGTTGGCCTGGGCCTTGGCCAGGATGTCGGAGGAGGTGCCGGGCACCACCACCACCTTGGCGCCATGCAGCTTCTCGAAGGCGGGGAACACGTACTGCGTGTACGCCTTCTCCATGGTGCCACCGTTCATGCCGATGTAGATCGTCTTGGTCTGGGCGCCTGCGGTCAGGGCCGTGAAGGCTGCGGCGGCCAGCAGGCCGTGGCGCAGGTGTCGGGCGGGGCGGAAAGCGAAGCTCATGGTGAGGGCCTTTCAGGGGGTTGAACAGAACGACGGGGGGTCAGGGTGTCTGCGTGAGCGCAGGCGGGGGAGGTGCGGTGGCCGCGGCAGGCGCCGGCGGGCTGTCGAAGCGGGCCAGCGAAAACGCGGCGATGGGCGTGGTGCTGCGGCCGTCGCGGGCCAGCTCGGCGAGCACCTCGCCCACGGCGGGGCCGATCTGGAACCCGGCACCGGCAAAACCGAAACCGTGGATGAGGCCGGGCGTGGTGCGGCTGGTGCACAGCACCGGCTGGCGATCGGGCAGGTAGCCTTCCGTGCCGCTCCAGGTGCGTATTAGCTGCGCGTGTTTGAGTGCCGGCAGCAGGGCGATGGCCTGCTCGCCCAGCGTGGCGATGGCGCTGCGCTCCGAGCGGGCGCGGTCGGTGTCCAGGCCCACGCCCGAGCCGCCGCCCAGCACCACATTGCCGCGCGCCACCTGGCGGCAGTAGATGCCGCCGCCCTCCACACCCAGGCTCCAGCGCATGAAGAAGGGCAGAGGCTCGGTCACCGCCATCGCCGGGTGGCCCGAACGCAGCGGCACCGCCTCGCCAAACTGCGCCGCCAGGCTGCCGGCCCAGGCGCCGGCGCAATTGAGCAGCAGCGGCGCCTGCACCGCCAGCGAGTGGCCGGATTGCAGGGTGAACTGCTGCCCGTCGTGGGCCACTGCGGTGAGCGGCGAGCGCTCGAAGATCTGCGCACCGGCGCGCGCCGCCGCCAGCGCGAACGCGGGCGACACCAGGCGCGGGTTGGCCTGGCCGTCTTCCGGGCAGAGCGAGCCGCCCAGCGCACGGCCGCCCAGCCACGGGCATTCCGTGCGCAGCCGCTGGCCAGACACGAGCTCCAGCCCGAGGTCGAAATCGCGGCTCAGGTCCGCGTAGTGTTCCAGCGCGGCCATGTCGGCTTCGCTGCGGCCGATCTTGAAGTGGCCGCTGCGCCGGTACTCGCCGTCGGTGCCGATCAGCGCCGGCAAGCTGGCCCAGATGCGGTGGGCGCGCTGGGCCAGCGGCAGCTGGCTCAGGGGCCGGCCCTGGCGCCGCACGCCGCCAAAGTTCACGCCGCTGGAGCGCGAGCCACACAGGTCGCGTTCGAGCAGCACCACCGCCATGCCCATGCGGCGCAAGGCCAGCGCGGCCGAGGCGCCCACAATGCCGCCGCCCACAATGGCCACGTCGGTTTTGATGAGGCGGGTGCTGCTCATGCCTGTGCCCCCGTGCCGGCAGATTGCAGGTGGATGGGGATGGGCTTGATGGGCGCCTGCCCGCGCAGCCGACCCACCCGGTCCACGGGTGTGCCACAGGCGTGTGCCAGCACCTCGGCGGCGGCCACGCCACACATGCGGCCCTGGCAGCGGCCCATGCCCACGCGGGTCAGGGCTTTGAGGCGGTTCATCTCGTCGGCCCCGGCCTCGCGGGCGCAGGCGCGCAGGTCGCCGGCGGTGACGTGTTCGCAGCGGCAGACCACCAGCGCGTCGGGCGCATGGGCGGCCCAGTCGGCGGGGAAAGGGAAGGCGCGCTCCAGGCCGGCGCGAAAGCGCAGCAGGTGCTCAAGCCGCTGTTGCAGCACCTGCACACGCGACGCATCGGTGGCCACGCCGTGGTCTTGCAGCAAGGTCAGCGCGGCCAGCTCACCGCTCCACTCGGCCGCGTCGGCTCCCATGATGCCGGCGCCATCACCGGCGATGTAAACACCGGGCACGCTGCTGCGCCCCTGGGCGTCGCGTTCGGGCAGGTGGGCGCGGTGCAGGGGCGCCCAGGCAAAACGGCAGCCCAGCAGATCGGCCAGCTGGGTTTCCGAACGCAGGGCGTGGCCCAAGCCCACGGCATCGCAGGCCAGCGTGTGTTCGCGCGCCTGGCTGTCCTGCCACACCACGGCGGCCACGCGCGTGTCGCCCTCCAGGCGCAGCGGGCGCACGCCCCGGTGCACC
This sequence comes from Hydrogenophaga sp., assembly GCA_030696525.1. Lineage (GTDB taxonomy): Bacteria > Pseudomonadota > Gammaproteobacteria > Burkholderiales > Burkholderiaceae_C > Hydrogenophaga. Next base: position 3,325 of record JAUYSB010000101.1, on the reverse strand, counting down.
GGCACGCCGTGGGCGCGCAGCCAGGCCACCAGGTACAGGCCCTTGGCCAGCACGGCGGGCTGGGTGAGCATGGCCGGCAGGGCCGCCAGCTGGTCGGCAAAGTGCGCGGTGTCCAGCACGGCGGCCACCGTGGCACCGGCTTTGGCGTATTGGTAGGCCACCAGGTACAACAGCGGGCCGCTGCCCATCAGAACGACCCGGCTGCCGATGGTGCAACCCTGGAACTTGAGCGCCACCTGCGCGCCGCCCAGCGTGTACACGCCAGGCAGCGTCCAGCCCGGCACGGGCAGCACGCGGTCGGTGGCGCCGCTGGCCAGGATGAGCTGGCCGTAGGGCACGCTGCGGCCGGTCTGCGTGGGGCCGTGCAGCACATCCAGCCGGCCCGCCTGGGCGTTCCACACCAGGCTGTCGGGCTGGTGGTCTATCTGTGCCTGCAGGTCGTCCAGCGTCTGGTGCAAGGCGGTGGCGCGCGAGGCCTCGGTGCCGTACAGCAGCTGGGGCGCACGCCGGAAGTGCGCGGGCGGGCGCCGGTAGATCTGGCCGCCGCCACGTGTGGCCTCGTCGATCAACACCGGCCGCAGGCCACGCGCGGCCAGCGTCTGTGCCGCGCGTATGCCGGCCGGGCCGGCCCCCACGATCACCGGTTGCAGCGCTGTTCCCGTCATGTGCTGGCTCCGTCTGCGGCGCTTGCGGTGCCCGTGTGCAGCGCCATGCCGGCGCGGATGAAGGTGCTGCAGGCGCGCAGGCGTTCGCCGCTGTCGGTCTGCACCCAGCAGTCCTGGCAGGCACCCATCATGCAGAAGCCGGCGCGCGGCTCCTGGCTGAATTCGTTGTGCCGCAAACGGGGGTGCTGGGTCAGGATGGCGGTCAGCACGGTGTCGCCTTCCAGTGCCGTGGTCGGCTGGCCATCGAGCACAAAAGGCACGGCGGGGCGGCTGGTTTCGGCCACACGGCGCAACAGGGGCTGGGGCGTGAGGGGCATGTTGGGTGTGCTCATTTGCGGCCCACCAGCACGCGGTCCAGGCCGTAGAGGCGGTCCAGCACCACCATGGCCAGCGCGGTGAGCCCCACCATCAGCGCCGAGACGGCGGCCATCAGCGGGTCGATGGATTCGGTGGCGTACATGTACATGCGCACCGGCAGCGTCACGGTGCTGGGTGAGGTCACAAAAATCGACATGGTCACTTCGTCGAAGCTGTTGATGAAGGCCAGCATCCACCCGCCCGTGACGCCCGGCAGGATCATGGGCAGGGTGATGCGGGTGAACACGGTGGCCTGGCTGGCGCCCAGCGAGAGCGCGGCGTGTTCGGCGCTGCGGTCAAACCCGACCAGCGCCGCCACCACCAGCCGCAGCGTGTAGGGCGTGACGATGAGCGCATGCGCCACCACCAGCCAGGCAAAGCTGCCGGTGCCACCGATCAGTGCAAACAGGCGCAGCAGGGCCACGCCCAGCACCAGGTGCGGAATGATCAGCGGCGAGAGGAACAGGCCGTTGAGAAAGCCGCGCCCCGGGAAGGCGTAGCGGGTGATGGCGATGCCCGCCGGCACGGCCAGCGCCGTGGCCAGCGTGGCCGACGCCAGCGCCAGCCACAGGCTGTTCCAGAACGACTGGACAAAGTCGGCGTGTTCGAACACCGCCTTGAACCAGCGCAGCGACAACGCGGTGGTGGGCAGGGTCAGCGTGTTGTGCGGCGTGAACGCCACCACACACACCACCACCAGGGGGGCCAGCATGAAGGCGATGACCAGCGCGTTGAACGCGAGGGCGAGAGGGCCGTTCTTGTGCATCGCGTTCACCCGAGAGATTTTTTGTACCGGCCTTCAACCAGCCGGTTGTAGCTCAGCATCACCGCCAGGTTGGCCACCAGCAGCGTCAGGGCGATTGCCGCGCCCAGCGGCCAGTTGAGTTCGTGCAGGTACTCGTCGTACACCACGGTGGCCACCATCTTGAGGCGGCGCCCGCCCAGCAGGCCCGGTATGGCAAACGAGCTGGCCGCCAGGCCGAACACGATGAGGCTGCCCGACAGCACACCGGGCAGCACCTGCGGCAGCACGATGCGCCGCAGCGTGGTGAACGGCGTGGCTTGCAGCGACAGGGCGGCGTTTTCCACGCCCGGGTCCAGCTTCTGCAGCGAGGTCCAGACCGGAATCACCATGAAGGGCAGCATCACGTGCACCAGCGCCACTACCACGGCCACCTCGGTGTAGAGCATCTTGACCGGGCCCATGCCCACCAGGCCAAAGGCGGCGTTCACCAGGCCCTCGGGGCCCAGCAGCATGCTCCAGCCGAAGGCGCGCACCACCACCGACACCAGCAGTGGCGCCAGCACCACCAGCAGCAGGATGGAGCGCCACGGGTTGCGCATGCGGCTCAGGATGTAGGCCTCGGGCGTGCCGATCAGCACACACAGCAGCGTGACCACAGCGGCGATCCAGAAGGTGCGCCAGAAGATGGTGTGGTAGTACGAATCGGTGAACACGTGGACGTAGTGCTCCAGCGTGAAGGTGTCGGGCTTGACGCCGGTGGCCGGGTCGTAGGCGTTGAACGACAACACCGCCGTGAGCAGCAGCGGCACCAGCAGCAACCCGGTGAACAGCACCAGCGCCGGCGCCGACAGCCACCACGGCGTGGCCTTGCGAGTGGCGGCACTCATGCCGCAGCTCCGGCCGGGGTGGACGCCGGGGCGGCGTCATCGGCCGGCAGCAGGCGCATGCAGTGGTCGGGCCAGTCCAGGCCGGTGCGCTGGCCTTCGTCCAGTGCGCTTCGGCCGTCGTTGGGCACCAGCACCATCCATTCGCCTGCGGGTGAGTCCACCCGGTAGAGCCACTGGCTGCCCAGGAAGAAGCGTTCGGCCACCTCGCCTTGCAGGCGGCCCTGGCCTGCGGGCACCAGTTGCAGCTTCTCGGGGCGCACGCTCAACAGCACCGCCGCGCCGCTGTGCAGCGGTGGGCCTTCCACCTCCAGCTCCAGCCCGGCCAGCCGCACCCGCGTGTGGGTGGCGCTGGCGCCCACCGCCTGCCCGGCCTGCAGGTTGGCCTTGCCGACGAAGGTGGCAATGAAGCGCGTGCCGGGGTGTTCGTACACGCGGTGCGGGTGGTCGATCTGCGTGGCGCGGCCCGCCTCCATCACCACCACCCGGTCGCTGATGGACATGGCCTCGCTCTGATCGTGGGTCACCATCACCGTGGTGGTGCCCACCTTGCGCTGGATCTGGCGCAACTCGAACTGCATTTCCTCGCGCAGCTTGGCGTCCAGGTTGGACAGGGGCTCATCCAGCAGCAGCACCGGCGGCTCGATGACCAGGGCACGCGCCAGCGCCACCCG
>JAUYSB010000079.1 GCA_030696525.1 Hydrogenophaga sp. | reverse complement strand
GGTGATCTGGTAGTAGCGGTCAAAGCCCGCCACCATCAGCAGCTGCTTGAACAGCTGAGGGCTTTGCGGCAGCGCGAAGAACTGGCCGTCGTGCACGCGGCTGGGCACCAGGTAGTCGCGCGCGCCTTCGGGGGTGCTCTTGGTGAGCATGGGGGTTTCGATGTCCACGAAGCCGTTGCTGTCGAGGAACTTGCGCACCTCCATGGCCACCTTGTAGCGCAGCATCAGGTTGCGCTGCATGTAGGGGCGGCGCAGGTCGAGCACGCGGTGCGTGAGGCGGGTGGTCTCCGACAGGTTGTCGTCGTCCAGCAGGAAGGGCGGCGTGACCGAGGGGTTGAGCACGTTGAGCTCGTGGCACAGGATTTCGATCTTGCCGCTTTTGAGGCTGTCGTTCGCCGTGCCTTCGGGGCGGGCGCGCACCAGGCCGGTGATCTGCACGCAGAACTCGTTGCGCACGCCTTCGGCGGTCTTGAACATGTCGGCGCGGTCGGGGTCGCAGACCACCTGCACATAACCTTCGCGGTCGCGCAGATCGACAAAAATCACGCCTCCGTGGTCGCGTCGGCGGTTGACCCAACCGCACAGGGTCACGGTCTGGCCCATCAGGGCTTCGGTCACCAGACCGCAATAGTGGGTACGCATCGCCATGGCTTGTTCTCTCTTCTCTCGGGTTTCGTCGGGATTCGGGCTCAGGCGTCGGACAGGGCCGCCGCCGCAGCGAGCTTGGGGTTCTTCGGACCACCAGGGACGATCACGCCCATGGAGATCACGTAGGTCAGGGCTTCGTCCACGCTCATGGCCAGCTCGGTGCAGCGGCTGCGCGGCACCATCACAAAGTAGCCGCCGGTGGGGTTGGGCGTGGTGGGCACGTACACGCTGAGGCAGTCATCGGGCAGGTGGCGGGCCACCTCGCCTGCGGGCGTGCCGGTCAGAAAGGCGATGGTCCACATGCCTTCGTGGGGCCACTGCACCAGGATGGCCTTGCGGAACGCATTGCCTTTTTCAGAAAACAGGGTGTCGGAGACCTGCTTGACACCCGAATAGATGGACCGCACCACCGGGATGCGGTGCAGCAGCGCGTGCCACCAGTGCACCAGCTTGTTGCCGATGATGTTGGAGGCCAGCGCGCCGATGCTGAGCAGCACCACCAGCGCAAACACCACGCCCAGGCCAGGGATGTGCACGCCCAGCCAGTGGTCGGGCTGCCACGACGCGGGCAGCACCCGCAAGGTCTGGTCCAGCGTCGAGACCACCCAGTCCAGCACCCACAAGGTGATGATGAGCGGCACCAGCACCAGCAGGCCGGCAAACAGCCATTTGCGCAGGGCAGCAATCATGGGTGGGTTTCTCAAACGTGGGCTTCAGTGGCAGGCGCAGGACGTGCCGCAGCCGCCAGCCGCCGCACTGCCGCCGCTGCCGCTGCTGTCGGCGGTGGCCGCAGCAGGGGCAGCCGCCTCGGTCGAAGCCGCTGCGGCACCTGCGGCAGGCGCGGCCGTGGCACCCGCACCGCCACGGAAGTCGGTGGCGTACCAGCCCGAGCCCTTGAGCTGGAAGCCGGCGGCGGTGAGCTGTTTGGAGAAGGCCTCGGCGCCGCAGGCCGGGCAGGCCGTCAGCGGTGCATCGGACATTTTTTGCAACACGTCCTTGGCGTGACCGCAAGACGCGCACTTGTAAGCGTAGATGGGCATGGCGTGGACCTGGTGGAAAAAGGAAAACCGCCCAGCCGGGCAAACGCCCCGCGCTGGGTCAGCGAACAAAACCCGTCATTATAAATTGGGGCCTGGCGCCCGGCTTCAAGCCCCGGCAGCGTCACCAGAGCTTGACGCGCACCAGCAGTTGCATGGCCAGCAGGCCCAGCAGAAACCCCAGGCCGCCGTACAGAATGGCCTGCAGCAGGCGGTTGGTGCGCCGCTGCTCGTCCATCAGCGCCTTGAGATCGCGCTTGAGGTCGTCCGGGCGCTGCTGCAAGTAGTCGTGCAACAGGCGCGGCAGGGTGGGCAGCAGCTTGGCGTACTGCGGCGCCTCCTCCTTGAGCTGGCGCAGCAGGCGCTGCGGGCCCACCTGGTCGAGCATCCATTTTTCGAGGAAAGGCTTGGCGGTGCTCCACAGGTCCAGCTCGGGGTCCAGCTCGCGGCCCAGGCCTTCGATGTTGAGCAGCGTTTTTTGCAGCAGCACCAGCTGGGGCTGGATCTCGACGTTGAAGCGGCGCGAAGTCTGGAACAGGCGCATGAGCACCATGCCGAGCGAGATTTCCTTCAGCGGGCGATCGAAATAGGGTTCGCACACCGCGCGGATGGCCGACTCCAGCTCGTCCACCCGGGTGTCGCGTGGCACCCATCCGCTTTCGATGTGCAACTCGGCCACGCGCTTGTAGTCGCGCTGAAAAAAGGCCGAGAAGTTCTGCGCCAGGTACTCCTTGTCGAACTCGGTCAGCGTGCCGACGATGCCGAAATCCAGCGAGATGTAGCGCCCGAAGCTGGCCGGCGCCACACTCACCTGGATGTTGCCCGGGTGCATGTCGGCGTGGAAAAAGCCGTCGCGAAACACCTGGGTGAAAAAGATGGTCACGCCGTCGCGCGCCAGGCGCGGGATGTCCACGCCGCGCGCGCGCAGCTCCTCCACCCGGCTGATGGGCACGCCCTTCATGCGCTCCATCACCATCACCTCGGGATGGCAGTAATCCCAGTACATCTCGGGGATCAGCACCAGGCCCAGGTCCTGCATGTTGCGGCGCAACTGGGCGGCGTTGGCAGCTTCGCGCACCAGGTCCAGCTCGTCGTGCAGGTACTTGTCGAACTCGGCCACCACCTCGCGCGGCTTGAGGCGCTTGCCGTCGGCCGAGAGGCGCTCGACCCAGCCGGCCATGATGCGCATCAGGCCGAGGTCCTTGTCGATCACCGGCAGCATGTTGGGACGCAGCACCTTGACCGCGACCTCGCGCCCGTCGTTCAGGGTAGCAAAGTGCACCTGAGCGATGGAAGCGCTGGCCACCGGCACCTGCTCGAAACTGGCAAACACCTGGCCCACCTTGCGGCCAAAGGCACGCTCGATGGTGGCCACCGCCACCTCGCTGGGAAACGGCGGCACGCGGTCTTGCAACGCGGCCAGCTCGTCGGCAATGTCGGGCGGCAGCAGGTCGCGACGGGTGGACAGCACCTGGCCGAACTTGACGAAGATGGGGCCCAGGCGCTCCAGCGCCTCGCGCAGGCGCTGACCACGCGGAACGCTCAGGTCCCGGCCGATGGACACCCAGCGTGTGAGCAGGCGCAGCAGCGGGTGCTGAAAGCTGGAGAGCACCAGCTCGTCCAGCCCGTGCCGCAGCACCACCCAGATGATGAAGGCACCGCGAAAAAAACGCCTCATGGCGTGGCCTTGGGCACGTCACCGGCGACCGATGCCCCTGGCGCCCCACCCGGCACCACGCGCGAGACAAAACCGCGCACCGCGGCCGCCAGCGCTTGCGCCTGGCTCACCAGGGTGTGGGCGGCCGCGTCGCCCAGGAAACGCGAGAGGTCTTCCTCCAGGTCCCAGCGCAGGTTGTCGGCCAGCCAGGCCACATCGGCCGCCAGGGCCACATCGCCCTGGATGGACACGTCAGGCTTCTGCCCGCTCATCACCGCCTGTGCCACCGCCAGCGGCGAGCTCTGCACCAGGGTGATGCTCAGGTCGGGTTCGGCCGCCACATGGGTGCGATCGAGCAGGCCGGCGGGTGTGGCCACCAGGCGCAGGTCGAACACGCCCCAGCGCACCAGCATGACCTTGCCCGCCTGGCGCCTGAGCCGCTCCTGCGCCTGCGGCTCCTGCATCAGCACGTGGTTGGCGAACAGCACCACGCGGTTTTGCAGCTCGGCCACCAGCCAGTCGGGCAGTTGCACCGACGCGGCCAGCGACTGCAGGAAATCGAAGGGGGGAAAAGAAATCGGGGACGCCTGTTTCATGGTCCCCGATTATGGTCTGCGTTCGTGGCGGCCCGTGTGACACCGCCCGTCCCAGCGGCGATCAGGAGGGGCTATTGCAGGGCCTGGACGCCAGCCACCAGCCAGCCGCCCGATCCCGATTTGGGCCGGGTGATGTTCCAGACTTCGCGGAAGGGGTTGGGGCCGGCCGACACGTCTTCGCGGATCAGGCCCGAAAACTCGACGCTGGCCATGTAGGCCTGGTCCAGCTCCTCGATGCCCAGCAGGTGGGCTTCGAGCATCACCACCTCGGTCTGGTTGGGCGCTCCGCCCGTGTGCTGCTCGCGCTCGGCCAGCTGGGTCTTGATCTGAGCCAGCATCTCGTCCGTCATCATAGCGCGCAGGCTGGCGATGTCGGAGCGGTCCCAGGCGGCCTGCAGGTTGACGAAGTTGGCCTTGGACGCACCCAGGAAACTGTCCACATCAAAACCGGCCGGAATGCTCCAGTTCTGCGCGCTGTTGAGCGCCGCGCCGATCAGCGAGCCGCCGCCCAGCGCGGGCGAGCCGGAATCAAAACCCATGGTGCTGCGTTCCCAGGGGCGGGCCGACGCGTCGTTGCCCACATTCTGCGGGCTGTAAGCACGCGGCGTGCTGGCCTCGGCGCCCTGAAAAGCCAGTCCGTTGGGCTGGGCGCCGCGCGCGTTGGCACGTGAGCGCAGGAACCAGCCGACACCGGCCATCACCACCAAAGCCAGCAGGCCGAACAGCATGAACTGCGCGAAGGCTTCACCCAAGCCCAGGGACGAAGCCAGCCAGGCCAGGCCCAGGCCGGCGGCCAACCCGCCAAGCATGGCGCCCCAAGGGCGCGGGGCGGCGGCGGCAGGTGCGGCGGCGGGCGTGGCCTTGGCGGCACTGGCGCTCTGGGCTGGCGCCTGCGGCGACGCGGCCGGTGGTGTGTTGCGCTGGGTCACGTTGGTGGACTGTTTGCCGATGGACGCGCCGCCGCCCAGGCGCTTGGCGGATGCATCCTGCGACGAGATCGCCATGGCACACACGAACAACACAGACAACAGCTTCATGACAGTTCCTTCAACCCACGAGGTTCACAGACTTCACACACCCAACACCTGATTCAACACTTGATGCCCACATGCAGCGCCACCACACCGGCCGTGAGGTTGTGGTAATCCACATGGCCAAAACCCGCGTCGCGCATCAGCTGCTTGAGGGTTTCCTGGTCGGGGTGCATGCGTATGGATTCGGCCAGGTAGCGGTAGCTGCCTTCGTCGCCGGCCACCAGACGCCCCATTTTGGGAACAACGTTGAAGGTGTACCAGGCGTAGGCCTTTTCCAGCGGCTTGGCCACCTTGGAAAACTCCAGCACCAGCAGCTTGCCACCCGGGCGCAGCACACGCTGCATCTCCTTGAGGGCAGCGTCCTTGTGCGTCATGTTGCGCAGGCCAAAAGCCACGGTCACGGTGTCGAAATGGCCATCGGGAAAAGGCAGTTTTTCGGCATCGCACACCAGGGTCGGCAGGATCACGCCAGCGTCGAGCAGGCGGGTGCGCCCCTCGCTGAGCATCGCTTCGTTGATGTCGGTGTGCACCACCTGACCGGTGGGGCCCACCTTGGGCGCAAAGGCCAGGCCGAGGTCGCCGGTGCCGCCGGCGATGTCGAGCACGCGGTCGCCCGGCTGCGGGTTGGCCACGGTGACGGTGTAGTGTTTCCAGGCCCGGTGCAGGCCGGCCGACATCAGGTCGTTCATCACGTCGTAGCGCGATGCGACCGCGTCGAAAACGCCGCGCACATGCCTGGCCTTGTCGCGCTCGTCGACGGTCTTGAAGCCGAAATGGGTGGTGGACATAAGTGTTGATGTTAGAGCACCACGCCGGTGCAAACATCAAAGACAGCGTGGCGCAATGGGGCAATCGCCCCAAAGCGGCCCAGCAAACATGCGGCCGGGCGCCCCAAAACGGGCCGCAGCCCGCATGTTCAGTGGTGCGAGCCGCAGGCGTGGCCGGCTTTGTCGGGCATGGGCGCGTCGCGGTCCACGCCAGCCGCAGCCAGTCGGGCGTTGTAATCGGCCCACAGCTCGACTTCCTTGGAGCCCAGCAGGTACAGGTAATCCCACGAGAAGATGCCGCTGTCGTGGCCGTCGCTGAAGGTGGGTTGCACCGCGTAGTTGCCCACGGGTTCCAGCGCCATCACCGCCACCTCGCGTTTGCCGGTCTGCAGCACTTCCTGGCCGGGGCCGTGGCCCTGCACTTCGGCCGACGGCGAATACACGCGCATCAGCTCGAAGGGGATGCGGAAGGTATTGCCGTCCGAAAAACCCACCTCCAGCACCCGCGACTTGTTGTGCAAGGTGATGGATTCGGGGCTGGGGGTGTTCTGGGTCAGGCCGGCCATGGAGGTGTCTTTCGTGTTCAGTGAAATGTGTTGGCCAGCGCCTGGTCCAGCGCGGGCAGCTTGCTGCTCAGCGCAGCCAGCGCGTCGGGCGCCGGTTCGCGCTGCGCGGGCGCCCAGATGGGCGCGGGGAAATGGCTGTCGCCCTCGAAGCGCGCGATCAGGTGCCAGTGCAGGTGCGGCACCATGTTGCCTAAAGCGGCGAGGTTGATCTTGGTGGGGCTCAGGTGAGCGCGCATGACGCGCTCCACCTGCGCGACCACGTCCACACATTCGTGGCGCTCGGCGTCGCTCAGGTCCGACAGCTCGGCCACATGGGCGTTCCAGACCACGCGGTAGAAGGCGGGATAGGCCGGCGTGTCGGTGGCGCGGATCAGGCGCCAGTTTGGCGCCCGGTGCAGCAACAAGCCGCCGTCATCGGTGCACAGCGGACACGCACTCACACCAGCACCCGCTCGATGCCGCCGGCGTTGGCGCGCGCCACGTAGTCGGGCATCCAGTTCTCGCCCAGGATCTTGCGCGCCATCTCGACCACGATGTAATCGGCCTCGAGCAGGCCGTTCTGCAGGTCGTCGCCGTAGCGGCTCAGGCCTTGCAGGCAGCTTGGGCAGCTGGTGAGAATTTTCATGTCGGCCTTGGCGTCCAGGCCGGCCTGCGCGCGCAGGTCCGCTTCGTTTTTGCGCAGCTCCTCTTCCTTGCGGAAACGCACCTGGGTCGAGATGTCGGGGCGCGTGACGCCCAGCGTGCCCGACTCGCCGCAGCAGCGCGCGCTTTGCAGCACGTCGGGGCCGAGCAGCGCCTTCACCGTCTTGAGCGGCTCCTGCAGCTTCATGGGCGTGTGGCAGGGGTCGTGGTAGAGGTAGGCGCCCTTGTTGTCGAGCACGATGCCTTTTTCCAGCAGGTATTCGTGGATGTCGATGATGCGGCAGCCGGGGAAGATCTTGTCGAACTCGTAGCCCTGCAGCTGGTCGTAGCAGGTGCCACAGCTCACCACCACGGTCTTGATGTCGAGGTAGTTCAGCGTGTTGGCCACGCGGTGGAAGAGCACGCGGTTGTCGGTGATGATCTTCTCGGCCTTGTCGAACTGGCCGCTGCCGCGCTGCGGGTAGCCACAGCACAGGTAGCCCGGCGGCAACACGGTCTGCACACCGGCGTGCCACAACATGGCCTGCGTGGCCAGGCCCACCTGGCTGAACAGCCGCTCGGAGCCACAGCCGGGGAAATAGAACACCGCTTCCGTGTCGGCCGTGGTGGCCTGCGGGTCGCGGATGATGGGCACGTAGTCCTTGTCCTCGATGTCCAGCAACGCGCGCGCGGTTTTCTTGGGCAGGTTGCCCGGCATCTTTTTGTTGATGAAGTGGATGATCTGCTCCTTGATCGGAGCAGGCCCCACCGTGGCCGGCGGCGCGCTGGTCTGCTTGCGCGCGGCGAGCTTGAGCACGTCGTGGGCGATGCGCTGCGCCTTCATGCCCAGGCCCACCATGCCGGCGCGGGCCAGCTTGATGGTTTCGGGGTTGGTGGCGTTGAGCATAAACATGGCCGCGGCATTGCCCGGGCGGAAACTCTTCTTGCCCATCTTGCGCAGCAGGTTGCGCATGTTCATGGTCACATCGCCGAAATCGATCTTGACCGGGCAGGGCGTGAGGCACTTGTGGCAGACCGTGCAGTGGTCGGCCACGTCCTCGAACTCTTCCCAGTGTTTGATGCTGATGCCCCGGCGCGTCTGCTCCTCGTACAAAAAGGCCTCGACCAGCAAGGACGTGGCCAGAATCTTGTTGCGTGGCGAGTACAGCAAATTGGCGCGCGGCACGTGGGTGGCGCACACCGGCTTGCATTTGCCGCAGCGCAGGCAGTCCTTGACCGAATCGGCGATGGCGCCGATGTCGCTCTGCTGCATGATCAGCGACTCGTGGCCCATGAGGCCGAAGCTGGGCGTGTAGGCTTGGCTCAGGTCGGCCATGCGCACGTCGTCTTTTTCAGCGTTGCGCAGCAGCTTGCCCTTGTTGAAGCGGCCTTCGGGGTCGACCCGCAGCTTGTAATCGGCAAAGGGCTGAAGTTCGGCGTCGGTCAAAAACTCCAGCTTGGTGATGCCAATGCCGTGTTCGCCCGAGATCACGCCGTCCAGGCTGCGCGCCAGCACCATGATGCGGGCCACCGCTTCGTGTGCGGTCTGCAGCATCTCGTAGTCGTCGCTGTTGACGGGGATGTTGGTATGCACGTTGCCGTCGCCGGCGTGCATGTGCAGGGCCACCCAGACGCGGCCCTTGAGCACACGTTTGTGGATGGCATTGCATTCGTCCAGGATGGCGCCAAAAGCCGCGCCGCTGAAGATGCCTTGCAAGGGCAGGCGGATCTGGGTTTTCCAGCTCGCGCGCAGGGTGTGGTCTTGCAGCTCGGCGAACAGGCCTTCGACATCGCGCAGCCAGCCGGCCCACAGCGTCCGCACCTCTTGCACCAGCGCCATGGCCTGGGCCACGCGGTCTTCCAGCAGCTCGGCGCTGGGGATGTCGCTGGCGTCGTCGGTTTTGCCCAGCGGCAGCTTGCCCCGGCTGAAGAAGGCCTCCAGCTCGTCGCACAGGCGCAGCTTGTTGCGCAGGCTCAGCTCGATGTTGATGCGCTCGATGCCGTCGGTGTACTCGGCCATGCGCGGCAGCGGGATAACCACGTCTTCGTTGATCTTGAAGGCGTTGGTGTGGCGGCTGATGGCGGCCGTGCGCTTGCGGTCCAGCCAGAACTTCTTGCGCGCTTCGGCGCTGATGGCCACAAAACCTTCGCCGCTGCGCGAGTTGGCGATGCGCACCACCTCGCTGGTGGCGCGGGCCACGGCATCCGGCTCGTCGCCCACGATGTCGCCGATCAGCACCATCTTGGGGAAACCGCCGCGCTTGCTTTTGGTGGTGTAGCCCACCGCTTTCAGATAGCGGTCATCCAGGTGCTCCAGGCCGGCCAGCAACACGCCGGAACGCGTCTGTTCGGC
>JAUYSB010000298.1 GCA_030696525.1 Hydrogenophaga sp. | reverse complement strand
CGCCGATGATAGTGCGGATTCCCGTGTGAAAGTAGGTCATCGACAGGCTCTTATAAAGACCAAACGCCCCGCTCATTCCTTTGAGCGGGGCGTTTTGGTTTGTTGGCCCGGCATTCGTAGAATGTGACCATGTTTTCCAAGCCCTATACCCGCGCACAGCAGCTGCCCGAAATCTTGTCGAAACGCATCGCCATTCTGGATGGCGCGATGGGGACCATGATTCAGCGGCTGAAGCTGACCGAGGCCCACTACCGGGGCCAGGGGTATGCGGGCGATGGCGCAGTGGGCGACAGGTTTCTGGCGCATGCGCTGGATGTCAAGGGCAACAACGAACTGCTCAGCCTCACGCGGCCGGATGTCATCAGCGACATCCACGAGGCGTATCTGGCGGCAGGGGCGGATCTCATTGAGACCAACACCTTTGGCGCCACGCAGATCGCTCAAGAAGACTACAAGATGGCTGGCCTGGCGCGCGAGATGAACCTCGCCTCGGCCCGCCTGGCGCGCGCCGCGTGCGACAAGTTCTCCACGCCCGACAAACCGCGTTTTGCGGCAGGTGCGGTGGGTCCGACCCCCAAGACCGCAAGCATCAGTCCCGATGTGAACGACCCCGGGGCTCGCAACGTCACATTTGAGGCCTTGCGGGCTTCCTACCTGGAGCAGATCGAGGCCTTGGTCGAAGGTGGCGCCGATGTGCTGTTGGTCGAGACCATTTTTGACACGCTCAACGCCAAGGCCGCCTTGTTCGCCGCCGCAGAATTTTTTGAAACGTCGGGCGAGCGTTTGCCGGTGATCATCAGCGGGACGGTGACTGACGCGTCCGGCCGGATCCTCAGTGGTCAGACGGTGTCGGCGTTTTGGGCCAGCGTGCGGCACATCGAGCCGCTGGCCGTGGGCTTGAACTGCGCGCTCGGCGCCGCGCTCATGCGACCCTACCTGCAGGAGCTGGCCAAGGTGGCCGGCGATACATTCATCAGCTGTTATCCCAATGCGGGCCTGCCCAACCCCATGTCTGACACCGGATTCGACGAGACCCCCGACGTCACATCGCGCCTGGTCAAAGCGTTCGCCGAAGAGGGTTTGGTCAATATCCTTGGCGGCTGCTGTGGCACCACGCCCGAGCATATTGCGGCCATTGCCGATGCGGTTCGGCCCAAGTCGCCAAGAGGCTTGAAGCGCCAGTTGTTTTACAGCGAGGCCACCTGACCATGGCGGTCTGCTGGCTCAACAAAGTGGGTGTTCTGCCGGCTGCCGTGCTGTCCGTTGTTTTTCTGCTGAGTGGCTGTGCTCACGTTGCACACGAAGTCAAACCGGGGGCGCCTGAAGAGTCCGCCGCGCGCTTGCTGGTGACACCCGCCGCGGCCGCGCCCTGGACCCCCCTGCTGTGGCCGGGCAAACAGAACGAGCCCTTTGTGGCCACCCGGCATCAAGGCCGGCCAGCGCTGCGAGTGAGCGCCAGCCGCTCCATGAGCATCTTGCGCCAACGCTTGGCCGACACGCCCGTTGCCGCTGGACAGATCGCTTTCTCCTGGGCCGTGGACGGGATGTTCCGGCAGGCTGACATCGGCGTTTCCGGGCAGGACGATGCGCCGGTGCGCGTCGTCCTGGCGTTTGATGGGGACCGTTCGCGCCTTTCGCCCCGGGCGCGCATGCAGTCCGAACTGAGCCGCGCGTTGTTGGGGGAAGACATGCCCTACGCCACGCTCACCTACATCTGGTGCAACACACGGCCGGTGGGCACGGTTTTGGTGAGCCCGCGCACTGACCGGGTACGCAAGATTGTTGTCGAATCGGGCGAAAACCACGTGGGGCAATGGCGCGAATACCAGCGCGACATCGCACAAGACTTCCGGCTGGCTTTTGGCGAAGAGCCCGGCCCATTGATAGGCGTGGCTTTGATGACCGATGCCGACAACACCGGCGAGCAGCTCAACGCCTGGTACGGCGCGTTGCATCTGTCGCCACGTTGAGGGCTGGGCGCACGCCCGGACCAACATAACCCCACATGCGGGAAAGTCCGTGTGACAGCCCGGCCTGAATGTTGCATAGTACGCGCTTTACTTTTCTTCATTTAGGTGTCAAGCAATGAAATTCAAGCTGATTGCCCTGTGTGCGATGCTGACTCTGGGCGCTGTTGCGCAAGCCAAGCCCTTCAAATGGACGAGTTCCAGCGATATCGCCACCTGGGACATTCATTCGCAGAACAACGCGTTGCAAAACGGCATTCACGCGGCTGTCTACGAGACACTGGTCTACTACAACAGCCGCACGTTCAAGCCTGAGCCCGTGCTGGCCACCTCGTGGAACCAGGTCACGCCGACTCAGTTGCGCATCAATCTGCGCACCGGCGTCAAGTTCCATGATGGCTCGGCATTCACTGCCGATGATGCTGTCTATTCGATCCAGCGCGCCATGGCCAAGACGTCGAACTTTGCCGTCTATGCCCAGGGCATCGATCGGGTGGTCAAGGTCAACGCCAACACCATCGACATCATCACCAAGGGCCCCAACCCGGTGCTGATCAATCAGATGACCGAGCTGCGCATGATGAGCAAGGCCTGGGCCGAGAAGAACAACTCGGTCGAGCCCAAGGACATCAAGACGAAGGACGAAAACTTCGCCCACCGCAACGCCATGGGCACGGGCCCCTACACCTTGAAAGAGTGGAAGCAGGACCAGCGCCTGGTGCTGGCCAAAAACCCCAACTGGTGGGGTTCGATGGACAGCAACGTGACAGAAATCATCTACTCGCCCATCAAGGCGGACGCCACCCGCATGGCCGCCTTGTTGACCGGTGAAGTGGACCTGGTGTTGGATCCCAGCCCGCAGGACCTGCCGCGCGTGCGTCAGAACAACACGCTCAAGGTGATGGACGGCGTCGAAAACCGCACCATCTTCTTCGGCATGGACCAGCACCGTGACGAGCTCGTGGGCAGCAACATCAAGGGCAAGAACCCGTTGAAAGACCTGCGCGTTCGCCAGGCTTTGAACATGGCCATCGACGCCGACGCCATCACCCGCGTCACCATGCGCGGCCTGGGTCAACCCACCAACGCGCTGGTGGCGCCGCAGGTGGCCGGCTGGACCGAAGCCATCCACAAGCGCCCGGCCGTGGACGTGGCGGGTGCCCAGAAGCTGTTGGCCGATGCGGGTTACAAGGATGGCTTTGAAGTTGACTTCGCCTGCCCAAACAACCGCTACATCAACGACGAGGAAATCTGCCAGGCGGTGACCGCCATGTGGTCGCGCATCGGTGTCAAGGCCAAGCTGCGCACCCTGCCCCTGGTGACCTACTTCCCCATGATCCAGCGCTACGAAGCCAGCATCTACATGCTGGGCTGGGGCGTGCCGACGTTTGACGCCTTGTACTCGTTGCAGTCACTGGTGCGCACCGTGGGCACCGGTGGCGACGGCAACTACAACGTGGGCCGTTACAGCAACCCCAAGCTTGATGCCGTGATCGACCGCAGCAAGACCGAGACCGATCCCTTCATCCGTCCGCGCCTGCTGACCGAAGCGCTGCAGATGGCCGCAGACGACGTGTCGCACATCGTGCTGCACAACCAGATCATTCCCTGGGCCATGAAGAAAAACATCGACGTCGTGCACCGCCCGGACAACCGCCTCGACTGGCGTCTGGTCAAGGTAAACTGATTTTTGGCTGTTGAATAAAGGGTCGCGGCGTCCCTGTCGCGACCCTTGATTTTTTATCGAACATGTTTGCATTCATCGTCCGCCGCCTTGCGCAAGCCGTCCTCGTGATGGTCACCGTGGCCTTCATCGCCTTCATGCTGTTCCAGTACGTGGGCGACCCGGTGGTCTTCCTGCTGGGGCAGGACGCCACACCCGAACAGGTGCGCGAACTGCGCGCTGCCCTCGGCCTTGACCAACCCTTCTTCGTGCAGTTCTGGCACTTCCTGGCCAACGCCGCCCAAGGCGAGTTTGGCCTGAGTTTGCGCCAGGGCGCCAAGGTGTCGCGCCTCATCGGCGAGCGCTTCCCCGCCACGCTGGAGCTGGCCCTGGTGGCCGGTGTGCTGGCGCTGGCCGTGGGCATCCCCATGGGGGTGTACGCCGCACTGCGCCGTGGCACCTTCATGAGCCAGCTGTTCATGACGGTGTCGCTGTTGGGCGTGTCGCTGCCCACCTTCCTCATCGGCATCCTGCTGATCCTGGTGTTTGCGGTGCAGCTGGGCTGGTTTCCCAGCTTTGGCCGCGGCGACGTGGTGCAACTGGGCTGGTGGAGCAGTGGCCTGCTGACCGCCAAAGGCTGGCACCACATCGTCATGCCCGCCGTCACGCTGGCCATCTTTCAGCTCACGCTGATCATGCGGCTGGTGCGCGCCGAGATGCTGGAGGTGCTGCGCACCGACTACATCAAATTCGCACGCGCCCGGGGCCTGACCAACCGCGCGGTGCACTTTGGCCACGCACTCAAGAACACCTTGGTGCCGGTGATGACCATCACGGGTCTGCAGCTCGGGGGCCTGATCGCGTTTGCCATCATCACCGAGACCGTGTTCCAGTGGCCGGGCATGGGCCTGCTGTTCATCCAGGCCGTGACCTTTGCCGACATTCCGGTGATGGCCGCGTACCTGTGCCTGATCGCGCTCATCTTCGTCGTCATCAACCTCATCGTTGACCTGCTGTACTTCGCCGTCGATCCGCGCTTGCGCGTCGAAAAGGCGGGGGGGCACTGACATGCACCCTGGCCGATTCAAGGTCCACGGGCGGGCGTTCGCGCACATCGCCGACTTTGTGCCGGAGCTCACCGCTTTGCGGCGCGACCTGCACGCCCACCCCGAGCTCGGCTTCGAGGAACACTACACGTCCAAACGGGTGATCGAGGCGCTCAAGGTGTGTGGTGTGGACGAGCTGCATGCCGGTATCGGCAAGACCGGCGTGGTGGCTGTGGTGCGCGGCAAGCGCAACAGCAGCGGCCGCATGATGGGCTTGCGCGCCGACATGGACGCCTTGCCCATGACCGAGCACAACGACTTTGCCTGGCGCTCCACCAAGCCTGGGCTGATGCACGGCTGCGGTCACGATGGCCACACCGCCATGCTGGTGGGCGCGGCCCGCTACCTGGCAGAAACACGCAACTTCGACGGCACGGCCGTGCTCATCTTCCAGCCCGGCGAAGAAGGCTACGCCGGCGCCAAGGCCATGATCGAAGACGGCTTGTTCGAGCGCTTCCCGGTGCAGTCGGTCTACGCCATGCACAACTGGCCGCAGATGCGCCCCGGCACCGTGGGCATCAACCGCGGCGCCATGATGGCCGCGGCCGACCGCGTCACCATCAAAATCACCGGCAAGGGCGGGCACGGTGCCCACGCCTACCTGGCGGTGGACCCGGTGCTGGTGGCGGCCCACATCATCACGGCGGTGCAGAGCATCGTCTCGCGCACGGTGCGGCCCATCGACGGCGCCGTGATCAGCCTGTGTGCCATGCAGGCGGGCGACCCGGGCGCCTTCAGCGTGCTGCCCGGCGAAGCCACGCTGGTGGGCACGGTGCGCACCTTCAGCCCGGCGGTGCAGGCCCTGGTGGAACGTCGCCTGAACGAGTTGTGCAGCGCGGTGGCCCTGGGTTTTGGTGCCACGGCGGTGGTGCACTACGAGCGCATCTACCCCGCCACCATCAACACGCCCGACGAGGCCCAGTTTGCCGCCGACGTGGCGCAGTCCCTGCTCGGGCGTGACCATGTGGACCGCGAGATGGACCCCAGCATGGGGGCGGAAGATTTTTCCTTCATGCTGCAGGTCAAGCCCGGTGCGTATTTGCGGCTGGGCCAGGGTGGTGAAGGCAGCTGCTTCCTGCACAACAGCCGCTACGACTTCAACGACGAGGTGCTGCCCCTGGGCGCCGCCCTGCATGCCGGCCTCGTCGAATACGGTTTGCCCCTGGGCGACGAATGATTCGGATCGCCTTTTTTCAACCTGGAGAAGAGCTCACATGATGTTCAAGAAACCTCTGACCTCAGCACTGGCCGCGGCCGCGCTGGTGGTGTTGGCCGGTGCCGCGCAGGCGCAGACAGTGCGCATAGGCAACCAGGGCGACGCCTTGTCCATGGACCCGCACTCGCTCAACGAATCGCTGCAGCTCAGTGTCACAGGCAACGTCTACGAACCCCTGGTGACGCGCGACAAGAAGCTGGCCCTGGAGCCCGCGCTGGCCACCGCCTGGAAGCAGACCTCGCCCACCGTGTGGCGATTTGAGCTGCGCAAGGGCGTCAAATTCCACGACGGCACACCGTTCACCGCCGATGACGTGTTGTTCAGCTTCGCACGCGCCGCCGGCGAAGGCTCCGACATGCGCAGCTACACCAACGACATCAAGGCGGTGCGCAAGGTCGACGACCACACGGTGGAGATGGAAACCAACGCGCCTTTCCCCATCCTGCCCGATGTGATCTCGCTGGTCTACATCATGAGCAAGAAGTGGTCGGATGAAAACCAGGCCACGCGCCCGGTGGACCGCCGCAAGGGCATTGAAAACGCGGCCTCCTTCCGCTCCAACGGCACCGGCCCGTTCCGCCTGCGCGAGCGCCAGCCCAACGTCAAGACCAGCTTCATCCGCAACGGCAACTACTGGGGCAAGATCGAAGGCAACGTCATCAATGTGGAGTACACGCCCATTGGCAACGACGCCACCCGCGTGGCCGCGCTGCTGTCGGGTCAGGTCGATGTGATCGAACCCGCGCCGCTGCAGGACGTCGCCCGCATCGACGGCAGCGGCAAAGCCAAGGTGTTGCAAGGCCCCGAGATCCGCACCATCTTCCTCGGCATGGACCAGAAGCGCGACGAGCTGCTGTACTCCAACGTCAAGGGCAAAAACCCGTTCAAGGACGTGCGCGTGCGCAAGGCCTTCTACCAGGCCATCGACATCACGGGCATCCAGCGCACGGTGATGCGCGGCGCCTCGCTGCCCACCGCGCTGATGGTTGGCGAGGGCGTGAACGGCTTTCACCCCGACATGAACAAGCGTCTGCCCTACGACGCCGACGCGGCCAAGAAGCTGCTGGCCGAGGCCGGTTACCCCAACGGTTTTGAGGTGGGCATGAACTGCCCCAACGACCGTTATGTGAACGACGCCGGCATCTGCCAGGCGGTGGCTGCGGGCCTGGCCCGCATCGGCGTGAAGGTGAACCTGCAGGCCGAAACCAAGGGCACCTACTTCCCCAAGATTTTGCGCCGCGACACCAGCTTCTACCTGCTGGGCTGGAGCCCGGGCACCATCGACGCGCACAACGTGTTGAACTCGCTGATCCGCTGCGTGGACGACAAGGGCGCGGGCCAGTTCAACCTGGGGGCCTACTGCAACCCCAAGGTGGATGAACTCACGCTCAAGATCCAGTCGGAAACCGACAAGGCCAAGCGCGACGCCATGATCCGCGAAGCCTTCAAGATCCACCAGGACGACGTGGGCCACCTGCCACTGCACCAGCAAGCGCTGGCCTGGGGCGTGGCCAGCAACGTGACGCTGCACCAGGCGGCCGACAACTTCATGTACTTCCGCTACATGAGCGTCAAGTGAGCGGCGGCTGACGCTGCACTATCACCAGCGCGCTGGTCCCACAAAGGCCGGCGCGCGGTTTCAAGTCTTCATCAGGGACACCTTCTCCGTGAAATCCATGTTTCTCCGCTGGCTCGACAGCGACGTCGGCCACAGCTTCCGCAACTCGCCCACCGCCATTGTGGCGGCGGCCATTGCGGCCGTCTGCCTGTTCTGTGCGGTGTTCGCGCCCTGGGTGGCGCCGCACAACCCGTTTGACCTCACCACGCTCGAACTGAGCAACGCGCGCCTGCCGCCCGCGTGGAGCGAAGGCGGCAGCACGAACTTCATGCTCGGCACCGACGACCAGGGCCGCGACATCCTCTCCGCCCTCATGTACGGCGCGCGCATCTCGCTGGCCGTGGGCATCGCCTCGGTGCTGCTGTCGGTGTTTGTGGGTGTGGCGCTGGGCCTGCTGGCCGGCTTCATTGGCGGCTGGGTTGATGCGGTGCTCATGCGCATGTGCGACGTGATGCTGTCCTTCCCCGCCATCCTGGTGGCGCTGCTCATTGCGGGCGTGGGGCGGGCGCTGTTTCCCAACGCGCACGAATCGCTGGCCTTTGGTGTGCTGATCATCTCCATCTCGCTCACCGGCTGGGTGCAGTACGCCCGCACGGTGCGCGGCTCCACCCTGGTGGAGCGGCACAAGGAATACGTGCAGGCCGCCCGTGTGACCGGTGTGGCGCCGCTGCGCATCATGCGCAAACATGTGCTGCCCAACGTCATGGGCCCGGTGCTGGTGCTGGCCACCATCCAGGTGGCCACCGCCATCATCACCGAGGCCACGCTGAGCTTCCTCGGGGTGGGCGCGCCGCCCACCTCACCGTCGCTGGGCACGCTCATCCGCGTGGGCAACGATTACCTGTTCTCGGGCGAGTGGTGGATCACCATCTTCCCGGGCCTGATGCTGGTGCTGATCGCACTCAGCGTGAACCTGCTGGGCGACTGGCTGCGTGATGCCCTCAACCCCCGTCTGCGTTGAGGCCAAGAAAAAAATGAGTCTTCTTCAAGTCAAAAACCTGGTCGTCGAATTCCCCCACCGCCGCGGTACGCTGCGTGCGCTGGACGACGTGTCCTTCGAAATCGCGCCCGGCGAAATCCTCGGTGTGGTGGGCGAGTCCGGTGCCGGCAAGTCGCTCACCGGCGCGTCCATCATCGGCCTGCTGGAACCCCCGGGCCGCGTGGCCAGCGGGCAGATCCTGCTCGAAGGCGAACGCATCGACGGCCTGCCCTACGAGCAGATGCGCAAGATACGCGGCCGCAAGATCGGCGCCATCTTCCAGGACCCGCTGACCTCGCTCAACCCGCTGTATTCGGTGGGCCGCCAGCTCATCGAGACCATCACCACCCACTTGCCGGTGACGCAGGCCGAGGCGCGCCAGCGCGCCATCCAGCTGCTCAAGGACACCGGCATTCCGGCCGCCGAGCAGCGCATCGACCATTACCCGCACCAATTTTCAGGCGGCATGCGCCAGCGTGTGGTGATCGCCCTGGCCCTGGCGGCCGAGCCCAAGCTCATCGTCGCCGACGAGCCCACCACCGCGCTCGACGTGTCCATCCAGGCGCAAATCATCACCCTGCTCAAGACCATCTGCAAAGAGCGTGGTGCGGCCGTGATGCTGATCACCCACGACATGGGCGTGATTGCCGAAACCTGCGACCGCGTGGCCGTGATGTACGCCGGCCGCGTGGCCGAAATCGGCCCTGTGCACGAGGTCATCAACCACCCCGCGCACCCCTACACCGCCGGCCTCATGGCCTGTATTCCCGACATGACGCAAGACCGCGAGAACCTGCACCAGATCGACGGCGCCATGCCCCGCCTCAACGCCATCCCCCAGGGCTGCGCCTTCAACCCGCGCTGCGAACGTGTGTTCGACAAGTGCGGGCAGGCCCGCCCCAACCTCATGCACGCGGGCGCCACCCAGGCCGCCTGCTGGCTGCACGACAACAAGGTGGCGGTATGAGCGAAGTGAAGACCAAAGCGCTCGTTCGCGCCACCGACCTGGCCAAGACCTTCGACGTCTCGGCACCCTGGCTCAACCGCGTGCTGGAGCGCCAGCCCAAGATGTTGCTCAAGGCCGTGGACGGCGTGAGTTTCGAGATCGAAAAAGGCAAGACCCTGGCCCTGGTGGGCGAGTCCGGCTGCGGCAAAAGCACCGTGGCGCGCCTGCTGGTCGGCCTGTACGAGCCGACGCGTGGCGGTTTCGAGTTTGACGGCGAAGATGCGCACGCCGCCTTCAAAACGCCCGAAGGCCGCAAGCTGCGCCGCCGCATCCAGATGATCTTTCAGGACCCGTACGCCAGCTTGAACCCGCGCTGGACGGTGGAAGACATCATTGCCGAGCCGGTGCGCGAACACGAGATATTGACCGACGAGCCCGCCATCAAAGAACGGGTGGGCGAGCTGCTCAAGTCGGTGGGCCTGAGCCCGCTGGACATGGTCAAGTACCCGCACCAGTTTTCGGGCGGCCAGCGCCAGCGCATCTCCATCGCCCGGGCACTCGCCACCCACCCCGAATTTCTGGTGTGTGACGAGCCCACCTCGGCGCTGGACGTGAGCGTGCAGGCTCAGGTGCTCAACATCATGAAAGACCTGCAGCGAGAGCAGGGACTCACTTACCTCTTCATCAGCCACAACCTGGCCGTGGTGCGCCACGTGAGCGACCA
>JAUYSB010000120.1 GCA_030696525.1 Hydrogenophaga sp. | reverse complement strand
CAACAAGCGCGCCGTGACCAAGCTGGAAGACCTCGACAGCATCAAGCTGCGCGTGATGCCCAACCCGGTGTTCCTGGAAAGCTTCAAGACCCTGGGTGCCAACGCCATCCCGCTGTCCTTCTCCGAGCTGTTCACCGCGCTGGAGACCAAGGCCGTGGACGGCCAGGAAAACCCCTACAACACCATCCTGTCGAGCAAGTTCTACGAGGTGCAGAAGTACCTGACCGTGACCAACCACGTCTACAGCCCGTGGATCGTGACGGTGAGCAAGAAGTACTGGGATGGCCTCTCCAAGGACGAGCAGAAGGTGCTGATGGACGCCGCCAAAAAGAGCCGCGACTTCGAGCGCAAAGACACCCGCGAAGAAGCCGCCAAGGCCTTGGCCGACCTCAAGGCCAAGGGCATGATGGTCAACGAACTCACGCCCGCCGAGACCAACCGCATGCGCGACAAGCTGGCCGCCATCAACACCAGCATCGCCGCCAACGTGGGCGAAAGCCTGTGGAAGGACGTGCAGGGCGCGGTGGCGCAGGCACGCAAATAAGCCCTTTCGCGTTTCGCTCTCAAGCCGGCCCGTGTGGTCGGCTTTTTTGTGGGCGGCGGTGGCGGGTGCCCGTCGATAGAATCGCGCAAACCTTTCACGGCCAACCACTTGAACCGCATTTCCATCGTCATCCCCTGTTTCAACGAAGCCCAGGCCCTGGACAGCCTGCTGGCCCGCCTGGACCAGGCGCTGGCCACCGTGCCCGATGCCAGCTTCGAGATCGTCTGTGTCAACGACGGCAGCCGCGACGACACCCTGCAGCGCCTGATGGCCTTGCAGCACAACCGCAGCGGGCTGGTGGTGGTGGACCTGAGCCGCAACTTCGGCAAGGAAGCGGCGCTGTCGGCCGGCATTGCCGTGGCCACGGGCGAAGCGGTGGTGCCCATGGACGCCGACCTGCAGGACCCGCCCGAGCTGCTGGCCCAGCTGGTGGCGCTGTGGCGTCAGGGCTTCGAGGTGGTGGTGGCGCGGCGCTCTGATCGATCGGCCGACAGCTGGATCAAACGCGTCACGGCGGGGGCGTTCTACCGCGCGCACAACGCCATGTCCGACATCCAGATCCCCAACAACGTGGGCGATTTCCGGCTCATGGACCGGGCGGTGGTCGATGTGCTCAACGCCTTGCCGGAAAGCCGGCGTTTCATGAAGGGCCTGTTCGCCTGGGTGGGCTTTCGCACCGCGGCGGTGGACTATGTGCGCGAGAGCCGCGTGGCCGGCAGCAGCAGCTTCAACGGCTGGCGGCTGTGGAACCTGGCGGTGGAGGGCATCACCGGTTTTTCCATCACGCCGCTGCGCATCTGGAGCTACATGGGCCTGGCGGTGGCTGGTTTGTCGCTGGCCTGGGGCACCTGGATTCTGGTGCGCACCCTGATTTTCGGCCACGACATCCCGGGTTATGCCTCGCTGTTCGTGGCCGTCACCTTTCTGGGTGGTTTGCAGCTGATCGGCATCGGCATCGTGGGCGAGTACGTGGGGCGCACCTACATCGAGAGCAAACGCCGCCCGCCTTTTGTGGTGCGGCGGGTGTACCGGCAGCCGGCCGAGCGCGGCAGCAGCGCGACCTGAGCCCCCCGCAGCGTCACTCCCATTCCCATGGGAGACGAGGGATTACCCTGCCGGCTTCAGCTCCTGGACGCGCCTACCATCGGTGCGCTTTCGGAAAATGTCACATGAATTTGCACTTTACCGAGCTTCTGGGATGGGTTGCGGCCGGGCTGGTGCTGCTGAGCTTTTCGCTCAAGACCATGGTGGCGCTGCGTGTGGCGGCGATCTGCAGCAACGTGGTCTTTTTCGGCTACGGCCTGATGGCCGACCTGCTGCCGGTGTGGACCCTGCACGGCCTGTTGCTGCCGCTCAACCTGTGGCGGCTCCACCAGCTGCGCAACCTGCTGGGGCAGGTGCGGCGCGTCTCAGGCGGCCGGTTTTCGCTGGACATGCTGCTGCCCTACATGAGCGTGCAGACGCTCCCGGCCGGACACCAGATCTTCAGCGAAGGCGACCCGGTGGCGCACGTCTATCTGATTCTGGAAGGGCGGGTGCTGATCGAGCGCGTGCAGGTGGAGCTGGGGCAAGGCCAGTTGCTGGGCGAGATGGGCGTGTTCACCCAGGCCCAGCAACGCACCGCCGGCGCGCGGTGCATCACCGATGTTCGCATCGGCAGCCTCACGGCCAGCAAGTTCTGGGAAGTGTTCTACCAGGATCCCGCCTTCGGCACCTTTGTGATGCAGACCATTGTGGACCGCAACGCGCGCCAGCGCGCACCCGAGGCACCGCCGCCCACGCAGCCGGCACCCCTGGCGACGTGACCGGCATCGGCGCTGCGATGCCTGCCGCCGTTCAGTAGGTTTTGTAAGGCAGGAACTTGCCCGACAGCACCACGTTCACGCGGTCGCCCTTGGGGTCGGCCTGGCGCTGGATGTCCATGCTGAAGTCGATGGCGCTCATGATGCCGTCGCCAAATTCCTCGTGGATCAGTTCCTTGATGGTGCTGCCGTACACGCTGACGATTTCGTACCAGCGGTAGATCAGCGGGTCGGTGGGCACGGGCGTGGGCAGCGAGCCCTTGTAGGGCACCACCTGCAGCCATTTTTGCTCGTCGGCGGTCAGGCCGAAAATCTTGCCCAGCACCTTGGCCTGTGCGGGCGTGGCGGTCATCTGGCCCAGGCACAGGGCGGTTGTCCATTCCTTGCTCTCGCCCACTTTTTTGGCGACATCGTCCCATTTGATGCCCTTGCTCACCTTGACGGTGATGATCTTTTCGGTGACGTCGTTGCGGTTCATGTGTGCTCCGTTATAGGTGGTGTTTGTGATGGGTGGGGGCAAAAAAGCGTCAGCGCGCGGCGCCCGGGTGGGCGCGGCTGACCAGAAAATCGACCACGTGGTTGCGCAGTTCGTAGTAGCCGTTCAGGTGGTGCAGGCCGGCGCGTTTGCGGTCTTCGGGCAGCGTGTTTTCCACCACCTCGGCAATGCCGCCGGGCACATAGCCGGTGCTGGTTTCGGTGCCGTTGCTCATCAGCAGGATGCGGTCGGCCAGCAGGATGGCTTCGTCCACGTCGTGGGTGATCATGAACACCGTCTGGCCGGTCTTGCGCACGATGTCCATCAGCTCGTCCTGAATGGTGCCGCGCGTGAGCGCATCGAGCGCGCCAAACGGTTCGTCGAGCAGCAGCATCTTGGGCTGGATGGAGAAGGCGCGGGCAATGCCCACGCGCTGCTTCATGCCGCCCGACAGCTGCGCCGGCTTCTTGTCGATGGCGCCATGCAGGCCCACCAGCGCCACGTATTTTTCGACGTGTTCGTTGATCTGGCTGGCCGACCACTCGGGCCAGCGCGACTTGACCGCAAACGCGATGTTCTGCCGCACCGTCAGCCAGGGCATGAGCGCGTGGCCCTGAAAGACCACGCCGCGCTCCAGGCTGGGGCCGCGCACCTCGCGCCCGTCCATGAACACGTTGCCGCTGCTGGCTTCGTCCAGACCGGCGAGCACGTTGAGGATGGTGGTCTTGCCGCAGCCGGAGTGGCCGATGACGCAGACGAATTCGCCTTTGGCGATGTCGAACGAGACCTGGTCGAACACCGGCTTGCCCGGCACGAACGACTTGCTCAGGCCTTCGATTTTGAGGAATCCGGCCATGGGGCGCGCTTTCTTGAGTTGGGCAGCGGTGATGGCCGCGCGCAGGTGGGTGTCACTCCACATAGGT
>JAUYSB010000270.1 GCA_030696525.1 Hydrogenophaga sp. | reverse complement strand
CTGTATTGCCGCCGCACCCGACGTCCGTACAGCGCATGCCAGCGGTAGAAGACTTCGACCTCTTGCCCGACATGGGCAGAATGACCCTGTGATTGCAACAGGTCGCAAGAACTGGTTATTTGCCGGCACGCTGGCTGCGGGGCAGCGCGCCGCCACGATCACCAGCCTGATTCAGTCAGCCAAGCTCAACGGACACGATCCGTACACCTACCTCAAGGACGTACTCACACGGCTGCCCACACAGCGCGACAAGGACATCGGCGAACTCTTGCCACATCGCTGGACGACACCCGTCTGACGGCTGCTGCTTCGGCACGTAGTCAAGGTCAACATGTGTTGGCCAGCCGCTTACGGATAATCATTAAAAATTCTGTTACATCCGCGAACTTCTACTACGATGAAGTAACTCATCCTGAGTGAGCCGAAAATTTTTGTGCGGAAGAAAGCCAAGTCGCTCGATCTTCTTGATACGCAAAAAACTTCTCGATCGGCTCTCACCAGGAAAATGCAAGGAACCTTCAGCTAGTGCTGCCAATACTGCCCGACCGTTGTTCAATAGCGTCTCTTCCCATGAGCTAATCAAATCAGGTTTGATTGAACCAATCGCAGACTTCCAGCCAACGACAAGTTGCTTGGCGCAATACAAGCAGCGATCCAAGCTGGCTACTCCTTGCTCTGTTGGCCCAGCAGTAAACATATTCCCAGGAAGCGCAACCCGCTTCTTGCAATGAGGGCAGCAATCCAGAAGCAAGCATTTATGAAGTGGGCACCACCTCCAGCAATTAAATCGCCATTCAACGCGAAAATACTTGATGCGATCATTGGCGAGGCAGGCAGGGCAGAATCTATGGTACGCCATGCCACTGTGTGACAAGAGATATCGCTGCCCGCTTGGATCCAGTCTCGCAAGTCGACTCAAAACGGAGTCCACCATCTTGAACGACCCCGATGCCATGGTATGGCTACTGGCAAGCTCATCCAAAGAGTGCAGCCCAAATCTCATTTCCCAGTCTGTGCCGACTTTTAGTCCGAAGAAGCGAGCCAGTTCTTGGGTCGACACAACCTGACGGAGCGCGACACGGGTCAGCCATGATGATGGGCTCTCCATGAATTCATGATTGGGGACGTCAACGAGCTTCATACCAGTCTCAAAATAGATTCATTTGGGAGAGGGAGCGGTGGCGACGTATAAGCGCCGCCTCTTCTCGTACGCCAAAAATCAGGCGATACCAAGTCAAAACGATTGAGCGATCCCGCTCATTAGAAGGGTTGAGAATGGTCCCTACAAGAGGCGCCTCTGTAACCACATGCGCAAGCTCAGAAAGATTTGGCCCTGAATTAACGGCACGCTGTAAACGTCCGGCCGCACGCAGCAATATCGCACGAGCGCTTACACATGATGGTGCAGCCGAGCTCACCGTTCTAAGCGGCGTTGCGTTTGGCCCCGCCATCAAACCGACGGCCCACAGGAGGTTGCACCAGGCATCAAGAGACAGCCCATGGCACAGGGACGCCAAACCGGAGAAATCCGGCTCCTGATCACTGAGGAGGCCCTCCGTGATCTGCTGGAAAGATATAAGTTCTTGCGGAATGTCCTCCTCGGCAAGAACCCAACCAAGGTAGTGTTTGCAATGCCCCCACTCGATCGAAGGTCGGTTCCAGCGGATTGCGGCGTGACATTTAGGACAAAAGTCCTGCAGAAAACACCGATGACGTAGACACAAGACGGAGACAGACAGATCCCAATGTGCCGCGCAACACCTCGTCTCGCGGATACAGGCTGGGCAAACTTGAGGGCGCCGAAAGCGCAGCAACGTTTTCACCCGGAACCGGTGCCCATAACAGATAATTCCCCCGCCACGCAAGCGCCGAGGCAGCAGTTCGGGTGATGTATGACCAGCCAGACCAACCAAGCCGAACAACTGGTTTTCGTGTTTGGCAGAAAATGTCTCGTTTTCGGTCATCCCAACCAATTGACGTAGCCTGCTCAGGCTTATCCCGTTAGAAGATGCCATCCGCAACATGAACCCCTGCCCAGACTCTCCTTGATTTGGAGTTACAGCCATTGGAAGTAAGTCACTGTGCCGCATCAAAGGGATTGTTCCGAGAACACGCATGACCAAAAACCAAGCGGAATGCCTGGGCAAAATTATCAGGGGTGAGACTCAACTGCTTGTTGTCATATGCAATCAAAATCGACTCAACAATCAACTGCTTAAACCCGCGAAGATTCCCATCAGTCGCAATATGTAACAGCGTCCCAAATTTCCGATCGGCAATCAACTGTCCATCAAAGACAGTAATTTTTGAAGAAAATGCCTTCAAAAAACCTAACCAATTGATATCTAATGGAAAAACATCGAGCGCTTCCCTGCTTGCAATGCGGCTTGCAAAGTGAGGTGCAATCGAAGGCAAATTATCCAACTCACTGGATCCAGCCAGCACAAGACTGACTCGGCACACATCCATCAGCTCGCGGAGCAGTTCGATAGATTCACTTTCTTCTCGCTCGCGCTGTTTTGATATGTGACGAGGTAACAGATGATGGGCTTCATCCAACCAGACAAGTCTTGTACGATTGGCTGCCAGGGCCTCAAATACGAGTTGCCGACGTTCATATAGTTGTTTATATGATCCAGCAGCAAACGGGTAGCGCAACATTCGCAAAAATTCACGAATCAGGAGACCCGGTTGAGGTGTTTTTGGAACACGCAATCCCACCACACCCAAATCGGACGTAAACAGTGCAGATTGTGGCAAAGATTCTTGAAAATAACGAAATAAAGCTGTTTTCCCACTCCCCGGTGGGCCAATGAGACGGCAGCCATGCGGCGCCTCCATTTCAGTTCCCATCTGAAAGAGTCGGTCCAACGCCCGCAAGCCACGAACAAACGCAGGATGATTGACATAAATACGTTCAACGACGCGACCGACTCGAAGTGCCTCAATAGAGTAAGTCTGCAATCTGCGAGTATTCACCTCCAAATCCACCGGCTCTGGGCTATCCAGCGACGTTGACTCAGAAAAAGTATTTTTTGATAATTTACTTGTCATTGAATTTAGAAACCGAACAAGCCCTGCCAACTATTGCGAAAAACAAGAAGCGCACACCAGCAGGGCAACAAGGCTAAAAATCAGAACTCTGATCACCACTCAATCAACTAGCAAGTCCTAGATTTGAAACTAGCTAAAGGAGAACGATTCGAAACTTGGTATTTCCGCATCAAGAGTTGGAACCTCTGCAGGAAGAATCAATTTGGCCGGCGCGGGAACGACTGGTTCTACTGACGTACCGCTCAGCACCTTGTGCGACGTGAGGTCTTGGTACCGGCCGGCCTTGAGCGCATCAGCGCGACCCCGACTCGTGGTGGTGTCCAACCAATGGTTGTGCAAAGCAAGGCGAGAATCGAGAAGACTCTGCTCGCGCTCCGGCGACTTTAAGTCTCGTCTGCGGAACTCTCGAATGAGTCGGTGCTGATTGAAACTCAATCCGTCAGCGTAACTGCCCCAACGGCAGTCTGCCGTATACCAATTAATGCCATCTGGATCGCGAACATACAGCTTAGAAATATCGTCCGGATCCCATTTACACAAAAGTTTCAACCCGTGACCATGTTTATTAACGATCGTCTTGAAGTCAACACAACCATAAGGCAGCCCCAGCATCTCTATGCCACCTTGGCGCAGCGTAAGCTCCTTACTCATACCAGTCGCCAGCTTGAGCTGATTCATGTTCATAGGAAAAGAGACAGGTGGACACCGATCAATGCTCTCCGAATACAACTCAAACGGTGTCGCCATTTTTCTCCAATTGGGCGCATGAGCGTGAATATCGACACAAAACATGAGCAGGCCTTGAACCAAATCTGAAAAGGTGATGGCCGCATCTTTGTAAGGATCGATCCGCATAACGTTGGCCACGGTCTTCGTAATACGTCCTTTCATCAGCGTCAACGTGTTCAATGTTGAGAAAAATCGCTCAATCTGCGGCTTCAACCAAGGCGTGCGAACGCGGCAATACGTGATATCGGTTCCGAGTGTCATCCCCATGGTTCTGAAGCCAAAAGAGTGAAATTCCAATCCGTTGTCAACAACAATTTCGTCCGGTAAGCCATGGGCTATCCACGGTTGCTTCAAATTAGCATTTGCCACCATTTCATCTTTGACACGGATGACACTGCGGAGAACCCCTGAGACAGAAGTAACACCAGGTCCATAAAAGCTCAGATAAATTCCGCTGATATATCCGCTGTAGGCGCAGATGGCCGCCGTCAAAAGCGGGCGTCCCAGGGGGAGTCCTGTTCGATCACATATGACAACCCAATTCAAAGGTGTGTGATCTATTTGAACACTCTCCATCGCCTCTGAAGGAACCCCATCCGGAAAAGCAGTTCGACACACCATTCGAGCCCGAGCAACTCCTTCGCGAGACGCGATGCGCTGATATAGGTCGACGCTATTAACTCTACGCTGCAATGTTGCATAGGTCACAACCGCCTCTCCCGGCGGAATGAGATTACTTTTCTTAGCCCGCGCGAATTCTTCCTTTAGATCATTATGCGCATACTGAAGAGTGCGGCGGGCTGTCGTAAAATATGAGCGCTTGAGAACTTTCCAAATCATTTTCTCATGCAAGTCCGATAATCGCATCCGAGTCTTCCTGAAACGATGGCGATCGATCAATGCAAGTGGATTCATTCCGCTGCCTTGATATTTACGCGCCCAAAGCATCACAGCAGCCACAGAGGGACGCTTCGTGCATTCAGATGATTTGCAGATCTTTTCAATAATTTGCGAAATCTTCTCACGCTGCCCTTTTGTCACTCGATAACGCGCCATTTCTTTAACGAATTGCAATCGATACTCAAGCTTGGTTCGTTCTTTCTCAGTTAGCGAACCAATATCAGCGATCATCGCCGAATCAATCGATTCACCGCCCTCCTCTCGCGGATTTTCGCCAATGAGGACAACAAGTCGATTTTTATAGATATCGTCAATTAAGCGCTGACGCGTGTACTCGCTTGGTCGACGAGTAATGACGTCCTCAAGCACGTAATTGCCATCTTCAAGCTCTCGAACCAACTCCAAAGTTCTCTGACCTTGTTTAAGTGTCAAGCCAACCTGCAAAGCGAATCGCATGGGTGCCCTCCTCGTTATTTAGGCATGGCAAATACAAAACGGCGTCGTCACCGATATCTAAATCTGAGCTGACCTGCAACTTTTGGTGGCTGATCATGTGTAATATGGTGACCTTTTGGACGCCAGCGCTGGTGAGTGATTTGACTGACAATCCGGTTGTTGCACCTCGCAACAAATCGATGACCAATGCCTGCTCATGGGCCGGATACTGTCCCTTGGCATACCGCCTGATGAGTTTTGATCGCTTCTCGATGTTGTCTCGACGCAGTAACGTGTCGTGTGCAAGTAGCAGCTGAATCGAGTGAGCGGCAAGCTTGGTCTCGGCTTGTTTCAGTTTTTCGTGGAATCCACTCATTTTCGATTCGGGTTTAACCTCGACAACGGTTTTTGATCCATCTTTAAACTCGACCAGAAAGTCTGGGGTGTATCGGCCCGCCGCGAGTTCGAGTTGGAATGGTTGATGCGTAATGGTTTTAAGCAATGGAAATGCGAGCGCGATGTAAACAAAATCACGCTCAAGGGAACTGTCGGCTTCGATCGCTATCTGCTGCAGGTGAGGCAGATTGATAGAACGGACTGTGTGCCCCGGTGAGCGGGTCACAACTTGTCGGCTGGACGGTGCCAGGTCTCCGGCATCAGGTACTTTGGGGGGACGCCCTCTTGACATGAAAACTCCTAATTTGCGGTCAGACGTACGCGCTCGACAACAAAGTCGCGCGCGCAGCTTGACGTCGCTGCCGCAACAGGAGTAAATTCACGTCAGGGTCCGACACCTGAGGTGGTACTACTACTGCTGCTGCCGACGACGCCGATCATTCGAAAGGATGGTCGGTTTTCGTTTTTCTGGGCTTGGTGGATCTCCTTTGAAAGCGGTGAGTCGAAGGACCTGGGGCCCAACTGTTGGCAGATGCCTAGCGGCCGGTGCGTTGACTGACGGTCATTCGGCCGTTTGGCTCATCCCTTGAAACGATGGCTGAGAACCGCCCGCCCCGGCTTCGCCGGATTTCTGGCTACGCTGGTCCCACAACCAGTTAGCGATGTCGACGGCGCTCGCAAAACGCCCTCTTCTCCCCACAAGCTCAAACGTGCACACCGGCAGCCGCTTGCGTTGCAGCGCCTTGCGAAACGCATCCTGTGACCTGTACCCCAGTGCCTTGGTCAATGCACTTCCGCCCACGGTGGCCCCTAAAGCGAGGATAAGCCTCCGCTCAAACTCCTCGTAAGAGCACTGGGGCAGTTGGGCAGGGTGGTGTTCCATATGCTTTTTTCTTTAGACCGAATCAACCGGGACCAGGTGGGACAAGTCTCGACAGCGGTGAATCATATGGACGAAATCCGTTACTGACAAAGTGGATCGGTTTTCACAAAACCGGTACCCCAGCCCAACGACTGGACTAGGTGTGACAATGAGTGACCAATGACACATGTGTCTTTGATCATGAAGTACAGGCAACAACGAGAAGAACGAAAACGGCACGAACTGACAGTCAAAAAAGCCCGGGGAACCGCGTGTTTTGGTGCGCTGGCTGCTCACTTCGGGACCGACACTCCGAAGAAGCTTGAGCTTCGAATCGATCGACGCGATCCCTACTGGGTCAACGGCGACCTGTCGCTTTCGAACAAGTACCTGCGGTGGCGGCAAGGGGGTGCCGCTCCTCACGACAACACGTTGGCTCAGGTCGAAGCGCGTACCGCTGGCTCTGTTCGACTCGGCTTCTGGCGGGATTTGCCCCTGTGGGAACTGCTTGCCCTGCAGCCCCCGCCCCTCCCCCGGCTACACAGCCTCCTTGAGCAGATGCCACGGAACATCCGCAAAATACTCTTTTTTGAGCAAGAATCTCGGCAGACTGGGCGCCTGAGTCATGGCATCCCAGACCGGTCGCAGATACTTGCGATCCGCAACCTGCGTTCCCTCGATGCTTTCCTGGCGCTGCTATGCCTTGCTCGCAAGGGCGAACTTGTGGAAAACGACCCGTTGCACTTCCTACCCGCAGCTTGCGCGTTCGACATCCTTCCGCGTGTCCTGTACACCTACAAGCCACTGCGATACCGCTGGGAAAATCTATTTGAATGCCTGCATCTGACCCTATGGAGTCGCATTTACGAGCATGGGGCCAAAGTCCGCTTTCACATAGAAGTGGTACGTGAGGGTTTGGCGTCCCTCGATGCAGACCCCAGGTCTACCCTGGCCAGCATGACCGGCATCCGTGTTCGGTCCTTGCCAACGCATGAGATCGATTTACCAACCTCCCACATCGAAGCTGTAACAAGAACATAAGCAGTCGCGAGTTTTCGCGGCCAAATAAGGTCTATGCGCTCCAGACCCATAATGGAACTTTACCCATCCCTGCCATGACGTCGTTTTGGACAAGGCCTTGATGTCGTTTTAGACGAAGCATCAATGCAGGTTTGGACGACACCCTGATGTAGTTTTGGACGATGGTCCGCTGTGTGCCTACTGGCCACCGCCAAGCGAAGAACCTACTGGAGCCGGGAAATTTTCCGGCACCTCCAGGGACCCATTTGTCAGGAATGGAAACTCGCCTCCGTGGCTATTAAGGTCGAAATGACTCAGCCGCGCCTTGAGCATCTGGTCTTTCTCAGTCTGATCGGTTACCCTTAACCAGGGACCCAACGTCAGCTTCAAACAGTTCTGGCACAGATCAATTTGAATGGCACTGCCGTCGCCGAAAATTGACCCGTACCCAGCCTTCGCATCGATACAGGTCATTTCATG
Source organism: Hydrogenophaga sp. (assembly GCA_030696525.1). Taxonomy (GTDB): domain Bacteria; phylum Pseudomonadota; class Gammaproteobacteria; order Burkholderiales; family Burkholderiaceae_C; genus Hydrogenophaga. The sequence goes on along the minus strand of JAUYSB010000270.1, from coordinate 30,998 downwards.
GAACTCGACCTCGCCGTTCGCCGCGAGTAGACCGCAGCGATCGCAGCGGATCTGCGAGGTAAATCGTTCAGGTCTGACGTCCGTAATCTGCATGTTTCTGGTCCTTGCAGGAGTTGCATGATTCACTGGCTCCCCTCATCTCGTCCTCGTCTGGCTGTTGCGCCAGTCGGAACATCCAATCAAACCACACTGCCATATTTGAGCGCGGTCAAAATCTCTTTGACTCGCTCCGAGCCGTACGCTGACTTCGCCCAATCAACCGGAGCATCACCATCCAACATCGGATGTCCACGACATAGCCACGCAGAGGCAGCTTTGGACGTGTCAAAAGTATCTTCCGCCAAGCACTGCAACTCCACCAAACGCAACACGCTTTCAGCAACATGCATCGGAAGCGGTTGCCCGGAGGTAACCATTCGCGAGGTAGTGGCGCGACTCAGGCCAACAACGTCAGCCAGTGGCCCTTTACCCATTCCAAGGTAGTCACCGAGCGCGCTCAGTGACCGACTGGGGACACCGCACCTGAGGATCTTGTAGGCTGTCGCGGACGGAAAAGGCATCGACTTCGTGAGCCAATCCACATGATCGGGCGACCCAACCCTCGTCAGTCTACCTGACCGCTTTGAATGCTCATGGCAGCCCGAAACGATGATTTCCAACAGCGACTTGAAAGCCTGGGAACGCGTGCCTGCCGCTGCAGCGGAGGAGGGAGACGACAAAGTGGTGACCATCGCGAAGCCCTTGCAAGACCACAATTACAGCTCGTACCGAGACAAGATGCAACGGTAGCGCCCCACCCTTTGGGCCAGCGCCCTCACCTCTTTCCCGCAGGTCGATCCCGGGCTGCTGTCACCTTTTCACAGCGAATCGCCATGCCCGCGCATTGACTCGCGAGGGACAACAGTCTACAGGACGTGCCCTGTCCAGGGCCTGGCCTCTGGCACCACAGCTTAGACGTAGCGACGCTTTGATCTGGCACGAAAGTCCGACATGCCTGATCACTGACACATCAGCATTTTTAGCGGCGTTTCTTGGGTTGGACTTGAACAAGGCAAGTAGTATGGTGAAGTCGACTCACAGGAGAATACATGCCCGTTGACCGCAGTAACTACCCAGGTGTCCCGGATGACTTTCCGGTCGGTACGACTCTTTCAGCACTATCGGGCGCGCAGCCCAAAATGAGTCTGATTGAGGAAAATGGGAAGTTCTTCGCACCAGGAACATCGCCATCAGAGGTCATCGCAGTGTTCCAAATGTGTGAGGACCTCGTACCTCAAATGGTCGCATACTGTCAGCGAAAACTACCCGCCTTTGACGGCAACCGTCAGGCAGCCGCCAGGGCATCCCTGCAAGGCCTCATCAGCAAGCAGTGGTGCACGGCTGCGCAGTCAGAATGGATCATGCGCAAGACAGTCGAACAGTTGGAGTGGGATATCTGCATCAATGCGGTGACCATTTCAGATTCAAATCCTACCGAACGGCCTTAGAAATGAAAGCGGCGGCTTGATGGTGCGCAATGGCGACGAACCGCTCCCCAAATCATCTAAATGTACCAGACTAAGGTTCATATATTCCAACATCCTCAACATCAAGACCCGTGTCGATACCATTTGATCTTTTCATCAAAATTCTTAGATGATTTTTCAATTTTTTAATGATCGCCCTGCACCGGAAGTTGAGTCCCAGTTCTCGGTAGAACTCCATCATTGGCGCATCTTAGTACGCGGCAATGGAGATCTGCACCTGACCGCTCAGATGAAGTCAGGATCTCTGCGTGTGACATCCAAATTGCATTGCATCGAGGTTTCGCGTGGTATTGTCAGAACGGAATCAGGACGCAGCTATCAGTTGTGTGCGCCACCCGAAGAGGATAAACAACTACGGACTCTGATGGAGCTCAACGCCTTGAGAAATTTGCTGATGATCTCCGGCGATGCAAGCCAAGCCGTATGGGATGCCGTCAATGCGGGAGCTTGGCCGGCAGAACACGCAGAGCTACTTCCTGCTCCGCATTGATGCAGCTCATAGCGCCGAAGCTAGTCGCGCGTGATCACCAAACCTTCCAGGGCATCTCCAGCGACGCAGTCATGCTGTGGAGTCAATACTGTCCGTATGCCTAGTCGAATTCACAGTCTATACGTGGTCCACCCAAGGTGTGCACGTGCGAGACAGTGAGGACTCTAAATATAGGCCGTCAGACATCTGGGCAGTTTTCTGCGACGATGCCGCCTGCCTCATGAAGGCTACTCGCGGTCGAGACGTCTAGAATCACCCCACCTGATATGTCTGCACTGAATCCAACCTTGTTTTGCATCAAGCTTCTACATCGGGTCGCCGAAGATGCAGCAGCTGACTTTTCCGGTGTGGGCTTCATCTGCTACAGCGACCTCTCTTGTCTACCCCATCTGGCGCTAAGTGTTCACCAAGACTCAGTTTGCAAGCTCCCCCTCATTGGGATAAATGCTATCGGAGCCTTCCTGGCAGAGGCGTCCCGTGCGTCATCGCCACTTCACGACGGATTTCACCTCATCGGTGTTCAGAGCCTTGCACTAACCCATGTGTGCCACTTCATCTCTCCTCAGATTCCATCTGACCAGTCAAACCTACAACTCGCCGCTGGCGCACGACGGATGTCTGCACAATTGGCCTCCAGAGCCAATGGCATTGACGCGGCAGCTCTCATCGCAAAAGACGGTACTGGTGTCGTCTATGAGCGTGGTAGAAAAATATTTGAAAAGCAATTGCGATGATTCCATTGAGTATCACCTCCACTGACCTAGAGAGGCTAGCGAAGCTCTCTGCTGTCTTAGGCGCCATCGTAGCGGCAATAGTCGTAGCGGCTCGATGGGTGACGTTTCAAGTCAGTCCTATTCCAGTACTTGCACAGGCAGCCTCTGGTGCCTTGGCAGCACCGACACTTATCCTCTTGGTAGTGCACAAGATCAAGTGGAAATATCTATTGCTGTCGAAACTATTGGGGCGTCGGATGGTGCATGGACTATGGTGGGGGGAACTCCACTCGGACTATGTCAAAAACCCAGGGGATCCACCGCTTCTGCCCATTCCCATCGCCTTCGTTATCCGGCAAACCTACTTGACCTTGTCCATTAGGTCGTACACGTCGTCTATACCTGGCGAATCCATCCTCGAAATGCTCCATGCGCATCCGACGACCGGAGATGCAAGCCTGCGCTACACCTATCAAATGACCCGAAGGGCTAATGCAGAGAATAAGGCGACCCTCGGCTACGGGGACTTGGTGCTCGGAAGCGAGGACAAAGAGCTCGTAGGCGACTACTGGACGAACTCACCCTCCACGGGTCACATACGCCTCACTTTGCTGACACGAGATTGCGATGACATTCGCTCGTTCGAGGATGCTATGAAGAGCAAAATGGCCCTCGAATCCAAGTTGGTCTCTGCATAGAAACAGGCATGTTGACGCTCCGAGGTAGCACACCAGAACACAAAGATTTGATACAGTGCCGCAAAACTAACTTCGTAGTAGCGGATTGCACGCCTTCTCGATGATAGGTGCAATATCGTTCGAGTTGAATGTATCACCGACGCTTACGGAAATGACTTCGAAGTTTTGTATAAGGAGGCTTCGGAGGGTTCCGCGCAACATGCTGAACATCACGAACGACGACGGGCACTCGTCGAACTGCGTAAACCTGCCCATGCAAGCGAACGATGCAATCCATAAAGTGCCGCCCCCCATAGGCGGTACGTTCCTCAGCACTCAGCAGGCATATTCCGATGCGCCGGTGCCCCAAGTCGCTTCGCTGATCAGCCTCTTCACCTTCATTACGGACAGTCCACTCAACCGTCGCAAACCCCGGAACCACGTGCGGATTAACAATGGTAAATGAAAGCGTGCAGTTCTTTGCGACACTTGGCACCTCATTACGATGCGTTGCGATCAGCCGTGCTGGATTCCCCGTGAATACCTTAACTTCAACTTCCGGTAGCTGCATGACTGCACGCCCAGATATTTCGTCAATTATTTCAACCTGATCAGACTCTGGCAGCGGCATAAGGAACGAGAACGCTTCTGACCAGATAAGTGCAGTCGATGCCTCGTCTTCTGCGCTATTGGCGCGCTCTGCGATATCTTGAAGCGCGGCAAGCCGAGGTAAAAATCCGTCCCACGCCTCCGTCGACATACGATTTATGTCTTCGGTCTTATCGACTGGGTTTTTAACCTTGCGATCCCCAAACAATCGAACGTGCATCTTCTCGATCACTGCCGAAAGCGCATCATCATCAGTCAATCCAAGAAAGCGCTCCGCCCACAGCTCTTGATAGGCCTCAGTGGCGACAACTGTTAAAAAAATAGACGACGGTCGTGAATCAGAAGCATCATCAAAGGAAACTGCAGCCCAGCCCTTGAGATACCGAACAATTCTTCGAAGCTGATCGCGATCAGCACCATTCACCGCTTCTTTAAACCATTTATAGAGATTCTTTGGATCGCTGTGCTCCCATTTCCCTGAAAGGCAAGCCAAGCGCCTAACGTCGGATGCCTTGTTGAGGTGGTAGATCGGCGTGTCGATATGGAACTGCCGAATATATGATGCACGAGAACAACGTTCCTTGGGTGGTACCTCCACCCTCTTTAGTTCTTTGCACGTCTTCTCGTACTCAACAAGTTCGGCTTGAACCCAATCCCTAAGTTGCTTGGGTGTTGGCTCAGCATCTTGGTCGTCGCCCCACTCAAAGTACAGACCAACATCAACATCGTACTCCTCACTGAAGTGAACTGGCTTTATGAGTGTGGCGTACTTGTAGGAACCTTGCAGCCAAGTGGATATGGTGTAGCCATGCTTAGCAAGTGCCTGCTTCATGTGGTCCGCAAGGTCATTCCATTGCTGCTGCAGAAACTCTCTCTGCCCTGTGGTGGGGGTGACGCGTCCAATGAGTGTCTGATCGATGTTTCCATTGAACAGCTTTGAGGCGTGTCCCATCAGCTTTCCTTCACCAGTTTAAGTTTTGGTTGAGACGCTCACACTTCCGCACTCGCTGTCCCTCCGAGCAACCGAGCCAAAGTTCACCGCTCCACCCAATAATCAGAAACAGCATTGGTTTCTGTGCCGACGTACAGATCTTCGCCCATTCGGAGTAGTCCTTACCAGATGGCATGGGGTGAGCTTCTGGATGCGTGTGCCATTCACCGAGGTAATCCATCGTTTGCTTGCTGGCACGCCATTTCCGCAGAGCAATATCTTGGTGCGCGCTCTTGGATCTCCAGAATGAGTAACGCGAACGAGCATCGCTAGGTTGAGGGGCGCTCGCCATCGTGACGTGTAGATGACTACCACGACGGTAACCGAGAAAGATGCCACCGCTTTCCGGCTTGGTCACATCGTCTTGCCAGAATTTGTCCATCAACTGCAGCGGCTCGACCTCCAGTAGTATCTGCCCATCCAGATTCTTTGGAACTTGCCAAATTACGGCTGACCGCATGCAGGGCACCCCTTCATCTTGGGCAAGTTCTGATTTTTTACCTCGAACACCTCTGCCTTCTCGCGGGCCCGCGTTCGGAATCGCGGCGACGGATCACCTTGAAGCCAATCACAGATCATGTCGGCAACTAGCGCTGCGGCATGCATCGGTGCAGATACCGCGTAAGGTGTAAACGCTCGACATCCGTCCATGCGCCGCTCCGGCGCTGTCTTCAGCAGTTTGATCCGCTCTTGTCGGTGGACTTGTGCATTCGGCACAAGCAGGCAGCGGTAACAGGCATCGCCACCTTTATCGGCCCACAGAGCCTGAACTGCCTCGCCGTTGCCACGGATCCAGACGTGCAGGATTGGAGCGCCATGACGGCCTAGCAGGCGTAAACTGTTGATGTACTCCCCCACTGCCTCCTCCCCGGTAGCATCCACGATCAGTTCAGCCGAGAACAAATCTGAAACGGCGACAACGCTCTGGTACTTCGCCTCAATGTGGCAATGCGGGAACTGGCGAAGCAGATCTTCTCTCAGCGCTATCGCTTTGGCTTGAAGCAGAGACGGGTACCCAAGAGTATGGCGACCAAGATTTTCGGGTCCAAGGCTCTCAGGATCAATGAGGCGTAGTCTGCCGCGTTCACCGATGCCAGCGCCGAGGCGCACCAGGGCCGTGGCCACAAAAGATCCGATCGCGCCACAACCAATTAGAGTGATGCGCTTGCCTAGAAGGTCTGGGTATGACAGATTGCGGCTATGCACGAAACTGCTGCCAATAGGGCGCAGCGACATCCGAAACAATTGCTGCGTACCGCCAGCGTTGTGAAGGTAATTTCGAAACCTCTTAGGAGATTTCGTGTACCCGATTCGGTACTGTGCGTTTAAATCGAAACCAAAACCGATCCAACCCACAGGGCTATCGATAGCGAAGGTAACGTAATCCTGATGCAAGTAACCGTGACTGCCCAGTACGTTTTGCAGCGCTTGGGAGAGGTCAGGATCCCACTTTCTCAGCCATACAAAAAGCTCCTTTACAGTACCAGGCAATCGATCTGGAACATGAGGCAGGAAAGCTGTCTTTAGTAACCAGCACTTCCTATGCAACGGCATCACACTCCAGCCCCACGCCAGCGCAAGTCGTCCGGCTTCAGCTGGGTCGCTGCAAACGAGGATGCGCGTTTGTGCCCCCTTACTGTCACGCAGCTTGAAGTAGTGCGCGTTTTTGGCACCAGTGTCAATATCACCTAGATACACCAACCACGGAATCTTCGCCTGACCCAGCTCCCAATGAGCCGAAAACTCACCTTGAATATCGGAGTTGCGATAGTTCGGGTCAGTTGAAATCTTGTTCAGAACACTTGTAGCTTGATCAAGGCATTGGGCCAACGCAGTCACCGGATCATACCGATCTAGAGTGACGGCCCCCTTCGCGAAGTAGCACAAGTCACCGAGAATATCGACATGAGGCAGCAATGGCGGAAGAAAACTGGGTGTGCTGTTCAGCGTTATGCGTGGGTACTCCAAAAAGTCCCAATCACTGATGGTCAGCGTAACCGGAACCTGGCCCTTCAAGCAGGCAAGAGCGCCAGAAAAAGCGCGGGCAGGACGACGCGCAACAGCGGGATTGAACCCTCGACTGCGCAGATACCTCAGCGAGTCACCCAGTGTGGACACGGTGTAACGTTAACCAGCCTTGGTCGAAGGAACAACTGGCGCGACGACACGCACTGGAGGCGTATTGCGGATAGCGTCAGCACTGCCTTCAGTTTCAACACGATTTATGTCATTTGGGACACGAGAACCGAATTGCAAACGCAAGTAGTTGATCACCACCTCTTTCTCGTAAGCGCCAGCCTCACGGGCCGAGCGCAGAACATCTGCGAGCTGGGCAAACCGCTGCGACACGACCACACGGTCTGTTTCTGACAGACGATTGAAGTCCTCTTCGCCATTGTCGATCCCGTTTTCCGTGATCGCGCTTCTAAAGGCTACACTCAATCGACGTGCAGCATGCTCAACCGCCAGATCGTCCCGCTCAGCATGAACCTCAAAAGCCTGCGCTGTGGCAATCATGATGGCAACCGAAGTAGGACCTCCTTCTGTCCATTGATGATCTCGCCAAGCCTTCATGTAGCGACACGTGCGACGCAATTGAAGTCCGTGTTCTTCGACGCGATCCTTGAACCAGTTTGACACTTTTTGTGGATCAGATTTTCGCCACTCCCCCTTCCGCGTTGCCATCACGATGCAGTTCAACTGTTCCCACTGCTGCAGCGACAGTTCTCCTTCAGCAAAGTCAACACTCTCTGTGCGAACGCTATCTAGGACATTCGCTTTGAGCACATCAACTGCTTCCACAATCTTTTTGAATTCATCCTCTGGTGCTGCATACAGCGGCAAATCGATGTGGGCGGTCTTGGATATCTGAATGCGGATGCAGGTATCTTTCCCACTGATCAGCGACCAGCGCTCCTTCTGACAAAGATCACCCAGGATTTCCTCCACCAAATCAAAATAGGCCTTGGCCATCTTATGGGGCGGTCCGTTTTCCTCCCAGACCGTTACAGGAAGGTATATGCCGTAGTCCCAGTCGATCTCTTGAGGTGGCGTCTGGGAAGGGGTAACGCAGGTGTCATATGACCAGGACCCCTGAGTGCGGAAGCGCGGTTCAACCGCCCGCTCCATGCCAAGCTTTGACACCGTCGCAGCAGCCACGCAAATGCGCACGTGCTCGCGGATTTTTTTGATGCTCGCTCGAAGCGTCGCAGCCTGACCTGCATCAGGGCGGATATGGTTTTCGAAGGTGTCCTTGTCCAGACCATGCTGGTAGAGGAGCTTAGAGAACTTCAGCATGGGATGTCTCGCTTAGCGTTGGCGCCGTAGTGAAAAATGGCTGGAGCAGCAAGGTGTTGTAGAAATCTGATGAACTCGGGCTGGCCGAGGCTGGCTTTGGAGCGCTCTGACGCTGCTCCAAGTAATACTTCCTGAGCCGGCCCGTCCGCTTTATCAAGGGCAACGGCACCTGCACGCTCATCAGTGAGGACGTCGTCCAGATGCATGTACCGGGAAGGCAGCCTGTGCTTGAGCATGAAGTCACTCAGTGACTCCTGGACGGAGATCGACAGACCGAAGAGACGCTTAGGCATGCTGGCCGGATTCAGCCCTCCCCAGTCATAGCTGCCGCCACTGCGATTGCGGCGCGGATCCGCCGTGAACTTCGATGACATCGTACCGATAGAGATCATATATACGTCTTCTGGCTGCTTGCCCAAGAAGCTTTGCGCCTCGTGCAGTGCCAGTAGACCGGGTGCGTTCGCATAAAGGCCACCGTCAACGTACTGATTTTTATTGAAAGTGTGTCGCGGAAAGTAGGCTGGCGCCGCACTGGTGGCTAACGCCACATCGACCAATGAGAAGGTGTGGTCGCGCTTGAAATTGGGGTGATGAGGCGTCTTAAACAACTGAGGCTGACCAGTCGAATAGTTGATCGCCGGTACGATCACAGGGTGCTTGCAATCACCAAGTGTGCGGCGTCCGAACATCTCATCGTCGCTCAGCAGCTCCTTCAGGGGCTGGGATGAGTATGGCGCGCGCAATATGCCCAGCAGGCAAATCCGCCGCTTGAATATCTCCGTGCCATGTTCCTCGAACATCTTAACCATGCGCTCAGCGGGAATCTCCATGGCGATGGCAAGCGCGAGGATGCCGCCGATCGACGTACCGGCAATCAAGTCAAACCGCGTGGCAATTGGCGCACCAATCTCCTGTTCGAGGTCCGCCAGGACCTTGGCCGTGTAGAGACCTCGGTAGCCACCCCCAGAGAGCGCAAGCGCTTGAAATCGTGGTGCATCAGTGGTCAAGACTTCCCCTTTGAAGTTATGGCCACGAGAGCCGAGGGCTCTCCTGGCTGGGTGCTTAGGATCGTTTGTGCTTCGTCGGGTCAACCAGCACGTAACCCTGGCCAGCACGAGGTGTCGGCGGTAGAGGCTTCCCCTTGACCCCTGTGATTTCGGTGTGGGTCTTGGGGTTCTCGTATTGACCAGACTTCGGCGCCGGTGTGCCCGGCTTAAAAACTTTGCTCATTGCGCGGTACCTCTGTGTGTCAAGACCGGCAACCAGCCGACCATGGGATCTGAGCCGATCTACACCTACTGCTTGACGGATCAGCACGGCCAAATAATACCATAAAATTTGTTTTCAACAAAATTTTGTTGATTTCGTCACTTGATGATGGCTTTTGACCACCTCTGAAGTCCAACAGCACTCGGAGTGTCTTGAGTCACGCCTTGATAGAAATGATGACTCATCTTGAGGGCAATTATTACGGTTTTCTACAGGTTTTTGTGGATAAGATCGACTAGCACGTTGATTTTCTTGATCTTGAGACCCTACGCCACTATAGAGACACCATGCTTCACTCCTACGCCTTCACCAACGTGCAAAGCTTTTTCGAACGCACAGAGGTCTCTTTGCGCTTGACTGAAAAAGCAAGCACTCGCGGCTGGGTCCGAACCGCACGTTCAGGACTGCGCGTAAGCACTGCGGCCGCTGCACTGGGTGCAAACGGTGCTGGCAAAACTTCGCTCCTAAAGCCACTGGCCTTCCTCACCTGGTTTGTGTCCGCATCCTTCACAGGGTTGAAACCCGAGCAGACGATCCCAGTCGAGGCTCACTTTGCCGCAAAAGAGGAGCCGTCAGAATTCGAAATTGAGGGGGAAGACAGCGAGGGCACGATCTGGCGCTATGTGGTGCGCATGACACCAAGGCACGTCATACACGAGGCGCTGTATCGCAAGAAAGAGCGCTTTGGTTATGTCTTCGTTCGCGATTGGGATGAAGGAACACGGTCCTATACGATCAAGCAACAGGACTTTGGTTTCAATCCAACCGAAGCCTCAAAAGTCCGCCCCAATGCCTCGTTGATTGCGACCGCAGCTCAATATGGAGTAGAGGTAGCCAAACACCTTACCGACAGCAAACTGCATACCAACATCGACTCTGCAGGGCGCCATGGACTAGATTCACAAGCATTGTTTGGAGCTGCTGATTTCTTTGCACAGGAGGCCTCGTTACAAGAGCAAATGAAGCATCTGCTCAGTACGTGGGACTTGGGGTTGCAGGACATTCGGTTGCGCGAGGTGAATCTAAAGCCTACGGTTACCTCCGCGCCCGATGAACAGCAAAAGGTCTGGTATCCATGGGGTGTTCACCAGTCCCGCAATGGAACAGTCCATGAGGTGCCCTTCTTTCACGAATCAACAGGCACGCAGGCTGCGTTCGTCCTCTTATCCGAGCTTCTGCCAGCGCTCGCCAACGGCGGAATCGCGCTCATTGATGAATTTGAGAACGACCTTCACCCGTTGATGATCGCTCCGATCCTATCTTTGTTTGACAATCCATCAACCAATCCACATGGCGCGCAGATTATCCTTTCTTGCCATTCAGCCGAGGTCTTGAACTTGCTGCACAAGGCTCAGATTTACCTAGTTGAGAAGGACCAATGCGAAAGCCGAGCTTGGCGACTCGACTCAGTCCAAGGCGTCCGCAGCGATGACAATTTCGCAGCGAAATACCTCTCTGGTGCCTACGGCGCCATACCTCGCGTTTGACCTGAGGCATGGCGACGCGCGGAACAGTAATTCGTGCTGTCCGAGAGACGGTCCTAGCCGTTGGCGAGGGCTACGCGGAGGAAACTTTTCTCAAGCACCTGAGGGCCCTCTACACATCTAAGACTGGGGGCCGGCACGTGACGGTCTGGAATGCAAGGGGAAGGGGGTCAGCTCATGTAATTACAGAAGCGGGGCGTATTGCCAGTCGGCGTCCACACTCGTACGTTGCATCGTTGTTTGACGCCGATACTGACTTCAATGATGACGCGGCTGAAAATGCACGCAAGAAAAAAATCGTTCCAGTAAGTTGTGATCCTTGTATCGAAGCAGTTCTGCTTCGAATGCACGGCGACATAACCCAACGTGACTCAACTGGTCATAAGCAGGCTTTTGCGCAGCGGTTTGGCTTACCAGCGCACGATGCCAGGGTCTATGGAACCCACTTCCCACGCGATTTTCTAGACGCAGCACGCGTGGAATGCTCGCGACTAGACGCGCTACTCCGCATCCTCGGACAGTAGATCACCACCGCTTAGGAGCCCGAGCCGATCGAAGAACGGTCGACTACGAAAAGACTGGACTGCACACTCATAGGCGTACGGATGCCTAGCTGAGGAAAAAGTACAAAACTCAGTGAACAAATTTGAGAAAAGTACAACACTCAATGAATAATCAGTACAAAAATACATACCCTATGCAGCGCTATGGCGTTGATTTTCTGGTCGTGCCGATACAACACTCAACGTGCATCGACAATACAGTTTGTTCAGCCTTGGCCTTGTGTCGGTTCTCTCCGAGTTTTGGACTTTTTCATTCAGTTTTGAACTTTCGAAACCCCCACCGGCGATTCATCAGAACACCGCGTGGTCCCCGCGCTCCACCACGGCGTCGCCGCGAACCAGGCGGCCGTAGTGGTCGAACAGCGTCTCGCGGCCGGCCGAGGGCGTGGCCGCAGCATCGTAGCGGCCGGCGGCAGCGTCCCACACCAGCATCGATTCGGTGGCGTAGTAACGCCCGATGCGCGCCAGTTCGGCCTTGTCGGCCAGGGACGGCAATACCCGGCCCAGCAGCGCGAGCACGGCGATGAGGGTGTCGAGCAGCGCCACCGGCACCTGTTTGAAGCGCGCCGGGCGGCCCAGCAAGGCAAAGAGCCGTTCGCCCTGCTCGCGCGGCGTGACCGCCTCGCCTGGGCCACCGATGGGCAACACGCGGTTGCTGCGGGAAGGGTCGTGCACACAGTCCGCCAGGTAGTCGCCGAGGTCGTCGTCGCTGATCGGCTTGCAGGCCGTGAGCGTGCCGTCGCCGAAGACCAGGAAGGGCTTGCCTGACCTGACGCGCTCCACCTGGCCCGACAGGGACTTGAAAAAGGCCGTGGCGCGCACGATCGAATAACTGAGCCCCGATTCGAGCAGCGCCTTCTCAAAGGCCAGCTTGGCGTGCTGGAAGGCCAGCAGGGGCTTCTGGACACAGATGGCCGACAGCAGCACGACCTTCGTCACGCCCGCCGCTTTTGCTGCCTCCAGCGCCAGGACGTGCGCCCGGTGGTCGATGGCCCAGGCGTCCTTGGGCGTGCCGGTGCGGGAGGCCAGGCACGACAGGAGCACGTCGAAACGCTCGCCGCGGAAACCGTCTCGGGCCAGCGAAACCGCATCGCGCACGTCACCCACACGCACGGTGGCGCCGGCCAGCAGCGCCGCGCTGTCCTCGGTCGACAGCCGGCCACCGACACCGGCACGCGGGCGCACAAAGCACACCACCTCGTGACCGCGGCGCAAGAGCGCACGCACGGTGGCCTGCCCGATGGTGCCGGTGGCCCCGATGACAAAGACGCGGCGCGGTGTCAGGCTTGCCATCCGCTCATCCTTTTCAGGCACCTCGGTTCGCTCACCGCGACCTCACAGGCCACGCGCGCGATCAGGGCCCAAGGTGCAGGCAAAGACGGTGGCGCGGGCTGGGTTCATGGAAGGGCTGCTGTGGGGCTGTTGACCGCACCATCTTAGCCACACTGCAGTTCACACCAGAATGCCGTGGGCTTGCACGTGTCAGCCGTCCCCGTGCCGATTACCCACCCCCCACGGCCACCGTCAGCGCCGTCGCCTCCGGCATCGGTCAGCACGCTGCCCAATCACCGAGCGCCCGCCGTCAAACCCGCAGCACCTCGCGCCGCATGGACCACAGGATGGCCAACACCTCGTTGCATGTGGCTTCGTCGATGCCGTTTTTCTGCAGCGCGTCCATCGCGTCGTCGATGACGGTCATGAACTCCTGCTCGTTGATGTTCATGCCCTTGTGCGTGGCCAGCATGTCCTTGCCGGTGTAGGCCTCGGGGCCGCCAGTGCCGGCGCAGAAGAACTCGACCGCACGGCGCTCCACGCGCGCCAGGTCGTCGCTGTTCATGTAGCGGGCGTTCACCAGCGGGTTGGCCAGGTGATTTTTCATGAGGTCCGACGTGATGCGCGTGATGCCCTCGCGGCGACCCAGGCGGTCGTACAGGGTGGTGGTGGCTTGGTTCATGTCCATTCTCCTTGGGGTTGGCAGGTCCGGCTGCGAACCCGCCCGATTGCAGGCCGTTGGTTACCGAACAGATGCGCGCAGGTGGGTGGCCCAAGAAGCCACCTCAATGGCACCGGCATCGGGCAGCCAGGACGCGTACTCGATCTCTCCGGCCTCTGCCCGGCTCAAGGTTTGGTCGAAGTTCGCGCCAACGCCCACACCAAACAGGGCGCACCCCAGTTGGCCCAGCGTGGCGGTGAACGCATGCTCGGCATCGAACCAGGCCGGTGCCGATGGTGGCGCTGACGGCGGAAGGCGCAGCGTCAGCAGGACCGGCACGGTGGCCGATGCGGGAGGGGTGGATTTCAGGCAGGTCATGGGTGCTCCTTGGGGTCGACACCGGCGGAATGTCGCTCGGCGTGACCTAAGACTGCCCGGCCACCGTTCCTGAATCGTTCCTGGCATTGCCAGGGCTTGTGGCGGTCACCCGGCTGTCTTACTCTAGACCGCATGGACATCAAGCTGCCCGACGTGCCTCCTGGGGCCTTCACCCGCCTCGACGCCTTCCTGCTCGGCCGCTTCGCTGTCGCCATCGATGGTGTCGAACTGGTGGCCGACCGCTGGCCCAGCCTGCGCGCCGCTCAGTTGGTGCAGCTGCTGTGCCTGCAGCCCCACCAGCGTTTGACGCGTGACGAAGTGATCGATGCGCTGTGGCCACAACTCGAGCCCGAGGCCGGTGCCGCCAACCTCAGAAAGGCCGCGCACCACGCACGCCAGGCACTGGGGCGTCACGACGGCATCGTGCTGCAGGCCGGGGAGGTGATGCTGTGGCCAGAACGCCCGGTCATGGTGGATGCGCAGCGCTTTGAGCAGCGTGCCGATGCCGCACTCGCGCAGCGTGACCCCGCCGACTGCGCCGATGTCGCCGCGACCTACACCGGCGATCTGCTGCCCGGTGCGCGCTTCGAGCCTTGGGCCGAGGCCACACGCGAACGGCTGCGTGAGCGGCAGCTGCAACTGCTGCGCACCAGCGGTCAGTGGGAGCGACTGGCACAGATCGACCCCGAGGACGAAGCGGCGCACCGCGCGCTGATGCAGCGCGAGCTGGCGGCCGGCAACCGCGCCGCCGCCTTGCGCTGGTACGCCCATCTGCGCGAGGCGCTGCAGGACGGCGTGGGCGTGTCGCCCGATGCACAAACGCAGGCGCTCTACGAGCGCTGCATTGCCGGGCTGCAGGCCACAGGGCCCGCCTTCGTGGGCCGCACCCAGGTCAGCGCCCAGGCGGCTGCGTGGCTGGGCATGACGGCCAGCCAGCGCCCCGGTGGGATGATGCTGCGCGGGCCGCCCGGCATCGGCAAGAGCGCACTGGGCCGAGAGATCGCTTCGCAGGCCCAGGCACGCGGCTGGGTGGTGTGCCGCGTCACGACCCCACAGACCGGCCGAACCTATGCCGTGATGTGCGACATCACCGAACGGCTCATCGTCGACGACCGCGGTGTGCTGGACCGCATCGGCGCGCAGGCGCGCTCGGTGCTGGCACTGCTGAGCCCGCATGCCGCACCGGCCGATGCCCTGCCCGGCCCGCTGGGCAGGCACCAGGTGGTGGGAGCCATCCGGCGCTTGCTCCTGGCCGCTGCGAAGGGCAAGGACGTCCTGCTGCTGGTCGACGATGCGCACCTGGCTGACGATGCCGACGTGGACGTGATCACGCAGCTGGCGGCCACCGGTGCCGGCTTGTGCGTGCTGCTCGCCGCACGTCCGCCCGCCACAGGTTCGGCGTTGGCGCGAGCGGTGGGCCGGTTGCAGCGCTCAGGCGTGCTGCAAGTCGTTGATGTGGAGCCGTTGCCCGAAGACGAGTGCCGCCGGTTGGTGGCGCGCGCGGTGGCGGCAGCTGTCTCGGACGAGGTGTTGGCGCGCATCGTGCGGGCTGCCGAGGGCAACCCGTTTGCGGCCATCGAGCTGGCTCGCTGCGCCGGCGCCAACGCTGAGGGGCGTTTGCCCGGCGGCGTGGCCGAAGCCATCACCGAACGGCTGTGCGACGTGCCCGACAGCGCGCTGACTCTGCTCAAGTGGATGGCCCTGAGCCGGGATGAGTTGGATGTCGCCACCGTCGAGTCGCTGGCCGCAGAGGCACAGGTCCCCAGCCTGGCGTCACTGGATGCTGCCTTGGCCGCTGGTGTGCTGCTGCCTCTGGCCAGCCGCTATCGCTTCCGGCACCACCTGGTGCAGCAGGCGCTGATCGATCAGCTGCCGTTGCACAGGCGCCAGAAGATGCACCGCCAGATCGCCACCCGCCTGGCCGAGCTGGATTGCCCTCCGGCTGGAATTGCCCACCACTGGCTGGAAGCAGGCCAGCGGCGTGATGCGATGCCCTGGCTGCTGGCCGCTGCCCGCGAGGCCGTGCGCCTGGCCGCTTTCAGCGACGCGCTGCGCCATCTCGAACCGCTGCTGGCGTTTCAGCCCGGTCATGCCGAGGGGCTGCGCCTGCGCGCTGAATCGTTGGACGCCATGGGCGAACCCGCCGCGCTGGCCGCGTACCACGCCGCTGCCGCGGTGGCCGGCGAACCCGAGAGCCACAACCTGCGCGCCAAGGCTGCGCTGGCGCAGGTGAAGCTGGGTGACCCCAAAGGGGCGCTTGTGGTGCTCGCCGGCCTGACGCCCACCAGCGTGGAGGGCAAGCTGTGCGAGGCGCTGGCCTACAGCGGTGCGGCCGCGCTGGGCACCGGCGATCCCGCTGTGGGCACGGCCAAGGCGGCGGTGGCACGGCAGCTGGCGCTGCAGTCGGGCGACACCACGTCGCTGGTGATCGCCTCGTGGGCGCAGGCCGCTGCCGCCCACGCGCGTGGCGACCTGCACCGCAGCGTCTGGGCCGACCTGCACGAGACCAGCCAGGTGCCGCACCTGGCCTTGCGCGTGTTCGACGGCCACCTGTGTATCACCCAGCGTTTCCTGTACGGGGCACGGCCCTACGCCGAGGTCATCCACTTTGCCCAGACCCTCTCCACCGAGGCACAGCGGCTGGGCGCCGCGCGCGGCCATGCTTTTGGTGTGACGCTGCGCGGCGAGGCCGAGTGGCTGGCCGGCAACCTGGTCGAAGCGCGCGAGCACCTGGTGGAGGGCGCCCGGCTGCACCGCGCCATTGGCGGTCCGGTGGGCGAGGCGCTGTCGTTGCAGCGGCTGGCGGAATTGGCCTTGCATGAGGGCCGGCGGGACGAGGCACGCGCCCTCATCGACGAGGCCTTGGACGTGGCGCGCCAGACCGATATCGGCTTTCACCTGCTCGACCGCATCTACGGCACCCGCATCAACCTGCATGCCAACGACCCGGACGCCGCACTGCATGTGATGGAAGACGCCAGTGCCTCGGTGCGCGGACCGCTGGAAACCTGCCCGGGATGCCGCATCACGTTCGCCGTGCCTGCGGCCATCGCTGCCGCGCGCGCCGGCGAAGTGGATCTCGCAGAGAAGCACGAAGCGCAGTGCGCTTACCTGGCCAACGTGGTGATGCGTCTGCCGGCTTGGTACGCTGCGCACGACGAGGTTCGCGGACACATCGCAGCCGCGCGCGGCAACGCCGAAGATGCCGTGGCGCGCTTTGCAGCGGCTGCGACGCGATTCGGTGCGGCGGGTCACCCGATTGACGCAGAACGCTGCAACGGTTGGTTCAACCAGGTACGCCAGGACATGAATTAGCGATGTTTGAGGAGGCACAATCCCCGTGTGCCCGCCCCTTCTTCTGCCCCTGAGTCCTCTCCCCCCCGTGTCCAGCCCCTGTGGGTCATGCTGCTGGCGTTATTGTCTGGCTTTTCGCTCAGCCAGGCCTACCGCACGGTCACGGCCATCCTCGCCCCCGGGCTGCAGACCGACTTCGGCCTGCCGTCCACCTCGCTGGGCACGTTCGCCGGTCTCTTCGGCTTGTCGTTCGGTGTGGCGCAGCTGTTCATGGGGATTGCGCTGGACCGGTACGGGCTGCGTCGCACGGTGTTGGCCGCAGCGCCGCTGAGCGTTGTCGGTGCGGTGCTGTCGGCGCTGGCGCCGAGCCAGGCCTGGCTCATGGCCGGGCAAACACTGATCGGTATCGGCTGTTCGCCAGCTTTTGTGGCCTGCACCTTGTTCATCGCACGGCATTTTTCGGCCGATCGCTTTGCGTTTTTCTCGGGCCTGAGCATGGGCGTGGGCGGACTGGGCCTGCTGTTCACCGGCACGCCGCTGGCCTGGGTGGTGCAGCACTGGGGATGGCGCATGGGCTTCGGGGTGCTGGCGGTCTTGGGCGTGCTGTCCTGGGTGCTGATCTACGCGCTGGTGCACGAGCCCGAACCAGCAGACCCATCGCACCGTCCCGCCGGCAGCTGGGGCGAGGCGCTGGCGGGCATGGCGCGGCTGTTCACCTTGCCGTACACCTGGGGCATCCTGATCATGGGCATGTCGTGCTACGCCGCGTTCCTGTCGTTGCGTGGCCTGTGGCTGGGGCCGCTGCTGATCCATCGACTGGGCTTTTCGCTGGTGGACACCGGCAACGTGGCCCTGGTGCTGTCGATGATCGGACTGTTCACCCCGGCCGCTTTCGGGCGCATGGACCCTGGCCCGCATCGGCGGCGCGCCTGGGTGGCCAACGCCTCGCTGTTGATGGCCGCGCTGTTTGCCATGCTGGCCTTTGTGCAAAACGCCAGCGGCACGGTGACCGTGATGATCATGACGGGCGTGCTGTCAGGGTACGGCGTGTTGCAGTACGCCGATGTGCGCTCGTCCTACCCGCCGGCTCTCACCGGGCGGGCGCTGTCCCTCTACACCATGGCCATGTTCCTGGGCGTGGCCTTCATGCAGTCGCTGACCGGCGCGGTGGCGGCCTGGGCCGACGGCCTGGGAATGGAGCCCTACCGTGCGGTCATGCTGATGATTGCGGTGTGGCTGGTGCTGGCCTCGTCGGCGTTCCGCTTCTTGCCCGCCTCCACGCTGCTCAAAAAACGCTGACGACTTTGATATGGTTGCTCACAAGCCATCGTTGCAAGCGACCTCCCGGTTCAGCGTGGCGTCATAGCCGACAACCCAGCCGCCTGCCCATGATCCCGATCAAGACCGACTCCGCCTGGCGCGGCACCTCCGACTGCCGCGCGTGTGGCATCCGCGAGATGGCGCTTTTCGCCAACCTCAACGAGGCCGATTTCGCCCACATCCACGCGCCCATCGACGACCTCGCCTACCGCGCCGGCGACACGCTGCACCTCGAAGGCCAGGCCTCGCACGGCATCTGCACCCTGCGCTCGGGCATGCTCAAACTCTCGCGCGTGACGGCCGACGGGCGCCGCCGCATCCTGCGCCTGCTGCGCCCGGGTGACGTGCTCGGGCTCGAGGCGCTGGCCACCGGCCGCTACGACAGCGACGCCTCGGCCCTGACCGACGTGACTGTCTGCCGCATTCCCACCGAGGTCGTCCACCAGCTCAGCCAGCATTCGCCACGCATGCACACCGGCCTGTTGAACAAGTGGCAGAAAACCCTGCGCGAAGCCGACGACTGGCTGGCCGCCATCAATTTCGGCACGGCGCGCCAGCGGGTGGGCCAGTTCGTGCTCAAGATGCGCCACACCACCGATCCGGGCCTGAGCACGCTGTTTTCGCGCGAGGACATGGGCGCCATGATGGACCTCAAGCTGGAGACGGTCAGCCGCGAGGTCTCGCGCCTGGTCAAAACGGGGGCCATCAAGGCGGTGGACAAGCACGGGCGGCTGTACCGCATCCTCGACGAAACGCTGCTTCAGGCACCACCTGACAAATTCTGAAATTGAATTTTTCACCAATTGACGCGCGTCAATCTCCTGCGTCGGTGGCCCCGGGATACTGAGAGAGCGCTGTCGGCCTGGCTGGCCGGCGCAGCCGCATCCCACCACAACAGCAGGAGACAGACGATGGAGCACACACCAGGGACAGACCGGCCACCCACCCGCGCCTCGCGCCGGGAGTGGCTCAAAACCGTGGGCGGCCTGGGCGCCGGCAGCGCGCTCGGCTTGCATGCCAGCCAGCCGCTGGCGCAAGCCGCCACGCCGTCCAAGGCCCACATCGTCATCGTGGGCAGCGGCCTGGGCGGCATTGCCGTGGCCAACCGCCTTCGCAAGCAACTCGACGGTGCGCGCATCACCCTCATCGACAAAAAAGAAATCCACAACTACCAGCCGGGCTACACCCTGGTGGCCACCGGCGTGTGGCCGGTGGGCAAGGTGATTGACCACAACGCCGACTTCCAGCCTAGCGGCGCCGAGTGGATCAAGGACATGGTGGCCGCGTTCGAGCCGGCCAACAACACCGTGGTCACCGCCGGCGGCCAGCGCGTGAACTACGACGTGCTGGTGGTCGCCACCGGCACCCACCAGGACTGGGCCCGCATCGAAGGCATGGACGTGGGCGCCATCGGCACCAACGGCCTGGCCAGCGTCTACCCCAGCTCTGACGCGGCGGTGGCCACCTGGGCCGCCATGGACGCCTTCCGCCAGAAAGGCGGCAAGGCGGTGATGACGCTGCCGGCCACGCCGCTCAAATGCGCGGGCGCACCGCTGAAGATGACCTTCATGCTGCGCGACCGCCTGGCCCAGGCCGGCACGCTGGGCAAGTCCGAGGTGCATTTCCACTCGGCGCTGGGCAATGTGTTCGGCGTCAAGCCGATCAACGACAACGTGCTGGAACGCTGGAAAAACCTGGGCATACAGGTGCACACCAACGAGGCGCTGGCGGCGCTGGACATCGGCAAACGCATCGCCACCTTTGCCAGCCCCGAGGGCGAACGCACCGAGGTGCCCTACGACTTCATCCACGTGGTGCCGCCCATGCGCGCGCCCGACGCGGTGAAGCACTCCGACCTGGCCTGGAGGGAGGGCCCCATGGCCGCCGGTGGCTGGCTGGAGGTGGACCCCAAAACCCTGCAGCACAAACGCTTCCCCAACGTGTTCGGCATTGGCGACATCAACGGCACGCCGCGCGGCAAAACCGCCGCCACGGTGAAGAAAAGCGCGCCCATCGTGGCGCAGCACGTGGTGGACTTTCTGGCCGGGCGCGCGCTGGGTCAGGTGTTCGACGGCTACACCTCCTGCCCGCTCATCATCCGCGAAGGCTCGGCCATGCTGATCGAGTTCGACTACGCGGGCAAGCTCACACCTTCGTTGCCCATGATCGAGCCGCTGCAGGAGAGCTTTTTCGCCTGGCTCATGAAGGTGCGCATGCTCAAGCCCGCCTACCTCGCCGTCCTCAAGGGCCGGGTCTGAACACCACACAAGACACAGGAGCACACCATGTACGAAATCTGGTTGGTCATCAACATCTTGTGGGAAATCGCGCTGGGCGTCTGGCCGTTGCTGCTCGTGGCCGCGCTGGTCTGGATGGCGCTGATGGTGTTGGCCGCACAACGCGGCGCCGCCTGGTCGCGCGCCTGGCCGCTGGCTGCGGCCTTGGGCGCGGTCGTGGCCCTGGTCCTCATTCCGCTGGTGCCCTCGGCCGTGGGTTCTTCACTGGCCAACATGGGCTACTGGGTAGACTGGGCCAACCTGCTGGCCATCTGCGGCGGCCTGGGCGCGGCGGCGGCCGCGTTTGCCTGGCCGCTGCTGGCGCGCCGCGGCACGTCGCCCTGAGTTCTTCCCACTCACCTCCTCCCCATGAAAAAACTGCCCTGGATACGCAAGCTGCTGCCCGCCCTGGCGGTGCTGTTGCTGCTCGCCGCGTTGTGGTTCGTCTTCACACGCACCGGGCCGCTGGCGCCCATCCAGGTGACGGTGGGGCAGGTGGACGAAGGCAGCGTGATGCCGCAGCGTTTTGGCATCGGCACGGTGGAGGCGCAGCGCAGCTGGGCGCTGGGGCCCACGGCCACCGCGCGCCTGCGCAGCCTGGCGGTGGACGTGGGCGACCGGGTACAAGCCGGCCAGGTGCTGGCCGAGATGGACCTGGTGGACTTTGACGAGCGCCTGCGCGCACTCGACGCCAGCGTGGCCCGCGCCGCCAGCCAGCAGCAGGCAGCGGCCGCCCTGGCCGCCGACGCCGCTGCCCGGCTGGCGCTGGCCCGCGCCAACCTCCAGCGCAACCTCGACCTGGCCCGCCAGCAGTTCATCAGCACCGGCGCGCTGGAGGGCCGCGAGCAGGAACTGCGTTCGGCGCAGGCCGCGCTGGCGGGCGCCGAATCCAACATCCAGGCAAGCCGGCTGGACGCCCAACGCCTGGCGGCCGAACGCGCCGGCCTGAAAGAACAGCGCGAGCGCCTGCGCCTGCGCGCCCCGGCCGATGCGGTGGTGGTGGCGCGCGAGGGCGAGGCCGGCGCCACCGTGGTGGCCGGCCAGTCGGTGTTCAAGCTGGTCGATCCGGCCTCGTTGTGGCTGCGCGTGCGCATCGACCAGGGCCAGTCGGCCGGCCTGGCGGTGGGCACACCGGCTCAGGTGGTGTTGCGCTCGCAACCACAACAGACACACGCCGGCCGCGTGGCCCGCCTGGAGTGGCTGGCCGACAGCGTGACCGAGGAGCGCCTGGTGCTGGTCGCATTTGATGCTGTGCCCGCCGCCGTGTCGATTGGCGAAATGGCCGAGGTCACGCTCTTGCTGCCGGCCTCGCCAGCAGGCCTGCGCGTGCCCAGCGCCAGCGTACAGAACTGGCAAGGGCGCAGCGGCGTTTGGCGGCTGCAGAGCGGCCAGGCGCAGTTTGTGGCGGTGCAGGTGCTGGCGCGCGGGGCCGATGGCCAGGTGCTGCTGCAGGCCGCCGACCCGGCCATGCCGCTGGCCAAGGGCGATTCGGTGGTGGTGCACAGCCAGCGCGCGCTCGCGCCCGATGCGCGCATCCGCACCGTCACCCGCCTCGTGCCTGGCGCCGCCCAGCCATGATCAGCCTGGCCGGCCGCGACCTCCAGCACAGCTGGAAACGGTTTGTGCTGACCGGCATGGGCCTGGGCCTGCTGATCGGCGTGACCCTGACCATGGCCGGCGTGTACCGCGGCATGGTGGACGACGCCGAGGCGCTGCTGGCCAACAGCGGCGCCGACCTGTGGGTGGTGCAGCAGGACACGCAGGGGCCTTACGCCGAATCGTCCAGCCTGCGCGACGACGTGGTGCACGCCGTGCGCGGCATGCCCGGCGTGGCGGCCGCGGCCAACGTGACCTACTTCACCATGCAGGTGCGCCACGGCCAGCGCGACGTACGCGCCATGGTGGTGGGCATCGAAGCCCAGGGCCCCGGCGTACCCACCCACCTGGTGGCTGGCCGCCACATCGGCCGCGGCCACTACGAGGCCCTGGCCGACGAAAAAACCGGCTTCGCGCTGGGCGACCGCCTGCGCATACGCCGGCATGAGTTCACCGTGGTGGGGCTGACGCGCCGCACCGTCTCGTCGGGCGGCGACCCCATGGTGTTCGTGCCCCTCAAGGACGCGCAGGAGGCGCAATTCCTCAAGGACAACGACGCCATCAACGCCGACCGCCGCCGCCTCGAGGCCAACCCGGTCTTCAACCGCCCGGGCCAGCCCGGCCTGCTGGAAGCGGTGAAAAACCTGCAGACCAGCAGCCACAACGTGAACGCGGTGCTGGTGCAGGCGGCACCCGGCTTCAGCCACGACGAGGTGGCCGCCGGCCTGCAGCGCTGGAAACATGTGTCGGTGTTCACACAAGCGCAGATGCACGACATCCTGGTGGCCAAGCTGATCGCCAACTCGGCCAAGCAGATCGGCATGTTCCTGGCCATCCTGGCGGTGGTCAGTGCCGCCATCGTGGCCTTCATCATCTACACCATGACCATGGGCAAGCTGCGCGAGATCGCGGTGCTCAAGCTCATCGGCACGCGCGACCGCACCATCGCCGGCATGATCCTGCAGCAGGCGCTGGGCCTGGGGCTGATCGGCTTTGTGGTGGGCAAGGTGGCGGCCACACTGTGGGCACCCGCCTTCCCCAAGTTCGTGCTGCTGCTGCCCCAAGACGCCATCACCGGCTTGCTGGTCACGCTGGGCATCTGTGTGCTGGCCAGCACCCTGGCCATCCGCATCGCGCTCAAGGTCGATCCCGGCGAGGCCATCGGATGAGCGCGGCCACACCGGCGGGCGGCATCCTCATCGAAGGCCTGCGCAAGGTCTATGGCAGCGGCGACACCGCGGTCACCGCGCTCAAGAACGTCAACATGGCCGTGCGCCCCGGCGAGGTGGTGGGCCTGGTGGGGCCCTCGGGCTCGGGCAAAAGCACGCTGCTCAAATGCCTGGGCGCCATCATCGAACCCACCGCCGGGCGCATGACGCTGGGCGGGCGCGTGATCTACGACGGCGGCTGGACCGTGCCCGACCTGCGCGCGCTGCGGCGCGACCAGATCGGCTTCGTGTTCCAGGCGCCGTACCTGATTCCCTTCCTGGACGTGACCGACAACGTGGCCCTGCTGCCCATGCTGTCGGGCCAACCCAACGCGCAGGCCCGCGCGCGTGCGCTGGAGCTGCTGCAGGCGCTGGACGTGGCGCACCGCGCGCAGGCCCAGCCGGCACAGCTGTCGGGCGGCGAACAGCAGCGCGTGTCCATCGCGCGCGCCCTGGCCAACCGCCCGCCCGTCATCCTGGCCGACGAGCCCACCGCCCCGCTGGACAGCGAACGCGCGCTGGCCGTGATGCGCATCCTGAACCAGATGGCGCAGCAAGCACAGACCGCCATCATCGTGGTCACACACGACGAAAAAATCATCCCCACCTTCAAGCGGATTTACCACATCCGCGACGGCCAGACGGTGGAGGAAGCCGGGGAAGGCCGGGCGCTGGACTGACCGGCCTTTCAGCGCAGCTGCTGCGCGACAAAGGCCTCGAACGCCGCCGCATCGATGGGACGGCTGTACCAGTAGCCCTGGATTTCGTCGCAGCCGGTGGCCTCCAGAAAAGCCAGCTGTTCGGCGGTTTCCACACCTTCGGCGATGGTGCTCAGGCCCAGGCTGTGGGCCATTTTCACGATGGCGGTGACGATGGCCTGGTCGCCCGCGTCGTGCGCCAGGTCGCGGATGAAGGACTGGTCGATCTTGAGCTTGTCCAGCGCATAGCGCTTGAGGTAGCTCATGGACGAGTAGCCGGTGCCGAAGTCGTCGATGGAGACGCGGAAACCCGCGTCTTTGAGACGTTGAATCTTCTCGCCCGCGCCGGCCGGGTCGCGCAGGGCCACGGCCTCGGTCAGTTCGACCTCAAGGTGTTCGGTGGCCACGCTGTGGCGCTGTGTCACGCCCATCAGCCGCTCCACCAGATCGGGCTGCGCAAACTGGATGGCCGAGACGTTGATGGCCACAAAACCCACCGGCAGACCGGCGTCCAGCCATGCGCGCAGCTGACGCGCCACCTGCTCCACCACCCACAGCCCGATGTCCACGATGACGCCTGTCTGCTCCGCCAGCGGAATGAATTCGGCGGGCGACACCGCGCCATAGCTCGGGTGCTGCCAGCGCAGCAGAGCTTCGGCGCCCACCATGCGGCGCCCGCTCAAGGCGCATTGCGGCTGGTACACCAGGTGCAATTCGTCGCGGAACACCGCCTGCCGCAAGCCGGCGGCCAGCGCCAGCGAGCGCTGGGTGTGGGCCTGCATGTCGGGCGCAAAAAAGCGGAAGCCATTGCGCCCCTCTTCCTTCACGCGGTACATGGCGGTTTCGGCCGCTGCGGCCAGCAGGCTGGCGCCGGGCGCATCGCCCGGGTAGGCGGCAATGCCGGCCGATGCGCTGAGTGCCAGCGCGCTGCCGTTGAGGGTGACCGGGCTTTGCAGGCGGCTCAGCGCCTCCTGCACCAGCAGCGCGACGCCCGATTGATCGGTGTCGGGCACGATGGCCACAAAGGTGTCGCCCGAGTAGCGCCCCAGTGCCAGCGGCGGACCAAAAAGCGAGCGCAGGCGCTGCGAGTACGCCAGCAGCAGTTCGTCGCCCGCGGAGTGGCCGAAGGAGTCGTTGACCGACTTGAAGTTGTCCAGATCGAACCACAGCAGCGCGATGTGGCCGTGGCGCTGGTCGGCCTGCACCACGGCCTGGTTCAGGCGTTCGTCAAAGGCTTTCTTGTTGAGCAGGCCGGTCAGGGCGTCGTACTCCGAGAGCTGGCGCAGGCGCTCCTCGGCCGACTTGCGCAGCGTCACGTCTTCCTTGTGCGCCACGTAATGCGACAGCCGCCCGGCGCCGTCGTGGATGGGGTAGACCAGCGCACGCTCGACGTACACCACGCCGTTCTTGCGCTGGTTGATGAACTCGCCCTGCCAGGGCTGGTCCTGGCTCAGGCGCCGCCACATCTCGCTGTAGGTGCTGCTGGGCGTCTGACCCGACTGCAGCAGGCGCGGGTTGTGGCCCAGCACCTCGGCCGGCGCGTAGCCGCTGACCTCGGCAAAGGCGCGGTTGGCGTACTGGATGCGGACGTCGGCGTCGGTGATGACGACCGGGTAAGGGCTCTGGTCCAGCGCCTCCGACAGGCGGTGGATGACCGCGTCCTGGCGCTGGCGCTTGACCAGGTTCCAGAGTGCGGCCGCCAGCATGCGCATGGCCTGCACCGCGCCCGCGTCGTAGGTGCCGGGCCGGTTGGCCACCACCAGCAGCAGGCGCACCTGTGTGCCGTCGAGCACCGGCACGCTGACCAGGCGCTTGAGCTGCTGCGGGCCCTCATCGTGTGTGGCGGATTTGTGTGGCAAGGCGGCGTCCTGCTGCACCACCACGGGTTCGCGCAGGCGCAGGGCCTCGAGCCAGACCGCTTGGCGGTCGAGCGCGGCGGCGGGGGGCGGGATCGGCTCGCCTGGGTCGTGCGCTTCGTCGGCGGGGCGGCCCGCCCAGGCCGCCAGTTCGGTGTCGTGCTGGTTGTCGTGCACCAGGTGGACAAAAGCCAACGCGCTGTTGGTCAGACGCATGGCGTGGCGCGCGCCGCGCAACAGCACATCGGCCTCGTCGGCGCCGTCGGCGCGTTCTTCCAGGTCGAGCAGGGCGGCGTTGAGGTCGGCTTCGAACTGCAGTTGCCGCTCCTGCAACACGGCCTGGGTCACATCGCGCGACAGGACCAGGTAATGGGCGTCACCCTCACTCTCACGCTCGCCTCCTTCGTCCCCGCTGGCGCTCGGGCGTGCCAGCGCCACCGACAGCTCAAAGTGGCGCAGCCCATCGGGCACCGCCAGCTGCAGCCGCTTGCCGCGCGAGACGCCATCGCGGCGCGCGTCGGCCATCGCGGCCAGGCACTGGGCCACCGCATCCGGCGGCATCACCTCGCGGATGTTGCGCCCCACCAGCTGGATGGCCGGCGCCGCCAGCTTGCCCGCCTCGGTGGCGTGCACGGACTGGTAAACGCCGTCATCATCGATTTCGAACAGCAGGTCGGGCAAGGTGTCCAGCGTGGCCTGCTGGCGGGCCTGCGCCGCCTGCAGCGCCTGGAAGGGGCTTTGCACCGAATCGACAAACAGCGCCCGGTACAAAAAGCCATACGCCAGCACCTTGTACACATGGCCCAACAGGTTGTAAACGTCGGTCAAGTTGGCATAGAGCGTGAAAAAGAATTCGCTTATGGCCATGGTGAAGGCGGCTGCGGCCAGCGGCACCGCACCGAACCCACGGGTGTGCGCCAGGTGGCGCAGGTAGCCCACACCCGCCAGCAGGTAGGCCGCGATCAGCACGTATTCGGAGCCCAGCTTGAAGGGCGTCAAACCCACACCCGGCACGAAGGTGCGCGGCAGCCAGGACTCACGGAACAGCAGCACCCAGTACACCAGCGCCGACAGCGCCAGCACCGCCGCCAGCGCGGCATGGCGCGACAGGCGGTTGAGCGTCTGCTCCCAGGTGGGGGGCCAGAAAGCGATCCACAACATGACCGCCGCCGCCAGCCAACGCGCCGCGAGCCAGAAGTTGATGGCTTTTTCCGCGTCGCTGGGCGTGACGAAATCGGGCATGCCTGGGTAGGACAGGGTGTGGCCCAGGTCCAGCAAGCCCACCCCCAGAAAACCCACGCCCAGCACCACCGCGTGGCCGTCCACGCGGTAGCGCTGCGTGGCCCACGAGGTGCCAAAGACCATTGCGGCCACGGCCATGGCCAGCACCTCGAGCACGGTGTGCAGCGGCACGTAGCCAGCCAGCCCACGCGCGGCGCTGGGTGCCGGCAGCCACAGCACCAGCAACAGGCCCACCAACAGCGCCGGCAGCCAGACGCGCAGCAGGCGGATATCGGAGCGGTGCGTCGGGTGCAACATGTTTTTTAACAATTCGGATGGGGGGATTTTGCTTCAAGATCCACCCTCCCCCGGCCGGGCCCGTTGCGAGCCGGACATCACCCCTGGCACCCAACCCAAGCAGGCTGTGTGCCCAGCGGCCTCAAGCGCGGCTCAACTGCAGCCGTTGTGCTTCTTCCACAGGTCTTCGTGGCCGATGGCTTTGGCGAAATCGGGCACCTTGCAGCGCTCCGCGTCTGCCGCCGACGCGCTGCCGGCCTTGGGCACCACACCCATGTCTTCCAGCGTGGCCATGTCGTCAAAGCCGCCGAGCGGGCCGGTCTGGTCCACCCAGCGCGCGGCCAGCACGGTCACGCCCACAAACACCGCCAGCGTGGCCCACTGCGCCGGCCGCAGGCCAGGCGCACGTTGCGCCGGCACCTCGCACACGCCGCCGGGGCACAGCTGTGCCTGCTCGCGGTGGAACAGGTTGTAGAGCTTGCAGCCCAGGCAGATGCCGAAGGCGGTCTCGAAAAACATCAGCAGCAGACAGCTGCCGCAGATCAGCATGTTCAGCGGCCCCATGTAGCGGTTGAACACCATCAGGTAAAGCATGGCCAGGCCCAGCAGCAGACCCAGGCCCCAGGCAAAACGCTTTTGCGGTGCGCCCACCCACTCGGGCGCCTGGTGGCGCACGATCCAGCCGCCCACGATCATGCTGGGCGCCCAGCGCGGGTTGAGCTGGCGCAGCGCCATGTCGATCAGGAACACGACGATGAACAGCCGCGTGTGCTGGAAATTGCCCAGCAGGAACGAGTGCATGAAGGACAGCACGGCCGGAAAAAACAGCAGCCCGGCGGCGGCGCGCACCGCGCGCTCGTTGACCACACGCACGGCGTAGCCGTCCACCTGTTCGCCAAAAGCAAAAACGCTACTCATGCTTATGTCCTTATATTTAGCCGCGAATGGTAGCCGGCTTTGCAGCGACACACCATGGGCAAGCCCAGAAACACCACAGCCCGGGCAAGCCGGGCTGTGTGGGGTTGAGCCAGCGCGAGGCGCTTACTGCACCACCACCTCGACGCGGCGGGCTTGTGCGTTGTCGGTGCCGCCCAGCATTTCTTCGGGCTTCTTGAGTTCCACCGCAGCGGCGTCCACACCCAGGTTGACCAGCACGGCTTGCACCGTCATGGCGCGCTGCTTGGCCAGCTCGGCGTTCACGGCGGCGTCGCCGGTGCTGTCGTGGAAGCCGGACACCACCAGCTTCTTGCCGGCCTTGGCGGCAGCGGCGGCTTCGTTCAGGGCGGCCTGCACGTCGGCCGACAGCTCTGCAGCCAGATCGGCCTTGCCGGTGGCGAAGTAGAACTTGACCACGCCACCTTCAACCACCACGCGGGCGGCATCGGCGTCAGCGGCGGCGGCAGGCGCGGCCACGGCTGCAGCGGGAGCCGCCTTGGCCTTGGGGCGCGACTTGTGGATGCCAAATCCCAGGGCCAGGCCCACGGCCAGCAGGATGGCGGCGATCACCACGACGGCGACAACACGTTGTTCGACTTCTACTTCTTGCGATGCCATGAAAAAACTCCTGAGGGAAAACCCGGGATTTTAAGCGGTGCTCAGAGGACGTCCGCGCCGTCCAGGTAGGGCCGCAGCGCGGCGGGCACGTCGATGCGGCCGTCGGCGCGCTGGTAGTTCTCGAGCACCGCCACCAGGGTGCGGCCCACGGCCAGGCCGGAGCCGTTCAAGGTGTGCACCAGCTCGTTTTTGCCCTGTGCGTTCTTGAAGCGCGCCTGCAGCCGGCGGGCCTGGAAGGCCTCGCAGTTGCTCACCGAGCTGATCTCGCGGTAGGCGTTCTGCGCCGGCACCCACACCTCCAGGTCGTGGGTGCGGGTGGCGCCAAACCCCATGTCGCCGGTGCACAGGGCCAGCACGCGGTAAGGCAGGCCCAGGCGCTGCAGCACGGCTTCGGCGTGGCCGGTCATTTCGTCCAGCGCCTCGTAGCTTTTTTCGGGGTGCACGATCTGCACCATCTCGACCTTGTCGAACTGGTGCTGGCGGATCATGCCGCGCGTGTCGCGCCCGGCGCTGCCGGCCTCGGAGCGGAAACAGGGCGTGTGCGCGGTGAGCTTGATGGGCAGGTCGGCTTCCGCCACGATCTCGTCGCGCACCACGTTGGTCAGCGTCACTTCCGAGGTGGGAATGAGGTACAGCGCCTGCGTGTCGGGCACGGGTTCACCGTCCTGACCGCCCTTTTTGACGGCAAACAGGTCGCCCTCGAACTTGGGCAACTGGCCGGTGCCACGCAGGGTGTCGGCGTTGACGACGTAGGGCGTGTAGCACTCGGTGTAGCCATGCTCGCGGGTCTGGATGTCGAGCATGAAAGCGGCCAGCGCACGGTGCAGGCGGGCGATGGGGCCGCGCATGAAGGTGAAGCGCGAGCCGGCCAGCTTGGTGCCGGTTTCAAAATCCAGGCCCAGGCGTTCGCCCAGGTCCACGTGGTCCTTGACGGGGAAGTCGAAGTTCTTGGGGGTGCCCCAGCGGCGCAGCTCGACGTTGGCCGATTCGTCGCTGCCCACCGGCACGCTGTCGTGTGGCAGGTTGGGCACGGCCAGCAGCAGGCTGTGCAGCTCGGCCTGGATCACTTCCAGCCGCGCGGCCGAGCGCTCCAGCTCGTCCTTGATTTCAGCGACCTTATTTTTGTTGTGCTCGACCTGCGCTTTGTTGAAGTCCGCCTGCTCAAAATCTTCAGTTGCGACAAATCGCGCGATTTGCCCACTCAAAATTCCGATCTGCTTGCTCAGGCTGTTGCGCTGGCTTTGCAACTCTTCGGTGCGGGTCTGCAGGGTCTTGCGCTCGCCCTCCAGCGCGCGGAAGGCGTCCACGTCCAGAAAGGCTTGCGGGTTTTTGCGGGTCAGCAGGCGGGCGACCACGCTGTCGAGGTCTTTGCGGAGCAGGGTGATGTCTAGCATGTCAATGTCTTTTCACGAATCGATCTTCAAACCCTTGGGCAGGGGAAATTTCATGGTTTCTTCGGCGCCGGCCAGGGTGCGCACGGACACCGCGCCCAGCTCCTTCAGGCGCGTGACCACCCCTTGCACCAGGCTCTCGGGTGCCGAGGCGCCGGCGGTCAGGCCCACACGCGCGGTGTCGGCAAACCACTCGGGCTGGAGCTCGGTCGCGTCTTCCACCATGTAGGCCGGCACGCCCAGGCGGTCGGCCAGTTCGCGCAAGCGGTTGGTGTTGCTGCTGGTGGGACTGCCCACCACCACCACCGTGTCCACCTGGGCGCTGAGCAGTTTCACCGCGTCCTGCCGGTTCTGGGT
>JAUYSB010000220.1 GCA_030696525.1 Hydrogenophaga sp. | reverse complement strand
CTTCCAGAGCAAGGCGCAGGCCCGCATGGCGGTCTTCACCTGGATTGAAGGCTGGTACAACCCCCGGCGCCGCCACAGCAGCCTGGGCTACCTCTCACCCCTGAACTTTGAAAGGAGCAACGAAGCGCTGTGTGATGTTGTTGAAGATGCCGACGTGCATGTCGAGACCACACCTGAAACGGTTTGAGAATCAAACCAGTACCCGTCCACGGAAGTGGGTCAACTCCAACTCCAACTGCCGGCAAAGAGGCTCTCATGGCCGGCAGGTCTCCAAACCTTAGGGAGATGACAGAGCGTCTCCCGCCCAAAGTAATGTCGCGCGTGCACGGCTTGTACGGGGTCCTGCGCGAGGTAACGGGGCGATTGAGAACGATTTCCGACTCAAATGGGTTCGCTGGTGTCACTTAACCGTCCGACAGCCCCCACTGCACGGGTATTGCGCCTACCCAACTGCAAATACGCCATCCCTTGTTCCACAGCCTACGTTCAGGTTGGCTCATCCACCTGGGAAGCTCTATATAGCAGTGTGGCGCATAGTGGTGAGGCTGAGCCCAGCCATCCTGCAGCCTTGCTGCAAGAAGCCTTCAGACCCACCCCCACCGCCACAATTTGGCACAGCGGAGCCGGCATCACCCACCAGCCTTTGGTTTCGGGGTGCTGGCTTCGCCGCCCCGCGCAGGTTCTCAAAACTTTCCCACAGCACTGCGTATCCCCCAGCCGCTGTCGTTATTCAACCCGACCAGCTGGGCGGCCCGCCGTTCAGAGCGGGCAAATGCGTATAGCGCAGGTTTCAGGGAACTTGGTCAATTTCGTTCAACAACACTCGCAGGAAGTCAGGCCGGCGCGCTGCTCGGGAGATTGCCCGCTGAGCTGGATTGACGCTTCCCAAAATCAGTCATGAGCACGTCGTCCACTCCCACTACCCCCAAGCTACGTGGCTACGGAGCGCATATCCTTTATCTGGATTTTGATGGTGTCCTCCACCCGGAAGACGTCTGGCGCAAGCCCGGTGTTGGCATCTACCTTGGTCCTGGCGGCGACGGACATCAGCTTTTTGAGAATCTTCCGTTGCTGGAGGAGGCTCTGGCGCCCTATCCTTGGGTCCAAATCGTTCTGTCGACGACATGGGTCCGCGTTCTACGGTTCAGCAAAGCCAAAGCGCACCTGACCCAGCACCTGCAAAGCAGAGTGGTAGGCGGCACGTTCCATACCGGAATGGACGACGCTGCGTACCTGGATTTGCCTCGCGGACAGCAAGTCGAACGGGACGCCGCCCGTCGGAAACCCGCAGAATGGGTGGCTGTTGATGACGCCCGTGAAGGGTGGTCGAATGAAGCAACGACACGGGTCGTACTGACCGACCCGATTGAAGGAATTCGCCACCCCGAGGTGTTTGTTCGTCTACAGAGCATGCTCGCGGCGAAATTTTCTCACTCGCCGAGGTGAGCACAGCTTCGTCGGTCATCGAGAGCCTACGCCAGCTGCAAAGTCTGCCCAGAGCCAAGCCTTCTTTGCGGCGGGCAAACGACCCACAACTCATCGACTCATAAAAAAATTCACCCCTCAAAAACCAAACTTTGGATTTTGAGGGGTGAATTTCATGACGCACCTTCGCAGCAGCTTGCCACAGCTATCTGGCAAAGCATCGCAGGTCGCCCTCGCGCCGCATCCCAAGATACCTGCGTACCTCGCAACGAGCAAGGCGAGATGTCTCACCTTGCCTGATAGGTTGCAAGCCCCGTGGCGTAGCAACAAAGGCGCTCATCTCACTGTGCCTATCACAAAAACTCGATAAACCAAAAACTGGCCTATCGGTAAATAAAGCATAAGGTGGCCGAGTGGCCACTTTATGGTTAAAGGCACACCAACCGAGAACGGTTGGGGTTTCATGATTGGGCTGGGGTCAATTGAATGATCCCCTACAGACCGTATAAACACTGACCTTTTCAAAAGCAACCGGCGATTTGTTCCCCGATTTGTTCCCCGGTTTTGCTTTTGCTACTCAAGATTTTAGGTGCAAGTGGCTCGCGGCCAGGACAGACGCGGGCGATGACCTCAGCGCACCCACCATCATCAGGCTGTGGAAAAAGTACAGGGCCGCCGTCCACGCAAACCAAGAAGCCACACGCGGAGACTGAGGCGGCCGGCGGCCTGGATGGGCGCCTGGGGGCCGTCGGTGGCGCGAACCCAGTTGCGGGCTTCTAGGTAGCCGCCTTGGCCGCTGCCGCCTCCCTGTCCCAGCTTTCCTGACGTTGGCGCTGAAAGTCCAAGTGCAATTGCTCCACGGAGTCGTTCAAGTCCACGCGCTGATTGGCTGCCGCCGCCTCGCCCAGCTTCTCGTCCAGAAGCGGCATCAGTCCGAAGTTGACCAGCCACTTGACCTGCTCTGGCGTCAGCCGATCCCCAAACTTTTCGTAGTACGTGGTTATCCCCAGATACATCGACTTGGAAGATCGTGTCGTAGAAGGCGTAGGCATTTGGGAATACTCGCTTGAAAGTGGTGGGGTCGGTGCGCAGGGCATGCGAGACCGACACCTCCTGCCTCGCCGTTACTTCGTCGGCGGAGTAGCTGGCGAGTCCTTTGCCAGTGCCTTGCGCTTCTGTGCCCTGAGCACCAGCAGCTTGGCCGCCATCTTGATTTCCTCGGACGTCGGCAATTGGGTCGTAGGGGCTGGCTTTTGAGGGGGTGGTGTCTCATCCATGGGCCACTCTATCAGCCAATGGATTGGCCGCCAACCCAAATACCAGGCTGCCTGTTCAGCCATTTTCTGGGCTGCTTCGAGCACCGTGTTCCGGCAGAAAGAAAGGTCGGGCGGGTGCATAACACCTTGCAAGAAGCTCTTTCCTCACTGCGCCCAAGGCCACGAACTGCCCACGCTTATCATTTCCAGATGCCTGACCCCATACAGACCGCGTCATTCATTTCCCGCTGGCAAGGCGTCACCGCCAGCGAACTCGCCACCGCGCAGTCCTTCGTCATTGAACTGTGCGAACTGTTGGGCGTGGAGAAGCCCCACCCCACCGACGACCAGGCGTACATGTTCGAGCGCCCGGTCACCTTCAGCCATGGCGACGGCAGCACCACCCCCGGCCGCATCGACTGCTACAAACGCGGCCACTTTGTGCTGGAGGCCAAGAAAGTGAAGGCCGGCGCCCACACCAAGGGTTTTGACGACGCCCTCCTGCGCGCCCGTGCCCAAGGCGAAGGCTACGCCCGCGCCCTGCCCGCCGCCGAAGGCCGCCCGCCGTTTGTGCTGGTGGTGGACGTGGGCCACGTGATCGAGGTCTACGCCGAATTCAGCCGCTCCGGCGGCACCTACACGCCCTACCCCGACCCGCGCAGCCACCGCATTCGGCTGAAGCAACTGGCCGAACCCGCCATCGTTGAACGGCTGCGCGCGCTGTGGACCGACCCGCTCTCGCTCGACCCCTCGCGCATCAGCGCCAAAGTCACCCGCCGTGTGGCTGCCGAGCTGGCCGACCTCGCCAAATCGCTGGAGGCCGCGGGCCACGCGCCCGAGCAGGTGGCCGGCTTCCTCACCCGCGCGCTGTTCTCCATGTTTGCCGAAGACGTCGGCCTGCTGCCTGCCGCACCCGACGGCACCGGCAGCTTTGTGCAACTGCTGCGCCAGTACCGCGAACAGCCCACCACGCTGGCGCAGATGCTCAAGGTGTTTTGGGCCAGCATGGACGTGGGCGGCTTCAACCCAGCCATTGCCCGCGACGTGCTGCGCTTCAACGGCAAGCTGTTCAAAGGCGCCAGCACTGACGGCTACGTGCTGCCCCTGAGCACCGACCAGATCGACGGCCTGCTGCGCGCCGCCCTGGCCAACTGGAAAGAGGTGGAGCCCGCCATCTTCGGCACCCTGCTCGAACGCGCCTTGGATCCCACCGAACGCCACGCCCTGGGGGCCCACTACACCCCGCGCGCTTATGTGGAACGCCTGGTGCTGCCCACTGTGGTGGAGCCCTTGCGCGCCGATTGGGCCAACGCCCAGGCCGCGGCCCTGGTGCTGGCACACGAGGCCGCCGAGCTCGACGGCAAAAAACGCGAGGCCAAGCTGGAAGAGGCACGCAACGAAATCCGCCGCTTCCACCACCAGCTCTGCAGCACCCGCGTGCTGGACCCGGCCTGCGGCAGCGCCAACTTTCTGTACGTCACGCTGGAGCACCTCAAACGCCTGGAGGGCGAAGTGATCAACCAGCTCGAAGCGCTGGGCGAAACACAGGGCAAGCTCGGCCTGGAGGGCGAAACCGTGACGCTGCAGCAGCTGCGCGGCATCGAGCTCAACGAACGCGCCGCCGCCCTGGCCGAGCTGGTGCTGTGGATTGGCTGGCTGCAGTGGCATGTGCGCACACGCGGCCTGGCCAGCGTGGCTGAGCCCGTGGTGCACGACTACGGCAACATCGAACACCGCGACGCCGTGCTGGCCTACGACCGCGCCGAGATAGCAACCGATGAAGCCGGCCGCCCCATCACCCGCTGGGACGGCGTGACGTTCAAGAAGCACCCGGTCACCGGCGAAGACGTGCCCGACGAAGCCGCCCAGGTGCCGCAGTGGCGCTACATCAACCCGCGCCCAGCGGAATGGCCGCAGGCGGATTTCATCTTGGGCAATCCACCGTTCATTGGAAACAAGCGCATGCGGGTGGCCCTGGGCGACGGCTACGCTGACGCCCTGCGCGCCGTCTGGCCCGAGGTGCCAGAAAGCGCCGACTTCGTCATGTACTGGTGGCACAAAGCAGCCGAAACGGTGCGCCAAGGCAAAGCTAACCGGTTCGGACTCATCACCACCAACAGCCTGACGATGATTTTCAACCGGCGTGTGATCGATGCACAACTTAATGCCACGCCACCGCTGAGCTTGGTCTATGCCGTGCCCGACCACCCTTGGGTCGATATGTCCGAAGGGGCAGCAGTGCGCATCTCTATGTCCGCCGCGGAGCGTGGCACTTTGGAAGGCAAGCTACAAACCGTCACGCACGAGGGAGAGGGCGAAGGCGGCGAGGTGCAGGTTGAGTTGCTGACCAGGCAAGGCGCCATCCACGCCGACCTCAAGGTCGGAGCGAACGTGGCCGGGGCCAAGCGTCTGCAGGCCAACGCCCTTCTGTCCAACCGCGGTGTGATTCCCCACGGAGCTGGGTTTATCGTGACCCCACTGGAAGCGCACAACCTCGGCCTGGGCACGCTGCCTGGCTTGGAGAAACACATCCGCCCCTACCGCAACGGGCGAGATTTGACCGGCACGCCCCGTGGAGTCATGGTCATTGACCTTTTCGAACTTACGGCTGACCAGGTACGGCAGCGATTCCCGGCTGTGTACCAGTGGCTTTTGGAGCGAGTCAAACCGGAACGGGACGAAAACAACCGTCAACGGGTTCGTGAACTGTGGTGGATCTTCGCAGAGGCTCGGGTAGTTATGCGCCGCTCATTGCAGGGCCTAACACGCTACATCGCCACCGGCCAGGTGGCCAAACACCGCGTGTTTCAGTGGTTGGACGCATCCATCCTGCCAGACGACAAGCTCATTGCCGTGGCAAGCGCAGATGCACTGCACCTGGGCGTGTTGTCGAGCGCCGTACACGCAGCCTGGGCGCTCACTGCTGGCGGCCGACTGGGCATAGGCAACGACCCGGTTTACAGCAAGTCAACGTGCTTTGAAGCGTTTCCATTTCCCGACCTCGAGTCAGATAGCGCACTGGCCCACCGCGTGCGGACACTCGCCGAACAAATCGACGACCACCGCAAGGCCCAACTGGCAGCGCATCCCGACGCCACACTAACGGCCACGTACAACATCCTGGAAAAGCTGCGCAGCGGCAAGGCGCTCACCGCCAAAGAGAAAGTAGTCCACGAACACGGCCTGGTGAGCGTGCTGCAAAGCCTGCACGACGAGCTGGACGCTGCCGTGCTGGCCGCCTACGGCTGGAGCGACATGGGGCCGGTGCCATGGGCCGACGAGGCCGCCCGCACCGCGTGGACCGAGACCCTGCTGGAGCGCCTGGTGGCCTTGAACGCCAAACGCGCCGCTGAAGAAGCAGCCGGCACCGTGCGCTGGCTGCGCCCCGAGTTTCAAGACCCGGCTCGCCGCGCGGCAGCAGCCCCGGCGCCACAGCAGGCCGACATTGAAGGCATGGAGACCGAAGCCGAGGCGCAGGCCAATGCAGAGCTGGACGCCCCGGAGGAAACAGGCGCTGCAGCGGCCGCAGTTGCCACGCTGACAGCGCAACCCTGGCCCCCAACCCTGCCCGACCAGGTGCGCGCCGTGGCGCAGGTGCTGGCCGGCAGCCCCAGCCCGCTGGCGGTGCCCGTCATCGAGGGGCACTTCAAAGGCAAGGGACCGTGGAAGAAAGGCTTGCCACGCATCCTCGAAACGCTCGAAGCGCTGGGCCGGGCGCGGCGCGCGGATGGCGAGCGCTGGGCTGCATGACAGGGATCAGCAAAAGATGAAAACTTCAACTGCAGTCCGCTCACTGGCCATCGCCGCGCTGCTCAGCATAGGCACACACGCAGCGGCACAGCAGCCGGTGTACCGCTGCAACGGCACCTACACCGACCAACCCTGCGCAGGCGGGCGCGAGGTGGACATTCGCCCAACCGAGGGCGCTCACTCCATGTCTGGCCGGAAGAAGCAAAGCCTGGAAGCCCAATTGCGCGACGCCAACCGGGCAGCAGACCAAGGTTTCAACAAGGGCGTGAAGCAGGCCAACACAGCCATGCATTGCCAGCAGCTGCAAAAAGAACGCATGCGCCTGGACCAGACCAGCGCCGACACTGAACTCGAAGGGGGCCGGCTGGAGATTCGGCAGCAGCAGTTCAAGCTGAGATGCCGCCGCAACTGATGCGCTGGGTCAAGCCTGGGTGCTCAGCACGTCAGGCGCTGGCGCGCGCAACAGCGCCTGCGCATCGGCCAGCGTGCCCACCAGCCACTGGTCCACATCGCCCGCCTCGATGGCCACCACGCTGCGCTTGTCCTGCTGATCCGCCGGCAGCTTGGGGTCGGGCTTGTGCATGCGGCTCATGATGGGGTGGTCGTCGGCGTTGATGGTGAGCATGGTGAAGCTGACCTTGTCGCAAATGATCAATCTTCAGGACACAGCTGTTGGGTAATCTGACAGTGTCCTAATGACCCGACTTCTGGGCCTTGTCCAGCCAATTGCCTTGCATCAAAAACAGGTTCAAGTCGCAGCGTTCACCTCGCGCCCCGGCACCAAGCGCACGAGGGCGGCCGGTGTCGTCCGCAAAGGCGATGCGCTTGATGGAGCGTACTCAGGGAACCTCTAAGCCTCAATACTCC
This sequence comes from Hydrogenophaga sp., assembly GCA_030696525.1. Lineage (GTDB taxonomy): Bacteria > Pseudomonadota > Gammaproteobacteria > Burkholderiales > Burkholderiaceae_C > Hydrogenophaga. The sequence continues at coordinate 23,640 of JAUYSB010000220.1, read as the reverse complement.
AACAACGCCCCCTCGGTGCGCTTGAGCAGCGGCCGCATGAGGTAGGCCAGCAGAGTCCTCTCACCGGTCTTGATGGTCACCGAGCACTGCATGCCGGGGAAGAGCTTGACGTCCTTGAGCCGTGCCACCTCCTTCGGGTCGATGCGCACCCGCACCGTGTAGTACGGCACACCTGTGCGCGGGTCGGACATCACATCGGCCGAGACGGTCTGCACCACACCGCTGACCATGGGCCGCTTGGCCATGCTCACGTAGGCGTCAAAGTGCACATCGGCGGGCAGGTCGGGGCGCACCCTGTCGATGAACTGCGGCGGCAACTGGGCTTCGACCACCAGTTCCTCGCCCGCGGGCACGATGTCCATCACCCGGTCGCCCGGCTTGACCACTCCGCCCACGGTGTTGACCGCCACATCCACCACGGTGCCTGCCACCGGCGCGCGGATCACCAGCCGGTCGTAGCTATCGCTCAGGCCCTTCATCCGCTCGGCCTGCACCGCGAGCTCGCGCTGCGCCTCGCTCAGCTCCGCCTCCACCACCTTGCGGTAGTCGTTCGTGATCTGCTGCTCGCGCAGCTCGAACTCGGCCAGGCGCGCGTTGGTGGCGGCGATGTTGGCCAGGTCTTCGGCCTGCTTGCTCTGCACCTCAGACAACTGGCGCTCGATGTCGAGCAACTGGTTCTGCGACACAAAGCCCTGCGACTGCAGGCCCTTGAACTTGTCCAACTGCTCGTTGAACAAGCTCACCTGCTTCTCGCGCCCGCTCTTGAGCTGGGCGAGGCTGGCCAGTTGCGCGCGCAGGCCCTTGACCGATTCGCGCACGATGCGCAACTCGCCTTCGAGCGAGCGGCGCTTGGACGCCAGCAGATCGCGCTGGGCCTTGAGCACCGATTGCACTGCGGGGCTGCGGTCGGCCTCCAGTTCGGCGGGGAAGCGAACCATGCCTTGCCCCTCGCGCTCGGCCTGCAGCCGGGCCACGGTGGCCGAGGCCAGCACCCACTGGCTCTTGACCGAGTCGAGCGCGGCCTTGCCTTGCACCTCGTTGAGCAGCACCAGGTCTTGCCCGGCTTGCACCTGCTGGCCGTCTCTGACCAGGATTTTCTCGACCAGCCCGCCGGCCAGGTGTTCCACCCGCTGGCGTTTGTTCTCCACACTCACCTGCGCAGGCGTGGGCACGCCTTCGTCCAGCGGCGCTAGGCCGGCCCAGAGCAGAAAGCCGCCCAGCCCCACAACAATTAGCCAGGCCGCGCGGCGCAACGGGCTGGCGTGGTCTGAGTTCGGCAGGTTCGGCAGGCCAGGTGGCTGTGCCCCCGGCAGAGCGACTGACATTTGGCGTGGGTCGGTCATGCGGCCCCCTGAGGTTTGACGGCCCTGGAAGGACTTGGCGTTGGTTGAATGCGCTGCTGCTGGGCCTGCAGCACATCGGCCGCCGCACCCATGGTCTGGATGCGCCCGTCGTGCAGCACCATGATGGTGTCCACCTGCGACAGCAGGTTGTAGCGGTGGGTCACCACAAACACCGTGCGCCCGCGTCCGCGCAGGTCTTTCAAGGCGTGCACCAGCGCCAGGTCGCCAGCCTCGTCCAGGCTGGCGTTGGGCTCGTCGAGCACCAGCAGCACCGGGTCGGCGTAGAGGGCGCGGGCCAGGGCAATGCGCTGGCGCTGGCCAGCCGAGAGCGTCACGCTGGCGGGCGAGCCGTCCAGGATGCGGGTCTCGTAGCCTTGCGGCATGCGCAGGATGAGTTCGTGCACACCGGCACGCTGGGCGGCCAGCACCACGGCTTCAGAGTCGATGACGCCAAAGCGCGCGATGTTCTCGGCCAGTGTGCCGGCAAAGAGTTCGATGTCCTGCGGCAGGTAGCCTAGGTGCGGGCCGATGTCCTCGCGCCAGGCGTGGGCCAGGTCAGCGCCATCGAGCCGCACGGTGCCGGCCAGCGGCTTCCACACGCCCATGAGCGCGCGCGCCAGGGTGGACTTGCCCGAGCCGCTGGCGCCCACAATGGCCACCAGTTGGCCGGGGCGCACCTCAAAGCCCAGGCCCTTGAGTATGGGCTCCTTCTTGCCCGGGGCGGCCACCACCAGGTTGTCGGCCTGCACCAGGCCCTTGGGCCGGGGCAGCTTGACTTGGGGCGGATAGACCGCGGGTGCGTCGAGCACTTCGTTCAAGCGCTTGAGTGCCTCGCGTGCGGTGATGAGGGGGCGCCAGTGGGCAATGATCTGGTCCACCGGGGCCAGGGCGCGGCCCAGCAGGATGGAGGCGGCAATCATGCCGCCGGCAGTCATCTGGTCTTGCAGCACCAGGTAGGCGCCCAGCCCCAGGATGGCCGATTGCAGAAAGGTGCGAAAGAACTTCACCACGGCACCGGTGCCCGCTGCGCGCTGGTTCACATCGCCCAGGGTAGCCAGATACTGATGCTGGCGGATCAACCAGCGCTGTCGCATGAAACCCAGCATGCCCAGCGCGTCCACCACCTCGGCGTTGCGTGCGCTGGTGTCGGCCATCTGGTGGGCGGCGTTGCCCATGCGCCCGGCCTCCACCTGCAGGGCGCCGGTGGCGCGTTCGTTGTACACCGCCAGCGCCAGCAGCACCAGGGCCGAGGCCAGGCCGAACCAGCCCAGCACCGGGTGGCTGAGGAAGGTGACCAGCAGATAGATGGGCAGCCACGGCGCATCGAACAGGGCCATGAGGCCTTTGCCGGTGAGGAAGCTGCGCACATGGCCGAGATCGGTTAGCGTCTGGCCCAGGCTGCCCTGGCGGCTCAGCCGCTGCTCGAAGCCGGCGTCATAGAGCTTAGGGCCGAGTTGCAGGTCCAGCCCGGCGCTGGCGCGGCTCATCACCAAAGAACGAAGGTACTCCAGCGCCGCCTCCAGCGCCAGCAGGCCGGCCAGCAGCACGGTGAGCACCAACAGGGTGTTCTCGTTGCGGCTAGTTAGCACCCGGTCGTAGGTCTGCAGCATGTAGAGCGAGGGCGCCAGCAACAGCAGGTTGATGACCAGGCTCACGCCACCCACCTGCCAATACACGCGGCGAAGCGCCCCCAGGGCGCGGGTGAACTCGCCCTGGGGTATTTGAAGGCGGTTCATCGCTTAGGGCTGTCGCGCCATGAGCAGGGCCACGCCGCGGCTCTCGTCGGCGTTGGTGGCCACCACCGTGAGGCGGCTGTCGTCGCCCGAAAGGGTAGCGATGCCGCTGAAACGCTGCGTCGTGCCGGCGCAGTTCTCGTCAAAACTCACTTGGTAAATGCTCTGGCTGGCCACCACGGTGCTGGTGCCGCTGTAGGTGCAGCCGCTGGTGCTGGTGCCGCTGATGTTGTTGGCGGTGCCGGCGCTCTGCACCGTCCAGCTCACCTCGATGCTGCCCAGCGCGGCACGCCAGCGGCCGTTGGCCTGGTCGGCGCCCAGGGCCGCGCTCATGGCGTCATTGCGGGTGAAGGTGGCGCTGGCGCCCAGGGCGGATTGCAGGGTCAGTTGTGCGCCTGCGGTGCTGGAGACGCTGTAGCTGCCCGGAGTGACCGCTGCCACAGCCGCACTGCCCAGCGTGTAGCGCTGACCAGTGACGGTGGCGGCAGCGCCATCGGCGCCGTTGGCCTGGAGCTTGTAGAGCGTGCTGCCGTCTTGTGCGAGGCCCCACAGGGTGTCGATCACCGGTGGCGTGGCATTGCGATTGCCCGGCACGCCGATGGCGGTGTAGGCCGGATCGATACCGGTGCTGGTCCAGCGGCCTTGCAGGATGCTGGAGGTGGGCTGGGCTCCGGTGGAGGCAGTGTCGCCACCATCGCTGCCACCGCCGCAGGCGCTCAGGCCCAGGGTGATGGCGGTCAGCGCCGCCAGGAGTGGCTTACGCGTGAAGGTGCGCGCTTCAGTGAAACGGATCATGTTCAAACTCTCGAATGCTGCGGAATGGGGTGGTTGAGTACGTTGGCTGAGTGGGCGGGCTCAGAACCAGAAGCCATCGTTGGCAACAACGGGCTGGTGCTCGGTGATGGACAGCGGCATGGAGCCGATGGCGCCGGGGTCGGTGATGGTGCCATCCGCTTCTCCGTCGGCATCGAACGCGCCACCGTCTTCAATCACGAAGTCTAGGCGCAGCTTGCCGCCTTCTTCCACCATGCCCCCGCCGTAGGCCTCGCTGGCCAGGTTGATCCAGACACCATCCACCTGCTTCCAGTAGCCGTTGACACCCAGGCTGGGGTCTACGTAGAGGCTGAAGCTGCCGCTGGTGGCACCTTCGGCCAATTCGGCGGTGAAGGCGATCAGGCCCAGCGGTGCGGTGATCGATGCAGGCAGATCGTCCGGGGCGTCGCGCTGCTCGACGCTGGTGATGACCGGTGCGCCCGTGCCGGTGGTGGAGCCACCAGCACCCTCGGAAGCTAGGGTGACAAAGGTCTGGGGTGCGCTCGGGTTCTGCGTGATCTGGTCGGTCGTACGGAACGGGGTGGACGTGACGTTGCTCTGCTGCGAGTCCTGCACGCCGTCGCCGTTGCCGTCGCCCCTGACCGCGCCAGGGGTGCTGGGAGCGGGTGCTTGGTTCTCGGTGGCCGGTGGGATGCTGTCGCCGTCGTCTGGAGCAGGCGGTGGTGGCGTGGGCGCTGGAGGTGGCGCAGGTGGCTCTGGTGGCGGCGGCGGATTGGTCGCAGAGAGCGCGTAGCTGGCGCTGGAGGAAAGGCTGCCGTCCGTGAGCTGCAGCGCGATGGCGGCCGTCCCCGCACTGGCGGCGGTGAAGGTGGCGCCCGCCAATGCGGCGTTGATGGATGATGATGAGCCCGTGAGCTGGATGCCTGCGCTCACAGCATCAGCATCCGTCAGGCCACCAATGCTGCCGTTGGTGGCTGTGAGGGTCAGCGTCAGGCTGTTTCCATCCACGTCGTTCACGCTGAAGTCGTCCAGAGCAGCTGCGGTGTCGGTGACAACGGCCTGAGCTGTGCCGGGGATGCCGCTGATGGTCGGCGCTTCATTGACATCGTTGACGCTGACCGTCACCGCCCGGGTGGCCGTGAGGTTGCCGGCGCCGCTGTCGGTGGCATTGACGTTGAAGTTGTAGCTGTTCTTGGCCTCGAAGTTGGCGCTGGCCTTCAGGGTGACAGCGCCGCTGGCGGCATCGATGTCGAGCAGCGCAGAGTCAGCGCCAGAGAGGCTGTAGCTGGGGGTTTGGCCGGCATCGACATCGGTCGCGGTGGCGGTGTAGATCACCGTGCTGATCGCAGCGTTCTCAGCCACCGTGCCGGTGGCACTGGAGGTGATGACCGGCGCTTCGTTGACGTCGGTCACGTTGAGTGTGAAGCCGGTGGTCACCGGGGTGGAGCCGGTCACGCTGCTGTCACCCACATTGACCGAGACAACGTAGCTGCTTTTGGCTTCAAAGTTCAGTACGGTTCCGGCCTTCAGGTACAGCTTGCCGCCATCCACCTCAAAGCTGGGGGCGTCTGCGCCGCTGAGCGTGACGGCATTGCTGCCCAGCGCATCGTCCGTGATGCCGATGGTGCCCACCTCGATTCGGCTCGCGGTGCTGGTGCTTTCTGCCAAGCTGGTGGTGGTGCCGCTGAGCGCCACGGCAGTGGGTGCTTCGTTGACATCTGTCACCGTCACCGTGATCGTCTGCACATCAGCACCGCCCCTGCCGTCGCTGACGGTCACCTCGACCACGTAACTGTTGTTGATGTCGGCGTCTGTCGGCACTTCGAAATCGGGTGCACTGACCAAGCTCAATGCACCACTCGATGCATTGACTGCAAACTTTGCCTGGTCTGCGCCGCCTGTGATGGCAAAGCCGAGGGTGTTGCCTTCGGCATCGGTGGCACTGATGGTGGCCACTGCCGTGGCGTTCTCACCAACATTGACCGCTGCAGTGGCGCCCCCACCGTTGCCGGTGATCACTGGCGCATCATTGACTTCCACCAAGGTGACCGTGGACACACGGCTGATGCTGCTGGTGTCCACGCCCCCATTGGCGGTGCCGCCGCTGTCGGTGACGGATGTGATCGTGACCACCCTTGTGCTGCTGGTGGTGGGGTTTTGGCTGATGTTGCTGTAAGCCAGGCCTGTGACCAAGGTGTCAAAGGCACTGACGGAAATGCCCGAGCCCTTGGACATGCTGACGGTGGCGGTGCCTGAAGCCACAGCCACCGTGTAGGTCATGCCGTTGGTTGCGGTTGTGCCGCTTTCGCCATCGTTCAAGGCGATGGTGGTGCCGTCTATGTTCAGTTGCTCGGTGGTGTCGCTGACATTGGTGACGGTAAGCGTCAAACTGGTGAGTGTCTGGCCCGCTTCGCCAGGAATGACATTGGATGCGCCGTACAGCGTGACCGCACTGCCGTCTTCGGTGTAGGTGGGGCTGGACCCGTTCGCATTCAGGGATGGGGCGTCATTGACCTCTGTCACATCCACGGTGACTTGCACCGCCGTGCTTGAAAGCGCCCCGAGGGTGTCCTTTGCCTTGACGGTGAAGGCGTTGAAGGCATCGCCGCTGGCGTTGGTGGCTGGCGTCCAGTAGGCATTGCGCGTTGCGTCGATGGTGTTGTTGGTGCTGGCGTCCCATGCGGTGGCCGTCAACGCGCTGGTGCCGATCTTGAGCGAGCCGGTGCTGACGGCTTGAACCACAAACGCGTCCACCGTGCCGTCGCTGTCGGCCTCGTTTCCCTGATCTTTCAAATTAGCCAGGGTGATTTCTTTTTGTGTGTCTTCCAGCGCTGTGGCTGCTGGTGCGGCAAAGCTTGTGAGGCTGGGGATGGCGTTGGCAGGAACGGTGCTGAAGTTGTAAGTGGTGTCGTTGGCAATGGGTGCCAGTGCGTTGCCTGCCGTGTCTACAAGCGAGATAAAGCTACCTGCCCCAATTTGCACAGCGTAGGTTTTGCCGGCTGTCAAATCGTCTATCGGGTTGATGGTCAGCTTGTCGCTGGCAATGCTGGCCGAACCACCTGTGCTGGTCGTCACGCTACCCGCTGAAACGGTAAAGGTGGCTGCGTCGCTGCTGTCGGTGACGTTGCGCAGCACTATGGTGCCGCTGCTGCCGAAGGCAATGTTTTCTGAAAAATCGATGACGATATCGTTGCCAAGGGCCACGTTGGTGGCATCGTCCTCTGGCGTGGAGTTGGCGGCGTCAAGTGTGGGCGCCGTGGTGTCCACGGCGTAGTTGCCGCTGGTTGCAGTGCTGGTGCCTGCGTTGCCAGCAGCATCGGTGATGCCGGTGTAGTCCAGCGTGATCACGTTGGTGGCTGCTGTGGTGCTGGCGCTGGGTGTCAGCGTGGCGGTCCAGGTTATGCCGCCATCGCTGCTGCTGAGGCTGGACAGCGTCCCATTGGGTGCACTCAGATCGGCGGTAGTGAAACCGGTCACCGCCTCGGTGAAGGTGAACGTGACTGTGGCCGTGTCACCGACGCGCAGGGCCGTGTCGCTGATCGTGATGGCCGAGGCCAAGGTGGGCCGCACCGTGTCCACCGCGTAGTTGCCGGAGTCCGTGGTGCCGCTGCCGGCGTTACCGGCGGAATCGGTCACGCCGGTGTTGTCCAGCGTGATCACGTTACTCGCGGCGGTGACGCCGTTGCTGGGGGTGAATGTGGCCGTCCAGGTGATGCCGCCGTCGCTGGAACTCACGCTGCCCAGCGTGCCGTTGGCGATGGTCAGGTCGGCGTTGGTGAAACCGGTCACCGCCTCGCTGAACGTGAAGGTGGCGGTGGCGGTGTCGCCGATGCGCAGCGCGGTATCGTTCAGCGAGATCGCGGCCGTGGGCCGCTGCGTGTCGATGGTGAAGTTGTTCGAGTTGGTGGAACCGGTGCCGGCGTTCGACGTGGCCACGCTGGTCACTCCAGCCATAGCTACGCTCATGACGTTGGTGGTCTCCGTCACGCTTGCTGTTGGTGTGAAAGTGGCAGTCCATGTGGTACCGCCATCGCTGGTACTGACCGCGCTGAGGGTGCCGTTGGGAATGGTGATATCGGAATTGTCGAAACCGGTGACCGCTTCTGAAAACGTGAATGTGACGAGAGAAGTTTCGCCAACTCGAAGCGCGGTATCTGCTACGACGACATTGACTGTGGGACGTAGTACAAAAATCTTGATGTCATCGAGGATCAGATTTTGAAACAGGGCGTAGTTTTGTGAGGTGAACGTGACCGAAGTGACGTCATTGAAGTCCGTCAGGCTGGACAGGTTTTTTTCAGTGTCGATAGCGCCAAGATTGAAGTCCTTGTAGCTCGTCATCCCGTTGAAATAAACCCGAGCCAGACCCGTACTGGCAGATGCACTGAACCCGGTGAGGTCGAAGGTATAGCCGCTCTGGGCGGTTACCGTGAAATCGACACCGCCACCTGCATTGCGTGCAGACAGCGAATAAACCCCGGCAAAACCGTCGCCGGGTATGCCGTTCATGGTTTGGACATCGAAATATGATCCAGCGTAGCTACTTGACCCGTTTGCAAAAGTAAAGGTTACGCTGTCGATAGTTCTGTTGAAAGAGGTTGCACCGCTTTCGATGTTCAGGTCTTCGGCGGACCCTTCCACGAAAGTTACGGTCGCCAACAAACCGCTGAATCCCTCAATGCCGCTGTCGTTCAGCAAGGAACGTCCGTCTATTTGGCCCGTTTCATTTTCCAAAACCCAATCGCCGCCCTTGGCGGCTGCCCCTGTCGCATCGATCGAAGTGGCGACCTCAGCCCCGGTCGCTTGAGTCAGTTTGGCAATGAAGTCGATCCCCGTTTGGCCCTGCGCCACATTGCAGCCGTACAGCAGCAAATCACCGTCATCAGTCAACGATGCGCCAATCCGCGCCAACTGGCCAGCGTAAGCATTCAGGTTACCGCTGCTCAGCGTCAACGTACCCAGGTTGATCGCCCCGCTGCTGCCATGCCCCAGCAGGTGGATGGCATCTACGCTGCCCGGTGTTTTCTGTGCCAGCCAATCGGCCATCTGCGCCAGCCCGTCTCCCCGGCTGTCCAGTACCACCACTTCCACGCCGGGCCGCACGCCTGCAACCAGGGTTTGCCAGTCAGCCACGTTGTCGAGCACAAAGGCCACTTCGGTGCGGCCGTTGTTCAGGCCTGGTTGACCGGTGATGTAGAGGAAGGCTGCGGCTTGGGTAGTGGGTGTGACCATGTTCGGTTTGCGCTCGATAATGCTATAGAAAAATATACGAAAAAATACAGATAAATTGAGTCATATCGCTTTACTGAAAAGCGAAAACAGCTATAAATTAAATCAACAAAACCTCAAAAACCATCTCTGCATTGCTCGCCATTGCTGGCGTTTCACACCATTTTGACGCGACCCGGGCTGACCACATCGGCTAGCGAAGTGTCTTGCTGGGCCTTCTGGCCCCCTTGGGTCAGTTGCTGGCGCAAGGCAGTGGTTGAAATGCCCTGTGTGTAGGGCAGTGCGTGGCAAGCAATGCCCTGGTGCGCAAGCATGGGCATCAGGTGCTGCCAGCGCGGGGTGTTGATCCAGTCTCTGCTTACAAACACGGTGCTCACGCCCCAATCTGCCAACCACCGAGCGGCTGCATCGGTTCGGTCCAGCCCCACATCAAACACGCAGACTTCATCCACACAACGCAAACCCCGCAGTATTTCCATGCGATGGGATTCGCTGCACACAGGCGCGCGGCCTTTGCTGAGTGGCAGCAGGCGGTCAGAGCCCACACCCACTTTCAGGTGGGTGCAGTGCTGGCGGGCAGCCGCCAAAAAGCGCAGGTGCCCTACGTGGAACAGATCGAACGCACCGATGGTGCCGCCCACCAAGCCGGTCTTCCGTGGCTGGTCTGGCGGGGTGACGCTGGGTGGGTTGTAGGTGGGCGGTATCAGCATGGCAGCGGGTGGGCATAGGGTGAAGCAAAGGCGTGCACAACTGGGTCCGTTTCGTCAAGGCGCGCCAGGGTGCGCAAGCGGCGGGCGGTCAGGCTGGCATTGCCCTGCACCCACGCTTCTAGCAGGCGTAAGGCGGCCCAGGTGCAGGTGTAGTCGTTGTGGGCCACCAGGGCTGGAATTTCAACGGTGCTGTCAAATTCTGCATCGGGTGTGCGCCAGTATGAGCCATACAGTTGCGCCAGCAGGTTTTCGGGGTCACGGACTTCCCAGTGCTCGCCCCAGGGGTGTTGAGCCAGCAACAGTTCTATAGGTTTGAACTTGAGCAGGCGGCCGCGCTCCCGCGGCAACCCCACAGGCCACCAGCCACCCCACACGCAGGCGTTGGCCGCGTCAAATTCGTAGCCAAACAGGTCCAGCGTGATGGCATGTTGTGTGTGTACGTAGCTGCGAAAGTTTGTGGCCTTGACCACCGTCCAGGCGGGCTTCCAGCCCAATGCGGGCATGGCGTCGATGGCGGCGGGCAGGTGCTGCACAGGCAGCACCACGTCCAGGTCTTTGTCGTTGGGCAGCAAATGACCCTCGCGCACAAGGCCCAGCAGTGCGCCTGCGGTGGCAAAGGCTGGCAAGCCCTGCGCAGCCAAGCCGACCAGCGTGTGGCGCAGGGAAGTAAGCCCGGCTTCGGTGTTGACGGTAGTGGGGGGGTGGTCAACCGGCGCGGGCATGGGGCTTTGGGCCGCACGTTGCAGTGCTGTGCGCACCACGGCCAAACTGGCGGGTATCTGGCTGGCTGAGAACAGTGCCAGGGCGTGGCACATTTCCAGCCGAATGCTCTGCAGCGTTGTGGCTGTGTGGTCAGCGGGCAGCAAAAGCCCCAGTGCCTTGGCAAAAATGGCCACGGCATTGGGTTGGGTGAGGATGGGGTTGGCCGCTTGCCAGACGGCATCGGGGTTTGACAGGTCGATACGCATGGTGAAACCTGTTTTGAATGCTTACGCTGGCGACTGGCTGCGGCGCAACTGCACATTCACAGCACCCACCTGCTGCCCGAGGTAGGAGAGCAGTTTGGCGTCCAGTGGCTGATTGGCGTTGGCCGCCTGTTCACAGGCTTGCAAGGCCAGCGCTCGTCCCTCGGCTGGGCGGCTCGCAACGGGCCAGCGCTTGCCGAGGCGAAGGACCTGCGCCAGGGTATTGAACACGGCAGCGCCCAGGGGCTCTAATGCCAGCACTTCGCGGCTGGGCGCAAAGCCCTGCGAATGTGTAAGCGCAACCATGTACCCCGAGTCTGCTTCCAGACACCACCCCATGCCGTGGATAAAGGCAAACAACGGGTAGTACGGAGCCAATTCAGGCAGGAGGTGGTTGGGCACCACTTGGGCCTGCCAGTACCTGGTGGCCAAGCGGGAGTAGTGGCTGAAGTCGGCAACAGGGGTCAGGCGGGCCTGGTCGAAGGGCATTACTTCAACCGGCGGCTTGGTTGGCACCACGGTGTCGTTGGACACGTCGATGTAAAGCGTGCCCGCCAGAAAGGCGTTCTGGAAGTATTCACCCCGCAAGTCGCCCCACACTTGGTGCATGTGGCCGCCGGCAGCCAAAAAGGCTGCCAGGGCGGCATGGCCTTCTGCCGCTTCGCCGGTCAGGCTCGCGGGGTTGATTTCGCGCAGGCGCCGCTTGGCTGCCAGGGAGATTTCCAGGCATTGGCCCAGCGGGTAAGGTTTGCCCCATTTGAGGGGTTGCTGTGTCCGCAAAACGGGGTCGAGTGATGAGCGGATGCCTTGCATCAACGTCATGAGTAGCCCTATCTTGGGCAACAAATGCTGCGCGGTCAAGGCGTTTTGGCGAGGCGCGTCAATGACACGGGGCTCGTTGGGGAGCAAGGGGCGAGCAGACACCATTCATTGGATACGGGGTTGGGGTCAGTCGGAGAGACCGCGCGCACACTATTTGTGCGAGCCGCCACTGCTGTAACCCACCCCACGAGTCGCCCGAGCTACGGGTGCCGGTGGAGGTGCAATTTCGCAGGTTGGGGTCTCAGTTTTCGCGGCTATTCAGTTAGTCGAGCAGAAGTATCAACAGCTCCACGACGTGAGCGCGGCGTCGTTCCATCATCAATTAGTGAACAACTATACATCCCAAACCTCCCATCCGTCGTCCTCTTAGGGATGGTGTTCAAAACGCGCTTGGCGCCAGCCGATAGCGAGCGGCTTGCCACGACATGAAATAGCGCGGCCCAAAATCGGCGAACTCAACGCAGTTTCTGCGTTTGCACTGCCCGTTTTCGGGCCGATGGCGGCCCTTTGGCCGCTTACTGACGCACTCATGCCTGCAGCCCTTGCAACAGCCTGCGTCGCACCATCCACAGATTGCTCAGAGCAAACAGCGTGTGCAACTGCGCCGTGTTTTTGGCCAGGCCCCGATAGCGCACTTTCACATGTCCGAACTGCCGCTTGATGACACGGAACGGGTGTTCCACCTTGGCCCGGATTCGGGCCTTGACGTGTTCAAGCTGCTCGAGCACCGCGCCCATCGGGCTGTACTTGTCCAATGCGCGGCGTTAGCCCGGGCGCATAGCCACATGCCAGTTGGCTTCGATGCCTTGGACTTCTTGCCGTTTGGCCACGCCCTGGTAGCCGGCGTCAGCGAACACATCCGTTTCTTCGCCATGGACCAACGCACTGGCTTGCGTCACGTCATTGACGTTGGCGGCCGTGCCAATCACCGTGTGAACCAGACCCGAGTCGGCGTCCACGCCGATGTGCGCCTTCATGCCGAAGTGCCACTGGTTCCCCTTCTTGGCCTGGTGCATCTCGGGGTCACGCTCGCCGCCCTGGTTCTTGGTCGAACTGGGCGCGGCTATCAAGGTGGCGTCCACCACCGTGCCTTGTTTGAGCATCAAGCCTTTGTCGGCCAGGGTGGCATTGACCACGGCCAGTATCTGCGGGGCCAGTTGGTGTTCTTCGAGCAGGTGGCGAAAGCGCAGGATGCTGACCCGGTCGGGGATGCGCTCGACGCTGGAGAGCCCCGCAAACTCGCGGTACAGCGCGGTCTCGAACAGGGCTTCTTCCATGGCCAAGTCACTCAGGCCGAACCATTGTTGGAGGAAGTGAATGCGCAGCATCGTCACCAGCTCAAAGGGCGGGCACCCGGTCTTGGCGCGAGGTGCGTGCGGTGCAATCAGCGAAAGCTGTTCCGTCCATGGCACCACCAGGTTCATCTCGTCGAGAAACACCACTTTGCGCGTGCGCCGCGTGCTCAGGTTCAGTCCGAGGTCTTGTTGGGTCATGCCGCCATTGTTCCTGTCGAGCCTCGCTCACGCCATTCGGGCTTGACCGGGATTTTGAACACCATCCTTAGATTGCAATAGATCGCTGCAGTGTGGTGACGCCGGAACAATTCGACTCCGTACACCAGGCGGAAAATGGCGTCGTGGGGCTTGTGCCGGGGCCTGGGTACGGTCGTCCTCGGCGTGGGCTCAGCGAGCCGGCGGGGCGATCAGGATGGATCAAGTGCCACAGCAGGACATGCAGGATATGCAGGACATGGTTCTGACTGCCTGGCCCAGGGAAAGGGTATGCCGCCGCCTGCTCCCGGCCGGCCGGCGGGCGCGGCCCACACTGCGCGGCAGATGCGGGGCGTGGGCCTTGTCTGGCGGGTGAGCGGCGGTCAGACCGTCGTTTTCCCGCGCCGGCCCAGCATTGCCTCCGCGCCATCAATCCACTTGACCACGTTGCCCACGAGTGCGTCGGTCAACATGTCCAGCTCGCCGGCCAGCCGGTGGAACGTGCCCCAGCGCATGCCGGGGGGTTTGCCGGCGGCTGGCGCCAGTGGACCAGGTGGCCACCCCAGGCGCACGCGAATCTTGTCGATGCGACGCACGAGCCTGGCGCGCCGGTTTTCGTGCTGACAACCGTACCGCAGGCCCAGGCACACCCGGCACGCCAGCCGATCCCCGAGCACGTGCAGCGCCTCCCGCCGGCCGCCGCACTCCGGGCACACCATCCAGCGCCGATGCCCGCCAAAGTTCAGCGGCGTGACTGAGAGCTCAACGAGCCATTGCTGGTGCCCGTGGACAACTGTGGCCAGGTCCGACGATTCCGGCCGCACAACCGGCCCTGGAGCGCGATTCACGGCGTGGAGCACCCGGAGGGTCAGCCGGGCCGTGGGGAGGGCTTCCAGGGCCTTCCTGCCGCCTCGCTGCGTCCTTGAGCCTGACAAGATGCTGCCCATTCTTGTTTCCTCATTCCAACGAAATGGCCTGCATTCTGGGTCAGGTCAGGCCAAGCGACAGGGCGAAGTCTGGGCACCGCTGCATGAGGGTTGGCACCGGCTTAAGCAGACGATCAGCCCCAGGAAGCCGGCCACGCGCGGCCGCCCGACAGCGCCCGTTGTCGGCCAGCGCCGCACATTCCAGGCACAGCCGCCGGTCATCATGCTGGCGGTCGCGCAGGGACAAGCGTTCGGCCAGGTGGTCGGCATCGTCGGCCGTGCGCCCCATGCGCATGAACCGCGCTTGGCGCCGTCGGAAGGCGTCAATCTCGGCCGCGTCCCAGCCGCCCGCGTGGCATTCGTCGCCCTGCTCGGGCGTCATCAGCGGGTTTCCGCTGCGTCGTGTCGGCGGTGGCGTCGGTCGAGGTTCGACCTCGGCCAGAAGCGCCAACAACAGGTCGTCACGCTGGGAGCGGATCACCGTACGGTGGTGGTCTGTCAGGGCCTCGCGCGGTGCGACGTGCAGGGCGCCAGCAGCGGTCACTGTCAATATCAGGCCTGCGCCGCGCAGGTGCTGCAACAGCTCGGACGCACCCATCAAAACACCTCGCCGTATTCGGCCGCATCGGTGCCGTGAGACAACGGCATACCCTTTCCCATGGCCTGGCGGCTGAAACCATGTCCTGCATGTCCTGCATGTCCTGCTGTGGCGATCGATTTGTCGGGATGATTCGTGGTGGTCTCTACCGGGCCAAGACATGGGTCAGACGGTCCAGGCTTGGGAAAGATGTGCCACCGGATAACGCCGCCGGTCTTGGGCAGGGCCTTGCACTCAAAGCCGATCATTCGCAGTGCAGGCGCCAGCCGCCGCAGTGTGTCGCCCAGCCCTTTCGGGGATCGCGGCCAAGTCTCACCCTGCGGTCGGAACCGGTCCAACCGGTCCAGCAGTTCCGACAGCGTGCCGTTGAAGCCGCTGGGCACGTCGGCCAGGTAGGCGGTCAACGCTGCGCCAACGGGTGACGCATCGATGGTGCGCAGAACACCGTCCTTGCGCATGGCGTTGTAGCTGGCCAGGAAGGCGCCTGCCGGTTCGCCGTGGACACGGTACACCGCTTCGCCCAACACAGCGAAGTCGGCCATGCGCGGCCGACGTTCGGGCGCGATCACTACACTTGGCAGCTTCGCCAGTACCTTAACGAACAGATCCAATAGCGCGCCCAGCAGTGTGGGCTGTGCGGCTTCGAAGCGCGCTTCCATATCGCCGGCCAGCTCGCGGGCTTGGATGGTGGGTAAGTCGATATGCAAGCTGCGGTCCAGCAAATCTTGCGCAGTGACGATCACGCTGATGCCGTTCAATACGATAGGCTTGCGCAGATCAAGAATGGTCTCCTCGTCATTGGTGTAAAGCGTGCGGGCAGCATACCCGCCGCCAGTTGCCAGCACGCACAGCGCGTCCTGATACTGCGGCGGCAGGTGGCTTAGGTTTTCGAGGCTAACCATGTGCGAGTTGCGCGCCGCAATCCATACATCTTCCACGGTCTTGGGCGCGGCTCTCAGGTCGGATTGATTCGGGTCGATCAGACGCCGCAGCGCGCGCTGCGTTGAACTCTTGGCGCTGCCTTGCTCGCCCACCAGTTCAAGCACCACATGCGGGGTATCCGGGCGCAGGCACTCCAACATCCAGGCCAACAACGGCAGGCGATCAGCCACGGGCACATTGACCAGAGGCCACAGCGCATCCATGGTGCCGTCGCGCTCGGGCAGGGGCAGCGGCCGCATGGATGCACTACGGACGAACAGCGGTGCGCCTGCGCCAGCCGCTACGGCCCAGCCGGTCGCGGTCACCTGCACGCACTGCCAGGCGTCGTTGCATAGGTCCAGAAAATAACCGTCTTCGGTCTTGGCGATGCGGGTGAAGACTTCGCGTTCCTCGCCGCCGAACTTCGCCTGTCCGCTCAACGTCTGAAGCGCAATCTTCAGCGCCTGTTCGGTCGGCGCGCGGTCGTGCTGCGTGTAAAAGGCGTGACTCAGGTAGTCGGAAAAGCTCCGTGACATAACGCGATGCACCTGCCGGGCGCCGCTGGCCTCAAGGACGGCATAGGGTTCCTTCTGCTCGTCGTGCACGAACTGGCACTGGTTGCGCGCCAGGTCGACGAGAAGTTCGGCAATGCCTTTTTCGTCGTCACCAGGTGGAGCGCCGTCGCCATGCCGCAACTGCTTGTCCAGCTCCGTGACGCCGACACCGGCGCGCTTCATTCGCTCGCGCAGTCGCCGCCATTCCGGCAAATTTTCAGCCTGAAGGGCGCGGAGTGTCGCCAGCGCCGCCGGCACAAACGGAGCGCCCACATCGCCGGCTTCGGCGGCCAGAACAAGCCGCTCGGCTTCGGTGGTGGCATGGTCGGCGTCGTGCTCCTGCAGCGCGTCCTGCACCTCGGTGTCGGCCGCTGACATCATCAGCGCCAGATCATTGGCCGGCATGCATTCGGCCCGGTCGTTCAACACGGCATTCATGCTGCTGACTCCGAAGCGTTAACGCTCACCGCATCACGCTGCGCCCACACGTCGCACCAGTCAGCGCCGGGCCTGCTGGGCGTCATCACGGCCACGCGCAGGCCGGCCCGCAGTGCTCGTGCCCTTAGGCTCTGTGCTGCTGCAGCGCCGGCCGGGTCCGCGTCGGCGAACACCACGAGGCGCGAGACGTCTGCCGGCCAGATGTAGGCGGCCAGGTTGCCAGCGCAGTAGGCGGCCACCGTGGGCAGGCCCGATGCAAGGTGGGCCGCCTGGGCAGTCTCGATCCCTTCGGCGATGCCGATCACGCCGCCCTGGGGTTCGTGCAGCGGGATGCAGGCGCCGGCCAGCGGCCCGGACGCGCTGGTCAGCTTCTTGACGGTGGACACCTGGGCCTTACAGCCGTCCGCCGTCAGGTAGGTGCGGTGCAGCGCCAATCCAATACCGTCAGGGCGCACCAGTGGCGCCACCATCGCCGGCCAGGTGCCACAGTCGCCGCCGTCCCAGTAGGTCAAGCCCGGATGCAGGCGCAGATGATCGGGCACCGGTCCGGCCAGTCCGCGTCGCTGCAGATACAGCGACACCGGGTCGCCATCCGTCACGGGCACGGTCTGCGCCCACAGTGCCGCATTGCGCTGCGCGTTGACGGCCCATTGCTGGCGCTGCTGGTCTTGGCGCTGCGCGTTGGCCTGGGCGAGTTGCCGGGCTATGTTGGCGCGCTCGGTAGGTGTCATCTGCTCGCGCCGCTGGGCGGTCCACACCGATGACAAACCGATGCGGAAGTCACCGAAAACACCGCCCCGACCATCCTCAAAAAGTAGGCACCAGCCCGCCGTGTCGCTGCGCTTTCCGTTGAGGCTAAAGCGGTGCATGCGACCCGGCTCTATCACGTCGGGCGCGACACCCAGTGCGGCACGAATCTCTGTGCGGAATTGATCGGGAGCGTCACGCATGGGAAAGTCCCAGCGTGCCGGCCTCGCCCGCTTGGGCAACGGCGGTAAAGCGTTGCCAGATCCCGATGATTCTGGGAAAATTGTGATCATCATCTTGTTCCGTTCTCGAACCCCTTGCGCGGTTGCACCCGCCTTGGGGTTCACGTCCATCTGGGGCCGCGTTGTAGCGGCGCGGTGGATGCACCGGCGGCCGGCTACGCCTCAGCCTCGGTGGTCTGACCAAGCAGGCCAGCCACCTCGTCGGCCGGCCACAGCAGCAACCGGCCGACCTTGACAGGGCGGATGCCGAAGGCCTGGCCGGTTCGGCAGTGATGCGCGCGGATGGTTTGCGCAGAGCGCCCAATTGCCGAGGCAAATTTGGCGGTTGTCAGAGGTGCCCAGTTCGTGGGGATTTGGAGTGAGTGCATCGTTTGCCCTTTGTTGCCAATTGATGTGCAACATGCTCCGACATACAGAGCAATTCGACCTTGACCGGCAGCCAGCCCAGCGGCGGTGGGCTGTTGGGTCCAGATGGAGAGGTGCTATTCGCACCGTGATCAAGCGTTCGCGATCAGCGCACGGATATCCTCGGCTCGCCACACGGTGACGCGTGGGGCGAGCTTGATGGGCTGCGGGTAACGCCCCGACTTGACGCCGTCCCACCACGTGGTCTTGCCAACGGGGATGAGTGGCGGAACGCTCGCTTTTTTGCTGCCGATGATGTGAGACAGGCGAAGAAACCCCGTGGCTGGCAGAGTGGGGGCGGCAGTGGACACGCCACCATGTTGGTTACTTGAAGACATTGCGTTGATCCTCAGAAGCTGAAATCGAATCTCCCGCCATAGAAGTGACGCGAGTGAGACTGGCTCGAGCCCAAAAGGCCGGAATTGCCGGTGGACTGGGTTCGTGGGTGCAGCCTATCGGACCAATGCGGACGGCTGCGGTCAATTTGTCGCTTTTGGCGAGCCTAGACAGCGAGCACCGGCTTGGTGAACGCTGAAACGTGACACGTAACCCGTTGAAATTGCGCGACTTTTTCCGGACATCAACAGACCACACCGCCCGGTGGTGCGCTTCCAGCTGGCCGCGCTAGTTGATGTGGAAGATGCCCATGCATAGGCGGTCTTTTCTGGCCGGGGTACGCAAAAGCCCCAGCCAGGGCAACATGAACATATCGGGCTGCCTACCCTTACGCACCGGGTGAGGGCTGGCGCCAGCCTCACTGGCGGTCTCCAACCGCATCGGCTGCGGCGTGGCGGGCATGGTGGCGCGGACTGTGGTAAGGCGCAGGGCGTGCAGCGCGGTGGACAACGCACACTTGGTCTTGCACGTGCAGGCCAATCAGCTCGGGTGTGGAAGGCAGGGAGGATGCGGCGGCACGGCGGACAGTGGGCTGGGGCTGGATAGGCTCTCAGGCGACCCGCTGGGGTAGCGGCACTACCTGGCCACCATGACGCAGGGTGTCCAGGTAGTCGGCCCACCGCTGAATCTGGTCGTAGCGCTGGGCCAGGTATTTGGTGCGGTTGTAGCTGCGGCCGTTGGCGTCCTTTACGGCGTGGGCCAGATTGGCCTCGATGGCCAGCGGGTCGAGGTCGAGCTGATCAACCAGCATGGTGCGGGCGCTGGCCCTGAAGCCGTGCCAGCTCTGCTCCTTGCCCACGCCCAGCCCATACAAGGCACTGCGCACTGAATTGTCGGACATCGGCCGGTCGTGATCGCGCTGGCCGGGGAACACGTACCGCCCCCGGCCGGTCAGCGGCTGCAGCTCGCGCAGCAGGGCCACGGCCTGGGTGGGCATGGGCACCACGTGGGGTTCGCCCTGCTCTTTCTCGTCCTTGGTGCGCTTCATCTTGGCGCTGGGGATGGTCCACAAGGCTGCGTCCAAGTCCAGTTCGCCCCATTCCATCATACGCAGGTTGCCAGGCCGCTGGTACAGGATGGGCGCCAGCAGCAGGGCGGTGCGCACGATGGGGCCGCCCTTGTATGCGTACATGCCACGCAGCAGCTCGCCAAAGCGCTGGGGTTCCACGATGGCCGGGAAGCTCTTGCCACGATAGGGGGTCAGCCGCTTTTTCAGGCCCTCGGTGATGTTGCGCTGAGCCTTGTCGGCCGTGGGGAGCCAGTATTCCCACACCTGGCGGGCCAGCATCAGGGCGCGGTCGGCCGTTTCCACGGCGCCGCGCTCCTCCACCTTCTGTAGCACGCTCAGCAGCTCCATGGGTTCAACTTCGGCCATGTGCCGGTCGCCCAGCCAGGGGAACAGGTCGCGCTCCAACTGACGACGAGTGCGCTCGGCATGGCTGGGGCTCCAGCCGTCCACCTGTTTGCCGTGCCACTCCATGGCCACGGCCTTGAAGGTGTCGCCACCCACACGGGTGCCCTTGAGCTTGTCCAGCTTGCGGGCCTGCACCGGGTCCACCCCGGCCGCCTTCTGCAGCTTGGCAGCATCACGGGCCTGGCGCGCCTCGGACAGGCTCATGGCCGGATAGCTGCCCAGCGCCAAGCGCCCTTCTTTGCCATCTGCGTAGGTTTTCCAAAACCACCGCTTGGAACCGGCCGGGCTCACCTCCAGGTAAAGGCCCTGGGCATCGGTGAAGCGAGCCCGCTTTTTGTCGGGCGGGCACGTGGCGTTCTTACAGTGGTTGGCGGTCAACATGGGCGGCACTCCAGGGCGGGGAACAGGAAAACCGGGGAACGAAACCCCGATTTCCATACTTTACCCCGGTTTGTTCCCCGATTTGTTCCCCGCTTTCGCGCCGGCTGCAAGCGAACCTTACCGGACGAAAACGAACACTAAACCATTGATTTTCCAATGAAAAAGGGCGTTCACCGGATGTTGGCGAACGCCCTTGGACGTTGTAATGGTGGAGCTGGGGGGATTTGAACCCCCGTCCGCAAGCCTTTTTCGAGCAGTTCTACATGTGTAGCCGTCTGATTTGGGTCTCGCTTCCTGAACCGCGCAGTGGCACGCTGATCAGGACGCCAGCAACCTTGAGTCTCGACCTGCGCCAAGTTGCCCGACGCCGATCCAGCCAAATGAAATTACCCCGCAGCCTGGACTGTGTGGCCTTGCGGCACCACAACCCTTGCCCAGCCTATTGGCTTGCTGTTGCGAGGCTCACGCGCAATTAAGCGGCGAGTGCGAAACGTTCGTCGTTTGCAGTTAGTTTTTTTCTGCTGTTTTACGAGGTGACAGAACCTCGACATGCCCTGCTGCGCGTCCGAACCCACGTCGAAACCAGTGCAGCCCCTGAGCCCCGTAGTTTAAGGCATGCCCAGCAATTTCAAGAGGGCACCTGGGCTATCGATGATGGCGTCGGCGTTCCAGGCGCTCACATCGGCCTGCACGCCCAGGTAACCGTAGCGCGCGGCCACCGTGGGCATGCCGGCAGCGCGCCCGGCCAGGATGTCGCGTTCGTCGTCACCCACGTAGATGCACTCGGCAGCCTCCAGCCCCAGGCGGCGGGCGGCCTCGAACAGGGGTGCTGGGTGGGGTTTGGCGTGGGGCGTGGTGTCGCCGCACACCACGGCGCGTGCGTTGCCGAACAAGGGCATGGCCGCCGTGAGTGGCAGGGTGAAGCGTTGCGCCTTGTTGGTGACCACGCCCCAAGGCAAGCCGGCGGCGTGCAGGGCGGCCAGCATGTCGGCCACCTCGTCGAACGCACGCGTCAGCTGGGTCATGCGGGCTTCGTAATGGCCAAAAAACTCGTCGCGCAGACCTTCGTATTCGGGGTGATCGGTGCTCATTCCAAAGGCCACGCTCAGCATGCCGCGGGCACCTGAGCCGGCCATGTGGCGGTAATTTTCCAGAGGCAGCGAGGGCAGCCCCCGCGCCACCCGCATCTGGTCGGCGGCAGCGCCCAGGTCGGGCGCGCTGTCGATCAAGGTGCCGTCCAGATCGAACAACACGGCACGCACGGCGGCAAACCGGCTCACGCAGCGGCCCCTTTGCGGGTGGCAATGAGGTAGTTGACGCTGGTGTCCTGGTTGAGCCAGTAACGGCGGGTCAGCGGGTTGTAGGCCATGCCCTTGCTGTGTTCGAGCGTGAGGTCGGCGCGGCGGCAGTAGGACGCGAGTTCACTGGGGCGGATGAATTTGGCGTACTCGTGGGTGCCGCGTGGCAGCAGGTTGAGCACGTATTCAGCGCCGACGATGGCAAACAGGAAGGATTTGGGGTTGCGGTTGAGGGTGGAAAAAAACACCCAGCCGCCGGGTTTGACCAGGGTGCTGCAGGCCGCCACCACCGAGGCCGGGTCGGGCACGTGTTCCAGCATCTCCATGCAGGTGACAACGTCAAAGCGCGCCGGACTCTCGGCGGCCAACGCTTCGGCCGCCACCTCGCGGTAGGTCACACCCGTGGTCTGCGCCTCCAACGCGTGCAATTGCGCCACACGCAAGGCCTTGGTGGCCAGGTCGATGCCCAGCACCTCGGCGCCTTTGCGCGCCATCGAATCGGCCAGGATGCCGCCGCCACAGCCGACGTCGAGCACCTGTTTGCCGGCCAGGCCACCGGCCAGCTGCTCGATCCAGGCCAGGCGCAGCGGGTTGATCTGGTGCAACGGGCGGAATTCGCTCTCGGGGTCCCACCAGCGGTGGGCCAGGTCGGAAAATTTGGCCAGTTCGGCCGGGTCGGCGTTCACGGATGCGTTCACGGTGGGGTTCATGGGCAAATTATCCCTTGGGGCATAAAAAAACCGCGCCGAGGCGCGGTTTTTTCGGAGCAATCCAGGGGATTACTTGTTGGCGCGGGTGCCGACCACTTCGATTTCCACGCGACGGTTCTTCGCACGGCCTTCTTTGGTCTTGTTGTCGGCCACGGGCTGGGCTTCGCCCTTGCCTTCGGTGTAGACGCGGTTGGTTTCGATGCCCTTGGAGACCAGGTAGGCCTTCACGGCTTCAGCGCGGCGAACCGACAGCTTCTGGTTGTAGGCGTCAGCGCCCACGGAGTCGGTGTGACCCACGGCGATGATGACTTCCAGGTTGATGCCCTTGACCTTGCCGACCAGATCGTCCAGCTTGGCTTTGCCTTCGGGCTTCAGAACCGCCTTGTCGAAGTCAAAGAAAGCGTCGGCAGCGTAGGTCACCTTGGATGCGGCAGCGGGAGCAGCGGCAGCGGCGGCGGGAGCAGCAGCAGCGGGACGGGCAGCCGGGGCAGCAGCAGGAGCCGGTGCGGGAGCAGCAGCAGGAGCAGCAGCCGGGGCAGCGGGCACGATGGCGCCATCGCAACCCTGAGCAGCAGTGGCCGGGGTCCAGCTGGCATCACGCCAGCACAGTTCGTTCGTGCCGTTCTTCCACACCAGCTCGCTGGTGCCGTTGCGCCAGTTGTCGACGGTCTGTGCACCTGCGGCAGTTGCCAGCGCAGCCGTTGCGAACAGCATTGCCACTTTGTTCAGTTTTTGCATGTTTTCCTCTGATTGAAGGCGCAGGGCTTCTGCGATGAATGACGACGCTTGAAGTGACCACCACTAAAAACGTTGCAATTCATTTTGCCACAAGGGCCGCAACCCACACCGAACTGCCCAGCGGTGCGAAACTTACTTGAGGATTGAACTGCCGAATATGTTGCGGACGCACCACAGTGATGCACCGACGGGTGCAGCCAGGGCGCCGCCAGCCGGCCAACTAGAATGGTGGATTGCGCCCGCCCACCACGCCTGTCTGACATGACCCAGTTCGCCAAAGAAACCCTGCCCATCAGTCTAGAAGAGGAAATGCGGCGCAGCTACCTCGATTACGCCATGAGCGTGATCGTGGGCCGGGCCCTGCCCGACGCGCGCGATGGCCTCAAGCCGGTGCACCGCCGCGTGTTGTTTGCGATGCACGAGCTCAACAACGACTGGAACCGGCCCTACAAGAAGTCGGCGCGTATCGTCGGTGACGTGATCGGTAAGTACCACCCGCACGGCGACAGCGCGGTGTACGACACCATCGTGCGCATGGCGCAGGACTTTTCGTTGCGTCACATGCTGGTGGATGGCCAGGGCAACTTCGGCTCGGTGGACGGCGACAGCGCCGCAGCCATGCGTTACACCGAAATCCGCCTGGCCAAGATCGCCCACGAAATGCTGGCCGACATCGACAAGGAAACCGTCGATTTCGGGCCCAACTACGACGGCAGCGAAAAAGAGCCATTGGTGCTGCCAAGCAAGCTGCCCAATCTGCTGGTCAATGGCTCCTCGGGTATCGCCGTGGGCATGGCGACCAATAT
>JAUYSB010000208.1 GCA_030696525.1 Hydrogenophaga sp. | reverse complement strand
CGCGCGCATGTTGCGGGTGCGGAACACGTCACGCACCATGCCCTTGGCCTTGTGCATGAAAAACTTGCGGTCCAGCTGGGTGACGATGCCGGCGGCGTCCTGGCCACGGTGCTGCAGCAGCAGCAAGGCGTCGTAAATGAGCTGGTTGACGGGTGCGTTGTGAACAACGCCAACAATTCCACACATGGGGAGGGTCCTCAGGGGATGTAAGTAACCAGGGGTTCGGGCAACAGGGGACGCAAGCTGTGCAGGGTGCTGCCCAGCGTCTGGGCACCCACGGATTCGCGCCAGGCCTGGGCCTCGCGCAGCGGCGTCATGACCACCACCAGGGCCACGGCCAGCAGCACCACGGCGCCGCGAAACAAACCGAACAGCGCACCCAGGGTGCGGTCCACCGGGCGCAGGCCGACGGATTCGACAAGCTTTTTCACCAGCCAGGCCAACAGCCCGGCCGCAAAGGCCACGCCCACAAACACCAGCGCAAAACCGGCTGCGTAGCGCAAAGGTTCGGACGCTTCGCCCAGCGGCAGCCATTCGCCCACGCCCACGGCCCACCACTGGGCCAGCACAAACGCGGCCACCCAGCCGATGACCGACAGCACCTCGTAGAGCAGCCCGCGCCAGGCGCCGATCACCACAGAGACCAACAGCACCAGCAACAGGATGATGTCAACGGTGGCGATGTTCATCAGGCGCACTCACGGGGCAGGCGCAAGCTCACAGCGTCAGGATGGCCGTGGGCAGGCCCAGGCCCTTGACCTTGGCCGCCGCCTTCTCGGCCTCGGCCCGGTTCTCGTAAGGGCCAATGCGCACGCGGATGCGCTCGCCCTCGGGCGTGTTGGCCACGTGGGTGTAGGTCTTGAGGCCAGCACGCTCCAGCTTGAGGCGCACCTCTTGTGCGCGGGCACGCTCGGCGTAAGCGCCGACCTGCACCACGATGCGTTCGACCGCCTTGTCCTCCAGCGCGGCCTGGGCGCGCGCGCTGTCGGCGGTGTCGGGGCGGGCCGCGGGTTTGGGCTCGGGCTTGGTTTCCGGCTTGGGGTCCGGTTTGGCTTCGGCTTTGGGTTCCGGCTTGGCCTCGGGCTTGACTTCGGCCACCACCGCAGGCGAAGGCGCCGGCTGGGCCGCAGGCACGCCGGCCGCCACTACCTGCTCGCGCTCACCCAGGCTGTCCTTCACCGTGGCCGTGGCGTCAGGTTTGACCGGCGCCGGCAAGGGCTTAGCGGCTTGGCGCGAGGGGATTTCGATGGGGATGTCCACCGCGATCGGGCGCGGCTGGGTGTCGAACAGCAGGGGAAAACCGACCACGCCCAGCAGCACCAGCACAGCCGCACCGATGAGCCGGTGGCGCGCGCGCCGGCGCACGGCGTCCAGGCTTTCGGGAGCGGCGGCAACGCCCTGGCTGGCGGAACGGGACTTGGACATGGGTTTGCGTGGAAGCCGCTGGGGCAATCAAGGGCGCCGGGGTCAGGCCGCCAGATGCGGAGCCGTCAGGCGCGGCACACCCGCTTGCAACACCCCGCCGACCGTGTAGAACGAACCGAAGACCACGATTCTATCAGCGGGGTCCGCCTGGGCCACCGCCGCGTCCAGCGCCGCTTGGGGGCTGGTGTGGGTGGCCACGGGCAGGTTTTTGCCCTTGCCCAAGCCGCTGTCGTTCCACGCCGCCAGCAGCTGCGCGGCGCTGGCCGCGCGCGGCGTCGGCAGGTCGGTGAAGTACCAGCGGTCGATCAGCGGCGCCACCCGCGCCAGCATGGGCGCCAGGTCCTTGTCGGCCATGGCGCCGAACACGGCGTGGGTGGTGGGGTAGAAGCCCATGGCGTCAAGGTTTTCGGCCAGCGCCGCCACCGAATGCGGGTTGTGCGCCACGTCCAGCACCAGGGCGGGCTGGCCCGGCACGATCTGGAAGCGGCCCGGCAAATCCACCATGGCCAGGCCGTTGCGCACCGCCTGCGCCGTCACCGGCAGGCGTGGGCGCAGGGCTTCGAGCGCCGCCAGCACGCCCGAGGCATTGACCAGCTGGTTGGCGCCGCGCAGCGCCGGGTAGGCCAGGCCGGCGTAACGCCGCCCGCCGTGGCTGGGGTGCATGGCCCAGCCCCACTGCTGGCGGTCACCGGCAAAGTGGAAGTCGGCGCCGATGCGCCACAGCGGGGCGTCGATCTCGCGCGCCCGGTAGATGATGCTTTGGGGTGGCATGGGGTCGCTCAGCACCACCGGGCGGCCGGTGCGCATGATGCCGGCCTTCTCGTAACCGATGGCCTCGCGGTCGGCGCCCAACAGGTCGGTGTGGTCGAGGTCGATGCTGGTGATCACGGCGCAATCGGCATCGACGATGTTGACCGCGTCCAGGCGCCCGCCCAGGCCCACCTCCAGCACCACCACGTCCAGCGGCTGGCGCGACAACGTGAGCAGGATGGCCAGGGTGGTGAACTCGAAATAGGTCAGCACGATGGGCTCGCCCAGCAGGCGGGCGCGCTCCACATCGGCAAAGGCCGGCAACAGCTCGGCCGTGGCGATGGCCTGGCCCAGCAGGCGGCAGCGCTCCTCAAAAAACACCAGGTGCGGCGAGGTGTAGACGCCGGTGCGGTAACCGGCCTGCTGGCAGATGGCTTCCAGCATGGCACAGGTGGAGCCCTTGCCGTTGGTGCCGGCCACGGTGATCACCGGCGCCTCGAAGTGCAGGCCGGCGCCGCCGTTGAGGCGCTCCGCCACGGCGCGCACCCGGTCCAGCCCGAGGATGATGCCTTGCTGACCCTTGGGGTGCTGGCGTTCGCAGTGGGCCAGCCAGTCGGCCAGGGTGTCGGGGAGGGGTGCGGCTGCAATGGTCATCCACCGATTTTCGCAGGCCGACGCGCCCAGCGCCGGATGCCGGACAATCCGCACCCATGATCACCCTCTACGGCATCCCCAACTGCGACACCGTGAAAAAGGCCCGCACCTGGCTGACGGCACACGGCATTGAACACGTTTTCCACGATTTCAAGAAACAGGGCGTGCCCGAGACCGCACTGGACCACTGGCTGGCCAGCGCCGGCTGGGAAACGGTGCTCAACCGAAAAGGCAACAGCTGGCGCCAGCTCGACGAGGCCACGCGTGCCGCCGTCACCGATGCCGCCACCGCCCGCGCCGTGATGCTGGCGCAGCCCAGCACCATCAAACGCCCGGTGGTGCAATGGGCCGACGCGGTGACCGTGGGCTTCAAAGCCGACGACTGGTCAGCCAGAATTTAAAATCCCTGTTTTTTCGCCCACACAAACCCATGAGCACCACCACCCTCGACGGCGTGTCCGTCAACACCCAGGCCAGCGTCTATTTCGATGGCAAGTGCGTCAGCCACGGCGTCACCTTCGCCGACGGCACCAAGAAGTCGGTCGGTGTGGTGCTGCCCGCCACCCTGACCTTCAACACCGGCGCGCCCGAAATCATGGAGTGTGTGGCGGGTGGCTGCGAGTACAAGCTCAAGGGCAGCGACGCCTGGCTGAAGTCCGGCCCGGGCGACACCTTCAGCATCCCCGGCAACTCGTCATTCGATATTCGCGTGACCGAGGCCTACCACTACATCTGCCACTTCGGCTAATCAGCGTTCAACCACATGGCCACCATTCTGCAAAACCTGCCCACGGGGCAAAAAGTCGGCATCGCCTTCTCCGGCGGCCTCGACACGTCCGCCGCACTGCTGTGGATGAAACAAAAGGGCGCCGTGCCCTACGCCTACACCGCCAACCTGGGCCAGCCGGACGAGTCGGACTACGACGAAATCCCGCGCAAGGCCATGGAATACGGGGCCGAGCAGGCCCGCCTGGTGGACTGCCGCACCCAGCTGGCACACGAAGGCATCGCCGCCATCCAGTGTGGCGCCTTCCACATCAGCACCGGTGGCATCACCTACTTCAACACCACCCCACTGGGCCGCGCCGTGACCGGCACCATGCTGGTGGCCGCGATGAAGGAAGACGACGTCAACATCTGGGGCGACGGCAGCACCTTCAAGGGCAACGACATCGAGCGTTTCTACCGCTACGGCCTGCTGACCAACCCCAGCCTGAAGATCTACAAACCCTGGTTGGACCAACAGTTCATCGACGAACTGGGCGGCCGCAGCGAGATGAGCGCCTTCATGACAGCCAACGGTTTTGGCTACAAGATGAGCGCCGAAAAGGCCTACAGCACCGACAGCAACATGCTGGGCGCCACCCACGAGGCCAAGGACCTGGAACTGCTCAGCAGCGGCATCCGAATCGTCAACCCCATCATGGGCGTGGCCTTCTGGAAGCCTGAAGTCGAAGTGAAGGCGGAAGAAGTGACCGTGCGTTTCGAGGAAGGCCAGCCGGTCGCCCTCAACGGCGAAACCTTCAGCGACCCGGTGGCCCTGTTCCTCAAGGCCAACGAGATCGGCGGGCGCCATGGCCTGGGCATGAGCGACCAGATCGAAAACCGCATCATCGAAGCCAAGAGCCGTGGCATCTACGAAGCCCCGGGCATGGCGCTGCTGCACATCGCCTACGAGCGCCTGGTCACCGGCATCCACAACGAAGACACCATCGAGCAATACCGCATCAACGGCCTGCGCCTGGGCCGCCTGCTCTACCAAGGCCGCTGGTTCGACCCGCAGGCCATCATGTTGCGCGAAACCGCCCAGCGCTGGGTGGCCCGCGCCGTCACCGGCGAGGTGTCGCTGGAGCTGCGCCGTGGCAACGACTACAGCATCCTCAACACCGACAGCCCCAACCTGACCTACGCGCCCGAGCGCCTGAGCATGGAAAAGGTGGAAGACGCGCCCTTCACCCCGCTGGACCGCATTGGCCAGCTCACCATGCGCAACCTCGACATCACCGACACCCGCGCCAAGCTGGGCATTTACGCCCAGAGCGGCCTGCTGTCGCTGGGCGAAGGCGCCAGCATGCTGCGGCTGGAAGGCGACAAGAAGAAGTGAAGCTGTGTGGCTCGCCATGAAAAAGGACGCCGCGGCGTCCTTTTTTGTGCGCATGAGCTTGCCCCTGGATGTCACGAAGAATTTACATTTTTTGACCTTTGTGCTACACCTGCACAACAACAAAGCGGCTCAAAAGCGCGGGTGCAGCAAGGGAGAAAAAAATGCGAATCGCCAGCCTGGACGACGATGAGGGGCAGTTGGAGCAGACACGGTTTGCGCTCAAGACCATGGGTCACGAGTGCCACACCTTTCTGACGGCCAAGCAGTTTCAGAAAATACTCCTGCGCGAGAGCTTCGACCTCTTGATGGTGGACTGGGCCCTGCCCGACAGCACCGGGCCGGAGGTGGTGCGCTGGGTGCGCGAGCACGTCAAGGAAGCGGTGCCCATCCTGTTCCTGACCAGCCGCCACGACGAGGCGGCCATCATCGAAGGCCTGAACGCGGGCGCCGATGATTTCATGGTCAAGCCGGTGCGGGTGGGCGAGCTCAGCGCCCGCGTCACGGCGCTGCTGCGGCGCTGTTATGCCGGGCAAACTGCCGAGGAAATGAGCTGGGGGCCCTACCACTTTCTGGCCGACCAATGTGCGGTCGAGATTGAAGGTCAGCCAGTGGCACTGACCAAGAAGGAATTCGAGCTGGCGCTGTTCATGTTCCGAAACACCGGGCGGCTGCTGTCGCGCGCCCACCTGCTCGAGTCGGTCTGGTCGCCCGAGCACACCGGCGCCCAGGAACTGCCGAGCCGCACGCTGGACACCCACATCTCCAAGCTGCGCACACTGCTGGGCCTGCAGCCCGAACGTGGCTTCAAACTGGTGTCGGTCTACCGCCAGGGCTACCGGCTGGAGGCCTTGAACGACCCGGCGCCGGCCTGAGCGGATGGGCCTTCAGATCACCACCGGCTCCGGCTCCAGCCGGATGCCAAAGCGCTCGTACACGCTGGTTTGTATGGCCCTGGCCAGGGTCATGACCTCGCCGCCGGTGCACGGGTGTTCGGCGGTGCCGCGGTTGACCAGCACCAGCGCCTGCTTCTCGTACACGCCAGCATGGCCCACGGTCTTGCCTTTCCAGCCGCAGGCGTCGATCAACCAGCCGGCCGCCAGCTTGATGCTGCCGTCGGCCATGGGGTAGTGCACCACTTTCGGGTCGCGGGCGATGATGTCGGCGCACTGCTCGGGCGTGACGGTGGGGTTCTTGAAAAAGCTGCCGGCGTTGCCAATGACGGCCGGATCGGGCAGCTTGGCGCGGCGGATGGTCACGATCCAGTCGAACAGGGTTTGTGCATCGGGCGCGTTGTTGCCCGTCTCCGCCATCTTGCGCTCCAGGTCCAGGTAGCCCAACACCGGTTTCCACGGTTTGGGCAGCCAGAAGCGAACGTGGGTGATGAGCGCGCGGCCGGCCAGGCCAAAGCCGCTGTCGCCTGCGCGTTCGTGTTTGAAGACCGAATCGCGGTAGCCAAAACCACATTGCGCGGCGTCCAGCGTGAAGGCGCGCCCGGTGTCGAGTTCGACGGCATCGAGCGAATGAAAGCGGTCCTGCCACTCCACCCCGTAGGCGCCGATGTTCTGCACCGGCGAGGCGCCCACGGTGCCGGGGATCAGGGCCAGGTTTTCCAGACCCGGCCAACCTTGCGCCAGCGTCCAGGCCACGAAGTCGTGCCAGTTTTCGCCCGCGCCGGCCTCCACCAGCCAGCCCCTGGGCGTTTCATCCACCAGGCGGCGCCCGGCGATCTCGACCTTGAGCACCAGCGCCTTGATGTCGCCGGTCAGCACCAGGTTGCTGCCACCGCCCAGCACAAAACGCGGCGTGGCCGCCCATTCGGGCGCAGCCAGCAGAGTCGCCACGTCGGCGCTGCTGCGCACGCGCGCGAGCTGCTGGGCCCGCGCCGCGATGCCAAAGCTGTTGTATGGCTGGAGCGCCACGTTGTTCTCGACTAACATCCGTGAATTGTCTCATTCGCCTCTGAAAAGCCCCTGCCATGCCTTCTTTTGACACCGTCCTCGACCCCAACCTGGTGGAAGTGAAAAACGCCATCGAACAGACCTCGCGCGAGATCGGCACCCGCTTCGACTTCAAGGGCAGCAGCGCCGCCGTGGAACTCAAGGACAAGGAGATCACCTTGTTCGGCGACAGCGACTTCCAGATCGGCCAGGTGGACGACATCCTCAAGAACAAACTGACCAAACGCAACGTCGATGTGCGCTTTCTCGACGCCGGCAAGATCGAGAAGATCGGCGGCGACAAGGTCAAGCAGGTGGTCAAGGTACGCAGCGGCATCGCCACCGAAGACGGCAAGAAGATCCAGGCCGCACTCAAGGCCAGCAAGCTCAAGGTTCAAGGCGCCATCCAGGGCGATGCAGTGCGTGTCACCGGCGCCAAACGCGACGACCTGCAGGCCGCCATGGCCATCATCAAGAAGGACCTGGCCGACCTGCCCCTGTCCTTCGACAATTTCCGGGATTGACACCGGCCATGCAGCGCCTCGCCCCCGTTCTGGTCTGGCTGGCGCTGCTGGCGCAAGCCCCGGCCTGGGCGCAGGGTGTGCAGTTGGCCGGCCTGGCCGGAGGCCGGGCCTTGCTGGTCATCAACGGCGAAGCGCCGCGTTTCCTGAGCCCCGGCCAAACGGCTGGCGGCGTGCGGCTGATTGAATTGAGCACCGACAGCGCGGTGGTGGAGGTCGCGGGCGAGCGCCGCACGCTGCGCCTGGGCCAGGCACCCATTGGCATGTCGGCTGCGGCCACGGCGTCAGCCGGCAACCGCGTGGTGCTGGAGGCTGGCCCGGGCGGGCATTTCATCACCGCCGGCCAGATCAACGGCAAACACGTTCAGTTCATGGTGGACACCGGCGCCACCGCCGTGTCGCTCGGCCGCCCCGATGCCGAACGCATAGGCCTCAAACCCAGCGATGGCAAGCCGGTGCAGATGAACACCGCCAACGGCGTGGTGTTGGGCTACCAGGTGCGCCTGTCCAGCGTGAAGGTGGGCGACGCCACCCTGTACGAGGTGCCCGCCGTCGTCATGCCCATGCCCATGCCCTACGTGCTGCTGGGCAACAGCTTCCTGTCGCGCTTTCAGCTCAAGCGCGACAACACCCAGTTGATCCTGGAAAAACGCTACTGAGGCCCGCGCATGCCAGCCCTTCCACCCGAACAATGGCCCTCGGCGGGCACGACGCAGGACCTGATCAGCGCCTGGACCGACCTGGAAAACCGCTTGTCGCGCCTGTTGCGGGCGCCCCGTGAAGCCGACGATTTTGTGCACGACCTGCTGTTCATCGAGCAGCACATGGTGGCGCTGCTGGAGACCGATGCAGACGGTTCGCTCTACCTGATGCTGCAGCTGGCGGCGTCCAGCAACGTGGGCTACAGCGCCTCGCACGCCCTGGTGTGCGCCAGCCTGTGCCAGCTGGTGGCGCCGGCACAGGTGGGTGACCCTGGCCTGGTGCACAGCCTCAACCGCGCGGCCCTGACCATGAACATCGCCATGACCCAGGTGCAGGACGAACTGGCCCTGCAGGCCGGGCAGCCCACGCCGCCCCAAAAATGGCAGATCGACCAGCACGCCAGCGCGGGTGTGGCGCTGCTGGAATCGCTGGGGGTGTCCGACCCGGCCTGGCTGGAAATCGTGGCACGCCACCACGACGCCCCCGACCTGCAAGCCGACGAGGACTCGCCCATCACCCTGCTGACGCGGGTGCTGATGGCCACCGACCGCTACACCGCGCTGATCAGCCCGCGCGAGACGCGGGGCGGCCGCTGCATCACCGACTCGGGCCGCAACGTGGTGGCACGGCGCGGCAACGCCCCCGACCCGGTGGGCCACGCCCTGCTGCGCACCGTGGGCATCTGCCCGCCCGGCACCTTTGTGCGCCTGCAGGACCAGTCGGTCGCGGTGGTGCTGCGCCGCACCGACGTGCCCGGCGCGCCGCTGGTGGCGCCGGTGCTGGATGCCGACAACCACCCCATCCCCGACCCGGTGCTGGTGCACACCGATGCCGAGCCGCATCAGGTGGAAGCCGCGCTGGTCACCCGCACGGTGCGGGTGCGCCTGAACCACGCGCGGCTGTTGCAGATGGCTGCGCTGGCCTGACGCTCAGACTTGCGCCGCCGTCGCAACGACCTCGATTTTCCAGTCCGGGTTGGCCAGCGCGGCCTGCACCGTGGCGCGCGGGGGCGTGTGGCCAGGCGCCACCCACGCATCCCAGACCTCGTTCATGGCCGTGATGTCGGCGATGTCGGTGAGGAAAATCTGCACCCGCAGCAGGCGTGTCTTGTCGCTGCCACATTCGGCCAGGCGCTGCTCGATCTGGGCCAGCACATCGGCGGTCTGGCCACGGATGTCGGTGTCGCCACGCTCGGGCACCATGCCGGCCAGGTAGACCACACCATGGAACACGGCCGCTTCGCTCAGGCGCGGGCCGACGTGGAACCGTTGCAGGCTGTTGTCGCTCATTTCTTCTTCGCTCCGAGTTTGGATTCTTTGCCCGCCAGCAGCCGGTTGATGTTTTCGCGGTGCCGCCACAGCAGCAGCACGCTCATGGCAGCAATCGCCAGCAACACCGGTTTGGCCATGTACCAGGCCACGCCGTTGCCCATCAGGTAGTACACCGGCGCAAACACTGCGGCGGCGATGGACGCCAGCGACGAGTAGCGGAAAAAACCCGCGATCAGCACCCAGTTGAGCAAGGTGGCCAGGCCCAGCCAGGGCTCGAAGGCCAGCAACACGCCCGCGGCCGTGGCCACGCCCTTGCCACCCTGGAAGCGGAAGAACACCGGGTACAGGTGACCCAGAAACGCCGCCAGACCCACCAGCGCCAGCGTGGCGTCGCCCAGCCCGTGAGCGGCGCCGAACTGCTGCACCAGCAGCACCGGCAGCCAGCCCTTGAGGGCATCGAGCAACAGCGTAATGACGGCGGCGGCCTTGTTGCCCGAGCGCAGCACATTGGTGGCGCCGGGGTTTTTGCTGCCGTAGCTGCGCGGGTCGTTCAGGCCCATGAGGCGGCTGACGATGACGGCAAACGAGAGTGAGCCGACCAGGTAGGCGGCCAGGGTGGCGAGTGCGGGGTAGAGAGCTTCCATGGGTGTCCTTATTCTTCGAGGGCGCAATGGACCGGCCGGGCACCCAGCAGGTCCACACAGACCTGCGGTGCGATGCCCACCAGGTAACCGCGCTTGCCGCCGTTGAGCCAGATGCGCGGCAGCGAGAGGATGGATTCTTCCACGAACACCGGCATGGTCTTGCGCGTGCCGAACGGCGACGTGCCGCCCACCAGGTAACCGCTGTGGCGGTTGGCCACCTCGGGTTTGCAGGGCTCCACCGTTTTGCGCCCACTCTGGCGCGCCAGGTTCTTGGTCGATACCGTGCGGTTGCCGTGCATCAGCACCACCAGCGGCAGCGCCTTCTCGTCCTGCATGATCAACGTCTTGACCACGGCAAACGGGTCCAGCCCCAGCACCTGGGCGCTGTGCTGGGCACCGCCGTGCTCCAGGTACTCGTAAGGGTGCTCGGTGAACGCGACACCGCGCGACTTCAACAGCGCGGTAGCAGGCGTTTCACTGACGTGAGCCTTCTTCGCCATGTCGTCAAGATCACTGGGCCGGGTCGCGGTGCTCCCAGCGGATGGCGTCGATCTGTTTGAGCAACTCGGGCGACAGCTCGGTGCCCCAGGCGTCCAGGCACTCATCGAGCTGCGCCACCGAGGTCACGCCGATGATGGTGCTGGCCACGCGCCAGTTGGTGTAGCAGAAGGCCAGGGCCAGCTGGCTGGGCGTCAGGCCGTTGTCGCGCGCGAGCTGGTTGTAGCGCTTGGCGGCGGCCAGGGCCTCGGGGCGGCCCCAGCGCTGTTTCTGCATCGATTCGTAAATCGCCATGCGGCCTTGTGGCTGCGCCACACCGTGGATGCCGGTCTCGTCGTACTTGCCGGTCAGCAGACCAAACCCCAGCGGCGAATACGCCAGCAGCGACACGCCCAGGTGGTGCATGGTCTCGTCCAGCCCGTTGTCCAGGCTGCGGTTGATCAGGCAGTACGGGTTTTGCACCGTGGCCACACGCGGCAGACAGTGTTTTTCGGACAGGCGAACGAACTCGTGCACGCCGTAGGGCGTCTCGTTGGACAGGCCGACATAACTCACCTTGACGGCATTCACAAGTTCGCCCAGGGCCTGCAGTTGTTCGTGGAGGGAGGTGCCGGCGCGGTCCTTCTTGGGGTCGAAATAGATCGCGCCAAAGGCCGGTACGTTGCGCTCGGGCCAGTGGATCTGGTAGAGGTCGATCACGTCGGTCTGCAGGCGGCGCAGGCTGGCCTCGCACGAGGCCAGGATGTCCTGCCCGGTCATGCCCTGCCCGGCGCGCACCCAGGGCATGCCGCGAGAAGGCCCGGCCACCTTGGTGGCCAGCACCAGCTTCTGGCGCGCACCGGGGTTCTTGGCAAACCAGTTGCCGAGGAAGGTTTCGGTGGCGCCACAGGTTTCGGCCGTGGCCGGCACGGCGTACATCTCGGCCGTGTCGATGAAGTTGACGCCGCGCTCCAGCGAGCGGCTCAGGATGCGGTGGGACTCGGCCTCGGCCACCTGCTGGCCAAAAGTCATGGTGCC
This sequence comes from Hydrogenophaga sp., assembly GCA_030696525.1. GTDB lineage: Bacteria > Pseudomonadota > Gammaproteobacteria > Burkholderiales > Burkholderiaceae_C > Hydrogenophaga. Next base: position 734 of record JAUYSB010000208.1, on the reverse strand, counting down.
CAGGCAGATGGACGTGACACGCAGGTCGCTTTGACCCAGGGAAACAAGATTCATGGCGCTGGTTCCGGGTGAGAAAAACAGCGCCCGAGTTTATGCCAGCGCGCGCAGGCGGGCTGTCACAGCTTCACCATCACGTGCCGCGCCACGGTGTAATCCTCCAGCGCGTACATCGACATGTCCTTGCCATAGCCGCTGGACTTCAAGCCGCCGTGGGGCATTTCATTGACCAGCATGAAGTGGGTGTTGATCCAGGTGCAGCCGTATTGCAGCTTGCGCGCCACGCGCATGGCGCGGCCCACGTCCTGCGTCCACACCGACGAGGCCAGGCCATAGTCGGAGTCGTTGGCCCAGGTGATGGCCTCGTCGGGGTCGGTGAAACGGGTGACGGACACGACCGGGCCGAACACCTCGCGGCGCACGATTTCGTCGTCCTGGCGGGCGCCGGCAATCACCGTGGGTTCGTAGAAGAAGCCGTTGCCCGGCCGCATCTTGCCGCCGGCCGTCACCTCCATGTGGCCCAGCATCTGGGCGCGTTCCACAAAGCTGGCCACGCGGTCGCGCTGGCGGTCGGTGATCAGCGGGCCCATCTCCACGCCGTCTTCGTCCTGCGTGCCCAGCTTGATGGTTTTCACGGCGGCGCTGAGGTCGGCCACCAGGCGGTCGTAGACCTTGGCACCGGCGTAGATGCGGCAGGCGGCCGTGCAGTCCTGGCCGGCGTTGTAGTAGCCGAAGGT
>JAUYSB010000168.1 GCA_030696525.1 Hydrogenophaga sp. | reverse complement strand
CGCTCGGTGGCCTACGGCAACATGTTGCACAACGTGCAGGGAGCGCAGGCCTGGTTGGCTGACGGCAGCCTGGTGGACTTTGGCGACTATGCCACGGCCTCGCCAAAAGCGCGGGCGATTGGCGATTTTGTTCGCGATCTGGCCATGGAGCATGCCGACGAGATCGACGCGCGCTGGCCCAAGGTGCTGCGCCGGGTGGCGGGCTACAACCTCGACATCTTTCGCAACCAGAACGAAAAGCCCTACACCCACGACGGGGCGGTCAACCTGGCGCACCTGTTGGTGGGCAGCGAAGGCACGCTTGCGCTAACCCGCTCGCTCAAGCTGCGCCTGAGCGAATTGCCGCGCGCAAAGGTGCTGGGGGTGGTGAACTTCCCGACCTTCTACCAGGCCATGGACAGTGCGCAGCACATCGTCAAGCTGGGCGAGGGCATGGCGGTCGGGCAGCTGACCGCCGTGGAGCTGGTCGACCGCACGATGATCGAGCTGTCTCTTAAGAACCCGGCCTTCGCCCCCACCATCCGCACGGCGCTGTCGCCCCACATCAACGGCGGCAAGCCCGAAGCGGTGTTGCTGGTCGAATTCAGCGGCCCGAGCAAGGCCGACATCGTGCACAAAATCCGTGAGCTGGTGGAGCTGATGGGCGACCTGGGCCTGTCCGGCAGCGTGGTGGAAATGGTGGACGACGCGCCGCAGAAAAACCTGTGGGAGGTGCGCAAGGCGGGCTTGAACATCATGATGAGCCTGCGCGGCGACGGCAAGCCGGTAAGCTTTATCGAAGACTGCGCCGTGCCGCTGGTGCACCTGGCCGAATACACCGACGCCTTGACCCAGGTGTTCCACAAACACGGCAGCCGTGGCACCTGGTACGCCCACGCCTCGGTGGGCACGTTGCATGTGCGGCCGATTCTGGACATGCGGACCGGCGGCGCCAGCAAAATGCGCGCGATTGCCGAGGAGGCCAGCGAGCTGGTGCGCAAGTACAAGGGCGCCTACAGCGGCGAACATGGCGACGGCCTGTGCCGCGGCGAATGGATCGAGTGGCAGTTCGGGCCGCGCATCACAGAGGCGTTTGCCCGCATCAAGCAGCACCTCGACCCGGGCCAGCTGTTTTCGCCCAACCGCATCGTCAACCCGCCCAGGATGGACGACACGCGCCTGATGCGCTTCCCGCCCAGCTACAAGGTGGTGCCCATCCAGCCCGTGCTCGACTGGAGCGCCTGGGATGTGAAGGCCGACCCGGTGACCGAAGTGACCACCGCACCCGGCACAGGCGAGGACCCGGCGCGTGGCCTGGCCAAGGCGGTGGAGATGTGCAACAACAACGGGCACTGCCGCAAGTTCGACGCTGGCACCATGTGCCCGAGCTACCGCGTGACACGCGACGAACAACACCTCACACGCGGGCGGGCCAACACCTTGCGGCTGGCGCTCAGCGGGCAGATTCCGGGCCTGGCGGGCAGCGATGCACTGACCAGCGAGGTGGTGCGCGAGGCCATGGACCTGTGTGTGGGCTGCAAAGGCTGCAAACGCGACTGTCCCACCGGCGTGGACATGGCCAAGATGAAGGTCGAGTTCCTGCAGCACTACAAGGCCAAGCACGGCCACTCGCTCAAAGACCGGCTGGTGGCCCAGCTGCCCGACTATGCCGCTCGGGCCGCGCGCCTGGCGCCGCTGCTCAACCTGCGCAACCGGGTGCCGCTGTTGGCCGCGCTCACTGAAAAGATGCTGGGCCTGTCGGCCCAGCGCAGCCTGCCCGAATGGAGCCGTCAGCACTTCTTCAACACCCCACTCAAAACCGCCACCCGCGAAGAGGTGCTGGCCGCCGAGCTTGGTGTGGTGCTGTTTGTGGACACCTTCAACGGCTACTTTGAGTCTGACAACGCTCACGCTGCCGTGCGCGTGTTGCAGGCCGCCGGCTACACGGTGCATGTGGCCACCAAGCTGCTGGACGATGGCCAACACCTGTGTTGTGGTCGCACCTACCTGGCCAGCGGCTTGGTGGATCAGGCCAAAGACAAGGCGCGCGAAGTGGTGGCCAGCCTGCTGCCGTTCGCGCAGAAAGGCCTCGCCATCGTTGGGCTGGAGCCTTCTTGCCTGCTGACGCTGCGTGACGAGATGCTGGTGATGGGCCTGGGTGAGGCGCCGCAGCAGATTGCCGCGCAAGCCATGTTGTTCGAGGAATTTCTGGCGCGCGAGGCCAAGGCTGGGCGGCTCGATGGGCTGAAGGCCAAGATCAAACCCGTTGAGCGGCCGGTGCTGCTACACGGCCACTGCCACCAGAAAGCGTTTGATGCGGTCTCACCGATTCTGGAGGTGCTGCGCTGGATTCCGGGTGCCCAGCCACAGCTGATCGAGAGCAGCTGTTGTGGCATGGCCGGCAGCTTCGGCTACGAGGCCTCCCACCATGAGGTGTCGATGCAAATGGCCGAACTCAGCCTGTTACCGGCGGTGCGTGCCCAACCCGATGCGATTGTGGTGGCCGACGGCACCAGCTGCCGCCACCAGATTCACGACGGCGCCCAGCGCGAAGCGCTGCACATGAGCCGCCTGCTGGCGGGGCTACTGGCCTGAGGGTCCACCAGCGATCCACCATAGATGGGCGACGTGGCATGCTGGGTGGGCGCAGCGTGGCCACTGTTTCGGGCAAAGCCCTTGCCCGAAAACCTTGCACGACCTTGCTACAGGTTCGACAGGGGCAACGAAAAAGCCCACTGTCGTGAAACAGTGGGCTTGATTTGGTGGCGCTTCATGGATTCGAATCGCGGACCTGTGGATTGTGATCCTACTCAGTCTGCGCTTGTTGTAGGCAACATTTCATGTTTTACGATTTTCATTATGTTAAATCACGGGTGTTTTAGGGACGAGTAGACAGCACCCAGGAAAAGTGCGTACAAGCGGTACCGTGGCCACCACAACTCATGAAACCCGGAGCACCTTTGCCGCGTGCGTTGTGAGTCCCTGGCCTGCGCCACGATGCAACTGTTTCGGTCCGATTTCACTAAGTTTATTTTCTTGCATGAAAATTAGTGAAGCTTGTGATGCTGATACTTCAAAATTTCACTAAGTTTGAATGAGATGCATACAATTAGTGAAATAATGTTCATTGAACTCTCAAGCCGCCAGCTTTCCCAGTATGTTGACGCCTGTGCAGTGTTTGATGCGTTGGACGCGGCGGAGCAGCGCGCAGCCAAGTTCCGCGGCACAATGTTTGTGCGCACGGTCGGCGCCCGCAACTATCTCATTCGTCGAGACACGCGTGGTCAGCAGCGCTCGATCGGTCCCATTACCGAAGAAAACCAATCAGCTGCGCAAAAATTCACCGCCGAAAAGGCGGCTATCGAGGAGCGGGTCAAGCAGTTGCGCTCTGAACTGGATATTCATCGAAAGCTCAATCGATCGCTGAGGGTGGGCCGAGCGCCTTCCATCATGGTCCGTGCATTGCAGGCACTCAAGGATGCGGGTGTCGACCGCCACTTCTTGGTTGTCGGCACACACGCGTTGTTCGCCTACGAACAGAGGGCCGGGGTGCTGTTTCCAGGAGATGCTCTGGCGACTCAGGACGTCGACCTTTTGCTGGACACACGTAAGCGCGCCCAGTTTCTGGCCCAGCTAGATAAAGTTGACATGTCCCTTGTGGACTTATTGCGCCGGGCGGACAAGACGTTTGAGCTCAAGCAAGGAGATTTGTGCACGCTGGTGAATGCCAGTGGCTTTGAAATCGATGTCATCAGGCGCATGGCTACAGACAAAGATGAGCACCCGATGCGAGCGACTGCGCATGAGGACGACATTGGGCCCGTACAGGTTGCCACTGGAGACAAGTTGCTGGGTGCAGCTCGATACGAGCAGATCGTTGTCGCCAGCACTGGCGAGATGGCCCGCATGCACACCATTGCCCCTAGAGACTATGCGAGGGTGAAAAGAGAACTTGGCAAACGCAAAGACCGGGATCCGCTCAAGGCGCGCAAAGACCTGCTGCAGGCGGACCTCATCGAAAAACTCGTGCTTGAGTATTTGCCGGACCAGCGAGACTGACGGCTCACTCGTTTCCAGTCACCCCATGAGTGACTCGTCTTCGGCTCCAACCACCGTGCTTGGTCTCGATGGTCAGGCCGGACTTTTTCGTTTCACCGCACTGCCGTATGCTTCTGCGGAAGCTCAGCTGGTTGGCCGCGCTAGAGGAAGTTCTCGCTGCTCTGCCCTGCCACTCAGCCCGTGATGACCTTGAGTGCTGCAGCCTTTTTCTGCAACGTGTCGTCGTCGTCTTGATAGGTCAGTGCAACACGCTGAAATTCTTCCGAGACGGCAAAAAAAGCGTCGACCACATCGGGATCGAAGTGTGTGCCGCGCCCATCCAGGATGATGTCCACGGCCTTCACGTGGGGCATGCCTTCCTTGTAGACGCGGCGGCTGATCAGGGCGTCGTAGACGTCGGCCACCGCCATCAGCCGCGCCGCGACGGGAATGTCGTCGCCCCCAATGCCCTCGGGATAACCCGAGCCGTCCCACTTTTCCTGGTGCGAGTAAGCGATTTCCTTGGCAAACTTCAAGAAATCCACCTTCAAGCCCAACTGGTCTTCGGCATGCTGGATGGCGTCACGCCCCAACGTCGTGTGGGTTTTCATGATCTCGAACTCCTCGGGCGTGAAACGGCCCGGCTTGAGCAGGATGCGGTCGGGAATGCCCACCTTGCCGATGTCGTGCAAGGGTGCCGATTTGTACAGGCTGCTGATGGTCTGGTCGGTCAGAAAATCCTTGAACCGCGGATGGGTCTTGAGGTGTTCCGCCAGCAGCTTGATGTAGTGCTGGGTGCGCCGGATGTGGTTGCCGGTGTCGTTGTCTCGGGTTTCCGCCAGCGACGCCATGGCCAGAATGGTCACGTCCTGGATGGCGCCCAGCTCTTGGGTGCGTTTGCGCACCTCGGCTTCCAGAAACGCATTCTGATCGCGCAGAAAATCGGCGGCGGCCTTGACCTTGAGCTGTGTCGCCACCCGCGACAACACGATGGGTGGGTTGACTGGCTTGGTGATGAAGTCCACCGCACCGAGATCCAGCCCCTTCTTTTCATCCTGGGTCGCGGTCATGGCGGTGAGAAAGATGATGGGGATGTCGCGGGTCAAGGGGTCGGCCTTGAGTGCTTCGCACACCTCGTACCCAGACATGCCGGGCATCATGATGTCCAGCAGGATCAGGTCCGGTCGCTGACCGGCGTTGATCAGCTTGAGCGCCTTCTCACCGCTGTTGGCCACCTGCACGCGGTAGACATCGCGCAGCAGGCTGGCCATCAAGGACAGGTTGTCGGGCGTGTCGTCCACCACCAGCACGGTCGGGCGGTGGATCTGGTTGGTGTCGTCGGTCATGGCTTGAATTGGGGTGAACAAGGTTGAGGAATCGTGGCAACAGCTTGGGCGGCGCAATGGCTACCTAAGCACCTTGCGGAAAATGCGGTGGCCCATGTCCACCGGCACAAACAGGTTCATGGCGGCCTGCCCCAGCGTTTCTGATGGGCTGATGAAAAGCAGCCCGTCGGGCTTCAACTGAGCGTGAAAGGCCCGGATCAAACGATCCTGGCACTCAGCCTTTAGGTAGATGAGCAAGTTGCGGCAACTGATCAGATCCCACGGGCCAGGTGCCACCTTGTGGAGCAAGTCGGCTTGCTCAAAATGCACCCGTGAGCGCAGTTGCTCATGGACTCGCCACACCTCCTGCTGTGTGGTCGCTGGCAAAAACCATCGGTCGCGATAGTCCACGGGCATTTCACGCAAGGCAGTTGCTGCGTAACAGGCATGGCGAGCCACCGCAAGTGCCTCCTTGTTCAAGTCGCTTGCCAGCAACTCGAAGTCGGCCGACCAGCGCCCGGCCGCAACGCCTGCTTCGCGCAACATCGCCAAGGTGTAGGCCTCCTCGCCGGTGGCGCAGGCGGGCACCCAGCAGCGCCAGGGCGTGGTTGAGGCCTGGGCAGACCAGGCAGCGGCCAAGGCCTCAAAGGCGGTGCGATCCCGAAAAAACGAGGACACCGACACCAAAAACCGCTGCTGCAAAAGCCAAAGCTCCTGCGGCTGACCCAGCGCCCAGGCGACGTAACGCGGGAGGTCAGGCTCAGCGGTCTCCCGCTGCCGTTTGGCCAGCCGGCGCAACAGGGTATCCACCTTGTAGCCCCCAAAGTCCACCTGGGTGAACTGGGCAATGGCGGGCAACAGTCGGGCCAGGGCCTCTTCCTCAGGTGATGCGCTCGGTGCTGGGTGGTTCAGGGCAGGCCGATCGGTCAACCGGGGCCCTTGCAGCCAACGTGTCATGTCGGCCAATGACAACACCTGCGCACCGCGTGCCGCCATCGCCGCCTCGGGCATGCCTTGGAAACGCGCTTCTGCTGGCTGCTGCACCAGCACAGTGTGCCCCGCTTGGCGGAGCGTTTTGCAGCCCTCCGCGCCGTCGCTGCCAGAGCCAGACAACACGATGCCGCAGGCCTGGCCACGGGGCAGAGCTGCCAGGGAGGCAAACAAGGCATCCACCGATGGCGTTGAAAAATAGTGCTCCGAGGGCGGCAGCAGGTGCAATGCACCCGCCTGCCAGACGGCGTGGCAGCCGCCCGGAATCAACAAGATTTCGTCGACTTGTGGCGCGTCGCCATCAGCCGCCACGCGCACGGGCATTGCGCTGTGGTGCGACAACAATTGCCGCAGGCGTTCGGCATGCACACCGCCCGCCATGTGCTGCGCCACGATGTAGCCCTGACGCCCGGTGGGCAACAGACCAATGATCAATTGCTGCAGTGCATCCAGCCCCCCGGCCGATGCGCCGATGGCCACCCACACTGGGGTTGGCGCGCCCGTCTCAGGGAGCGCCGCGCTGGATGGATCGCAGGTCAGGTCAACCACCATCGGTATGCCCTTCGGACTCCAAAGGCGCCAACACCTCCAGGGCGCGGTCAAAGTCGAAGTCCGCCACCGCACGTGTCACTGGCTTGAGCGCCTGGGCGAGTGGCCCGCCCTTGGCCTCCTGTTCGAGTTCTTCGAGCAACAAGGTGGCATCGCTGTCGCAGGCCTCCAGCAGGTGACGCAATTTTCGCAATCGCGACGTCCAATCGGTCACCTGCCCACCTGTGGCTGATGGGGTGGTCGCTGCGGGCGCGGCGCTGTCAAGCGCGTCCAGCCCCGTCATCAAGGGGTCAAGCACAGACAGAACGTGTTGGCATGCGACCTCGATGTCGCTCCCGCTGCCACCGTCCAGGCACAGGCGCTCCAGCCGGCCCGCTGCCGCCTCGACGTCCACCGCACCGATGTTGCCCGCCGTGCCCTTGAGGGTGTGGGCCACCCGTGCTGGGGCTGTGGCATCGCTGCCCCGGCGCGCCGCTGCAAACAGCGCACCAAAGTCGCGTTGCCCGTCGCGAAACTTCAGCAGCAGCCGGCGGTACAGCGCCGGGTTGTCCATGGTGGTGGTCAGGCCGCGTTGCGTGTCCAGGCCCGTGATCGGCGACAGCCCCGTGACGGCAGTGACGCTTGGTGCCAACGGCACAGAGGCAGGGGCCTTGGCAGACTTGACCGACACCATCCAGCGCGCCATGGTTGCAAACATGTTTTCCACGTTCAGCGGCTTGGCGATGTGGTCCAGCATGCCGGCCTCCATGACCTTTTCGCGGTCACCGGCCATGGCATTGGCGGTCATGGCGACGATGGGAATGTGGGCCAATGCTGCGTCGGCGCGGATGTGGCGTGACGCGGTGTAACCGTCCATCACCGGCATCTGGCAGTCCATCAAAATGCCGTCAAAGCGGGTGTCTCGGGCCAGCACATCCAGCGCTTCCTGCCCGTTGTTGGCCAGCACCACGTCAATGCCTGCCTGTCCCAACAACTCCATCGCCAGTTCCTGGTTCATGTCGTTGTCTTCCACCAGCAGCACGCGGCTGCCGCGCAAGGCATCCATGTGTTCGCGGCGTGCATCCGCCTTCTGGTGGCTGCGGGACTCCAGCACCACACCTTTGCCCAGCGCTTCACCCATGGCCTCCAGCAGCGTCGAAGCGGTGACTGGTTTGGTCAAAATAGCTTTTGGCCGCACCCCGTTGGCCCCGGCGTTCTGCATGGCTTCCTCGCGGGCATGCGAGGTGACCATGATCACGGCCGGCATCGGCGACAGTCCCGCCGCGGGCAGGCGGTCGAGCGTCTCCAGGCCATCAAGCACCGGCATCTTCCAGTCCAGCAACACCAGTTCGAAGGGCTGGCCCTCACGCTGTGCGGCCTGCAGTTGTGCAAGGGCCTCCTGCCCGTTGGCAGCGGTGTCACAGGGCATCTGAAAGCCCTGCACCATGCGGGTGAGGATCTCGCGGGCGCTCGCGTTGTCGTCCACCACCAGCGTGCGCACCTGCTCGAACGCGGTGGCGTCGTAGCTGCGCCGAGGGGTGGGCACGGCCTGAACGCCAAGCACCACGTGAAAATGAAAACTCGATCCCACGCCGGGCTGGCTCTCAACCCAAATGCGCCCGTTCATCAGCTCCACCAGGTTTTTCGAGATGGCCAATCCCAGCCCGGTGCCGCCGTATTTTCGGGTGGTGGAACTGTCGGCCTGGCTGAAGGACTGGAACATGCGGCCGCATTGCTCCGCCGTCATGCCTATGCCGGTGTCACGCACCCAGAAATGCAACTCTGCCTGGCCATCCGAGGCCGACACGCAGGACACGCCGACCACAATCTCCCCATGCTCGGTGAACTTGACCGCGTTGTTGCCGAGGTTGATCAGCACCTGGCCCAGCCGCAGGGGGTCACCCACCAACGCCGTGGGCACGTCGGGTGCAATTTCGAACAACAGCTCCAGCCCCCGGTCCTCAGCCTTCATGCCCACCAGGTTGGCCAGGTTGTCGATCACATCTTCGAGCCGGAAGTCCACCCGCTCCATCGACATCTTGCCGGCCTCGATCTTGGAGAAGTCGAGGATGTCGTTGATGATGCCCAGCAGGTTCTCGGCCGAGCGGTTCACCTTTTCGATGTAGTTGCGCTGGCGTTTGTCGAGCTGGGTTTCCAGGGCCAGGTGCGACATGCCGATGATGGCGTTCATGGGCGTGCGGATTTCGTGGCTCATGTTGGCCAGGAAGTCGCTCTTGGCCTTGGTCGCGTCTTCAGCGGCTTCCTTGGCGCGGCGCATCTCGTCCTGCATGCGCTTGCGTTCGGTGACGTCTTGCGCGATGGCGCCGATGGCGTAGACCTCGCCGCTGGCATCACGCACCGGAAACTTGAACACCTGCCGGTACTCGGGCCGCTCGGGCGAGCCAACCACCTGTTCGAACTCCATGAGCCGGCCGCTGGCAAGCACCTGCGCGTCGGCGGCCTGGCCCCACTGATCAATATCTTCGCCCACCAGTTCGCTCAAGCTGTGCCCCATCAGCGCTTCGGTTTCGACGTGCAGCCTTTCGCGTAGGTGGCTGGCAAAATGGGCGTTCACGAGCAGGAAGCGCCCCGCCGTGTCCTTGAGGTAGATGTCGGTGGGCGAGTTGTCCAACAAGGCCCGGTTCAGCGACTGGGACTTCTGCACTTCGGCCAGCGCCGCTCGAACCCGTTCGCTGGCCAGCCTTTGTTCGGTGATGTCCTGGTGGATTCCCACGATACGCAAGGCCTTGCCCTGCTCATCGCGCCTGGTGGCCCGACCGATCGAAAGAATCCAGCGCCAGTCGCCCGACTTGGCCCGCATGCGGAACTCGACCCGGTATTCGAGCAGTTCACCCCCGATGCATTGCTCGAAACACCGGCTGGCAGCGGCCGCATCGTCGGGGTGGATCAAACGCAACCAGGCATCCACATCCTGCGTGTCCGACTGGGCCAGCTCGTCGCGGGTGTAGCCCAGCATCTCGGCCCAGATGTCATCGATTTCACTGCGCCCGGTTTCCACCCGCCAGTCCCACATGCCGAGGTTGGCGCCCCGCAGCGCCATGTTCAGGCGCTGCTCGCTTTCGGCCACCGCCTTCTCAGACGCCAGGCGCTCGGTCATGTCGGTGGCAATGGCGCACACCGCATAGATGTGGCCCTCAGCGTCCCGCATCGGAATTTTGATGCTGGCGTAGGTATGGAGTACACCAGCGACGTCGGCCGTCTCTTCGCTGTGCTGCACCTCGCCCGCCTGCAGCACCTGCAGGTCGGTTGAGGTGTAGGCGCTGGCCTGCTCGTGCGGAAACAACTCTGCCGCTGTCTTGCCCACCACATCCTGCGGCCTCAGTCCGAAGATGTTGCACCAGGCCTGGTTGACGAACAGGTAGCGTCCATCGGGCGCCTTGAGGTAGATGACCGCAGGGGAGTTGTCCAGAATGGCCTGGTTGAGCTTCTTGGACTGCTCGACCTGATCGAGTGCGGTGCGCAGACGCAATTCCCCAGTGCGCCGTTCGGTCACATCAAATGCCACGCTGCACAAGCCTGTGACAGCGCCGTTTTCGTGCATGGGCACTTTGGTGATCTGGTAGTAGCGCTGCCCCGCCGCGGTCTCGGTCTCCTGCTCCTCCACCACCACCTGCCCGGCTTCCATGGTGGCCAGGTCGCCAGCATGGAACTCGGTGCCCCTGCCCAGGTGGTTGATGTCTTGGGCGGTGCGTCCGATGACCTGAAACCGCTGGAAACCGGTGGCCCGCTCCCAGTCCCGGTTAACGTAGGTGTACCTGCCCTCGCGGTCCTTCACGTAGACCGCAGACTCGAAGTTTTCGAGCACCGTTTCCATGAACTGCCGGTTGTGTTCGGCTTCGGCTTCGGCCTGCTTGCGCTCGGTGATATCGACCAGAAAGCCCATCACACCCCGTTGCCCGCCACGGACCATTGGCAGGAAGGTCACCAGGAAGTCGCCGGTCGAACCATCCTTGGTGCGCAGCTGCATTTCGTGGTTGCGCACGCGCCCGTGCTCCTCCATCTGCACCAGCACCACCTCGCGGTCCGACGGCGAGAGGTAGATGTCACTGGCCATGCCGCCTTCGCTCAAACCGAACATGTCGCGGAAGGCCGGGTTGGCGTAGCGGAACACGCCGTCGGTGCTGAAGGCGGTGCCCACCGGGCTGTTGTCCAGAATGTTGGCCAGAGCGGCCTGCTGCTCGGCCAGCACCTGCTGCGCCTCGTGCCGTTCGGTCACATCGCGCACCGAGGCACAGACACAGACACCGCGCCCGCCGAGCGCGGGCAACTTGGACAAACCGACCTCGACCGGGAAGACCGTGCCGTTTTTTCGTTGGCCGCGCAGCTCCTGGCCGCCAGCGCCCATCTGGCGCGAGCCGGCGTCCTGCAGAAAGCCCGTGCGCAGCGCGGGATGCCGGGCCCGCACGGCATCGGGCACCAGGGCTTCGATGGCGCGCCCGATCAGTTCGCCAGGGTCGTACCCAAACATTGTTTCAAGCTGGGGGTTGACCATGACGATCTGGCCTTGGTCGTTGGCCACCAGCATGCCGTCTGGCGCGGCTTCGATGATGCCGCGGTACCAGGCCTCGGTCGCGCGTATTTCTTTTTGCTGTGCTTCGAGCTCGACCGTCTGCTCCTCCAGTTGCGCGGCCTGGCGCTCCATGTTGTCTGCCTGGCGGCGGGTTTCAGCCAGCAGTTGCTGTGTTTTTTCGCTGCGGTCGATGATCTCCAGGGTCATGGCCAGCAGCGGCATGGCGCCTTCGAACAGGGCCTGCTGAACAGGGTCGAATGCATCAAAGCAGGCCAATTCCAGCACGCCCAGCACCCGCTCGTTGTGCAGGATGGGCTGGACGATGATGGTCTGTGGCGCCGCACCGCCCAGGCCGGAGCCGATGCGCATGTACTCTGCAGGCGGGCGTTGCAACAGTATGGGCGCGGCCTCGATGGCGCATTGGCCGGTCAGACCTTCACCCAGGGCAAAACTCTGCTGGATGGTCGACGGTTCATGCACCGCGTAGCCGCTGACCAGAAACAGGCGCCCGGCGTCTTCGTCCATGCGGTACAGCAGACCCTGCCCCAGCTTGAGCACCGGCGCCATGTCGGAAAAAAAGCGCCTGGACAGGTCGACCAGGCTGGTGGCCGCCTGGATGTGGGTGGACAACTGCGCCAAATGCTGTTTGATCCAGCGCTGGCTGTCCATCTGCTGCGCCTCATGTTGCAGCACGGCCAGAGAGCGGGCAAGCTCGCCCACCTCGTTGGGGTGGTCGATGTGGGGAACCTCACCCTCCAGATTGCCGTGGGCGAGCTGGTCTACATGCGCCCGCAGTCGCTGTTCAGGGCCGATGATGGACCGGCTGATCAGCCAGCCCAGTAGCACACTGAGTGCAATGCCCCCGCTGAGCAGAAAAATCGTCAGTTGAGCGCTGTGCTGTGTCAGTTCGGCAGCTTCGTTGGCGGCCTGTGCGGCGCTGTCTTCCTTGAGCCGGGTGATGGCCGCCAGCGAGTCGGTGGCGGCCACCGCTCTGCGCTGGAATTCCGCCTCGCCGATGAAGTTGCGCAGGTCAGCCATCGCGCCTTCCTTGAGCAAGTTGACCGCCTCATTGACTTGCTGCTTGTAGACCGCGTAGTTGTCGTCGAACTTGGCCAGTTGAAGTCGGGCCTCCTCGCGCACGGCACGGGCTCTCACCTCGCCGATCGAACGATCCAATTCAACTTGGGCATCGCCGAGTTCCTTCAACGCGGTGCGACGCTGCATTTCGTCCATGGCCAATACCGCCTGCCGCACCGCCCTGCCCATCTTGGCCACGCGGGTTTCGGCGTCCTTGGCATACAGAACGGCTTGCAGGTCCACACGGTACAGGCGATCAATCTGACGAGACACCACTTGCAGGTTGTAGAGGCTGTACCCTCCCACCCCCAGGGCCACCAGCAACATGAGTGCAAACCCTGTCACCAGTTTTCGGTTGAGGGGCATTCGTTCGAGTGTGTCGAGCAGGTGGCGCATGGCGGTCAGGGTGAGGCGTGGGCGCCTGGCAGGCGGGGGTCAGGCGGCACTGGGCAGGCTCAGCACCACCCGTACCATTTGGCGGGCAACGACGTTTTCGGCCACCATCAGACCCTGCTGAGCACGAACAAAGCGCATCGCATCGGGGCCATCGCGGCCCTGCTCGGGTGGCTCAAAGTAGCTGGCCAACTGTTCGGGCGGCATCTCCCCAGGGCGGTCGATTTCGATGCGAACGGCGTGCCGCTGCCACAGCGTCACTTGAATCAGATCGCCGGCCGCGGCGGCCTCTGCTGACTGGACCAGCACCTGCCTCAGGGCCGACTTCAACAGCGCGGCATCCGCCAGCGCGAGCACACCGTCTTCAGCCAGCCCCGGCGCCAATCTGAGCTGCCACTGAATGCCGCGCGTCACAAAACGCCGCTGCATGTCGTCCAGCAAGGCACGCATCAGGGGCGCCACCGAAACCTCCTTCAGCGTGACCGGCACGCTGTCGTCGGACATGCGGTCCATCAAGACAGCATCCTCCAGCCGCTGCAAGACCAGACCCACCTCCGCACCGGCCTGCCGCAGGCGCTCAAGGGCTCGGGGCGCCAGGCCAGCGGATTGCTCCAAGGCATGCAACAGCGCAAGCGCGTTTTCCAGAGGCGGCTGCAGGGCGCGCCGCTGCCGGTCATCGGCGTCGGCACGCATGCGCTGGTGCTGCAGGATGTTGTCATAGTCGGACTGCAGGTTTCGCTGCAGTGCGATGTAACGCATGAAGTTGGCCACACGCACGCGCAGCAGATCGGGCTGGACCGGCTTGCTCACAAAATCGACCGCCCCCAGCGACATGCCGCGCAAACGGGAGGCCTCGTCGTTGAGCGAGGTCACAAAAATGACGGGAATCGCCTCCGAGGTGGGGTGTGACCGCAGGGAATGAGCGACCTCAAATCCGTCCATGCCCGGCATCATCACGTCGAGCAAGACCAGGTCGGGGGCGTCGTCCGACTGACACAGCGCCACCGCCTTGGCGCCGTTGTTGACCACCTTGACACGGTACAAATCCCGGAACAGGTGGCTCATCAGCGTGAGGTTGTCGGGGGTGTCGTCCACCACCAGCACGGTTGGTCGCTGGGCCGGATCAACGTTCGCCTGCACGCTGAGCGCGGTGGGTACCGGCGCGTCCGGCATGGCCGCCTCGCTGACCGGCGGGCGTTGCTGCTCGCTGCTCGGCAGATAGAGGCCCAGTGCTTCCACCGTGGTCTCGTAGTCCAGCGGACGGTCGGCTCGGGGGCGCCAATACAGTGCCCGCTCGAAACGCTCGATAAGTCGTCCCGACGTGAAGGGCTTGACCAGCAACTCCGACAGTCCAATCTGAGCCGCCGTCATGACACGCTCTCGCTGGGCCTCGGCCGTGACCATCACAAAGGGCAACGTCCAGTGTTTTTCATGGCTGCGCACGCGCAACAGCAGCTCCAATCCATCCATACCGGGCATGTGCCAGTCGGACAGCACCATGGTTACCGGATGAGCAGACATCAGCTTCAAGGCTTCGGCGCCATCAGCCGCCTGCAAGACCCGCTGGACCCCCATCTGGCGCAATTGGTTGGCCAAGACCTTGCGCATGGACTCGGCATCGTCCACGACCAGCACCACAGCGGTTGAAATGCGCCTGATCAAATCGGGGCTGCGGGGCGCCTCGATGCCCAGTGCAAGAACGCTTGGCTGGCTCATGATCTGCTGTCCTTCAGACTGGCCATGGGTGACTTGTGGTCAAGGGTCAGAACGGCGCAATGGCTTTGCATAACAAGATCGATTTGATAATGATTGACGTTGTAACCGAATTTTGTGCGCTGACCAATGACCCGATCTGAAGCGTCAAGCGCTGGTGCCTCAGTGGTTCAAGCCATGGCAGCGCGAGGACGGTTTCTTTCACAGCGTCGCGCAGCATCTGCTGTGAGGCCGAACTGAGCCACGTACCAACGCGAAAACGCGCTCGGAGATGAAAACCCGAGCAGCAAAGCCACATCGGCCAGGCTGCGATCGGACTGGAGCACGTAGCCCTGTGCCAGTTCCAGCCGCAGCGCGTGCAACAGGGGTTTGAAGGGCACACCCTCGGCGTCGAGCCGCCGCTGCAAGGTCCGGCGCTGCATGCCCAGGTGAGCGGCCACTTGGTCCACCGTCGCCTTGCCACGCGGCAACATCAGGAACAGCAACTGGCGAACCTGATCAGCCAGACTGCCCTCATGCGCACGGGGCAACAAGTGGTGTTTGACACGCTCGGCCAACGCGGGGTCGGCCGACGCCAAGGGCTGGTCCAGGTCGCGGCTGGGCAGCACCAAGCCATTGAAGCCGCTGCCGAATTCGACACACGGCCCCAGCAGCTGGGCATGCAGCGCCGCATCCATCGGTGGCGGGTGCCGAAACAGCACCCGGCGTGGCATCCAGTCCGCCCCCAGGAAAAGGCGCATTAGACGGACCTGCACACACATCACCAGTTCTACCGATTGGCGCACCGCCGGGCCGCCCGGTTCACGCACCAGGTCAAAGGACAAAACCGCCACCCCATTGGCCTCCTCCAAGCGTATCAGCAGGCCGTCGTTGAGCACTTGCCGCCGCTCGATCAGTCCGTGCCACGCGTCGCGCAGGGTGGGTTGAAGCAACATCAGCATGCCAGCCGCGCCCAGGTTGGAAATCTGCCGCCGCGCGGCCAGGCGCAAGCCGAAGTCGTCTCTGTCCGCCAGGTGGCTGGCGTCTTCGAGCACGCCCATCACCGCTGCCAGGGGAACACGCTGGTCCGCGTCGGCCAACATGGCCAGCGTCAGGCCGTAGCGCTGCAGCACATCGGCAGCGTTCAAACCGCAGGCCTGCGCCAGCTCTGCAAACCCCGACAGACTGGCTGCGCGGATCAGCAAGGGGGTCGAGCAGATCATGCAGCAGATTGTCACCGAAAGTTAATTGCGTGGCACAAAGTGACAAGCGCCAAACGCCTGGTCGTTTCACAGTACGGGGCAACTCCAACGCAACGGCACCCACCCATGGTCACCTCCAGCCCAAGAAAGAAGACACTGCGCAGCGCGACAACGTCACCGGCGCTTGATCCCGCCTGGGAGGCGTGCGCCTGGCTGGATGCCCCCTGGGCAGACCGCCTGGGTGCGTTGGCACGCGAAGCAGACGAAGCGCCAGGCCTGGACCCCAAGCTGATGGCGTTGGTGGCGTTGGCGGTGGACGCAGCGCCACAAAGCCTGTACCCCCAAGGCATGCGCCGGCACATGCGGCGCGCCCTGATCGCAGGTGCCAGCCTGGAAGAAGTGGCGGCCGTGCTGCGCTATGTGAGCGTGCTCGGGCAACACAGCCTGAAGCTGGGCGCACACATTCTTCTGGAAGAACTGGCCACCCTGCGCCACCGCGACCCCACCTCCCACCAAGAAGCCACCCCGACATGACCGATACACACAACACCGCCTCTGCCCTGGCGGGCGAATACCTCAGCTTCCGGCTGGGCGCCGAGGAGTACGGCATGCCCATCCTGACGGTGCAGGAAATTCGCGGCTACACCAAACCCACCCGCATCGCCAAAGCGCCGGCATTCATGAAGGGCGTGGTCAACCTGCGCGGTGTGATTGTGCCCATCGTGGACTTGCGCATCCAGTTCAACCAACCCGCCGACTACAACGAAATCACCGCCACCATCGTGCTCAACATCGGCCAGCGCGTGACTGGCATCGTGGTGGACTCGGTGTCCGACGTGGTCGCCCTGGCGGCCGAACAAATCAAACCCCCGCCCCAGATGACCAGCGGCGTCGATACCGCTTACGTCACCGGCATCGCCACCCAAGCGCAAGGCGAAACCACCGAGCGCATTTTGATTCTCTTGAACATCGAACAACTGATGTCCAGCGACGACATCGACTTGCTGGATCGAGCCACCGCCTGACGCCGCCCCACCCATCGGAGCATTTATGAACAACTTGAAAATATCCACCCGGCTGATCATCCTGGTCACCGTGCTATCCCTGCTGATGTTCGCCATAGGTGCCATCGGTCAACTGGGCATGCGCAACACCAATGCGGCTTTTGATTCGGTCTACAACGACCGCATGGCCCCGGTGGACCAACTATCCGACGTGCAACGCCTGGTGCTGCGTAACCGCCTGGAAGCCACCACCGCGCTGGCCGACCCCCGCCCTGAAGTCATCAGCCGCGAACTGGCTGCCATGGCTGCCAACACCAAGGAAATCGACAATATCTGGACCAAATATATGGCCACCCAGCTCACGCCGGACGAAGCACAACTGGCTAAGCAGTTTGAAGCGGCGCGCGAGCGCTTTGGTGCGGATGGCTTCCGTCCGTTGCAAGAAGCTCTGCGAACCAACAACCTCGACGAAGCCCGGCGCTTGAACAACGACAAGGTGGCACCGCTGTATGAGGACGTTCGCAAAAACATCGTGGCCCTGGTCCAGCTCCAGTTCGATGAGGCCAAGAAGGAATACGAGTTGTCCGTCGCGCGCCACAGCCAGGCGCGTGCCCTGGCAATCGGGGCCATGGTCTTTGGCATTGGCTTTGCCGTGATTTTTGGCTACCTGCTGGTGCGCGGCATCTCGCGCTCGCTGCAGCAGGCGGTGGACCTGTCCGAGGCCGTGGCCCAGGGCGATCTGACACGCTCGGTGGACACCAGCGGCCAGGACGAGGTGGCTGCCGTGCTCAAGGCCCTGAGCGCCATGCAAGACAACCTGAGCCAGATCGTCAACCGCGTGCGCCAGGGCTCGGACTCGGTCTCGGTGGCGAGCACCCAAATCGCCGAAGGCAACCAGGACCTGAGCGCTCGCACCGAAGCACAGGCCAGCGCGCTGGAAGAAACCGCCGCATCTATGGAAGAGCTCAGCTCCACCGTCAAGCAGAACGCCGGCAACGCCCAGACCGCCAACCAGTTGGCACAAAGCGCGTCTACCGTGGCCCTGCAAGGCGGTGAAGTGGTGGCCCAGGTGGTGAACACCATGAAGGGCATCAACGACAGCTCGCGCAAGATCGCCGACATCATTTCGGTCATCGACGGCATCGCCTTCCAGACCAACATCCTGGCCTTGAACGCCGCCGTGGAAGCGGCACGTGCCGGTGAACAGGGTCGGGGTTTTGCGGTGGTGGCTGGCGAAGTGCGCAACCTGGCGCAGCGCAGCGCGGCAGCGGCCAAAGAGATCAAGGACTTGATCACCGACAGCGTGGGCCGAGTGGAACAAGGCAGTGCCCTGGTAGACAAGGCAGGCAGCACCATGAGCGAGGTGGTCAGCAGCATCCGCCGTGTAACCGACATCATGGGAGAAATCAGCGCAGCCAGCAGCGAACAAAGCGCTGGTGTGGGCCAGATCGGTGAGGCCGTGCAGCAGATGGACCAGGCCACCCAGCAGAACGCCGCACTGGTGGAAGAGATGGCGGCGGCGGCCAGCAGCCTGCGCGGCCAGGCAAACGAATTGGTGCAGACCGTGGCGGTGTTCAAACTCTCGGGCAACGACACCGGCATGGCACCCCGCCGCGAACCGGCCATGCACCACGCCGTCGAAAGCCGACCTGTGTCCAAAAAACCGGCGTCGCCCAAGAAGCCCGGCGCGCTGAGCGCACCTCGGACCGCCGCAGCCACCGGCGCTCTGCCAAACGGCGGCGCCAAGTCCGGCGGGGCGGACGACAACTGGTCGTCGTTCTGAGACAGGGCTGAAGGCGCGTCCCGCGTCGCGAGGCTTGTCGGCCCGTCCACACGCGGCCGCTGCCTCGGCACTCACCGAACACCCTGCCAGACCATGTACCTCAAGCGGCTCCGACTCTTTTGGGTCTACTTGCTGGCACTGGCTGCCATCGTGGGCCCCTGCGCGGCAGTGATCTATGCCGCTCGGTACGTGAGCGCTAGCCAGCAACAAGAGCGCGCGGCGTCCATCGCTGCCGATGTGTTGCGGCGCACCCACCGCGTCAGCGAGCAGATGCGGTCTGCCTTTGCCGAACTGGGCACATCGCCCGACGGTGTGGCCTGCAGCGAGCGCCACATGGATCTCATGCGCAGGATGGTGGTCCGCTCCAACATGCTGATCGATGTGGGCTACGCCAGTGGCAACGAGTTGCTGTGCTCGTCGTTCGGGGACAAGCCCATTGACCTGGGCGTGCCCAGCTATGTGAGTGGCGTCGGCAACGTGATTCGCATCGGCGTTCAACACCCCTTGCTGCCCGACTCAAGGCTGCTGGTGATCAGCGACGCCAAGACCGGCATCACCGCACAAATCCATGAACAGTCCGTGCTGGACGTGTCCACTAGGGACGCGGAGCTGACCGTTGGGGTGCTGGGCTGGACACAACAGCGGGCGCTCATGGCGCGAGGCCGTTTCGATCCAGCCTGGCGGCAGTGGATGGGCGATGCCTACGAAAAAAGCCGCATGCATGGCCAGACCATGGTGGCCATCCACCGATCCCCGCACTACGACTACGCGGCGTTTGTTGCCATTCCGGCCAGCGAGATGCAGCACCACTGGCAGCGCATCGCACTGGGTTTGTCGCCTTTGGGCATCGCCACCGGTCTGACCCTGCTGTGGGTGTTGCTGCAGTACACACGCCAGCAATCGTCCATGCCCGTGGCCCTGCGCCAGGCCTTGACCCCAAGCAACAACGATTTGTTCCTGGTCTACCAGCCCATCGTCGATCTGCAAACCGATGCCTTTGTGGGTGCCGAAGCACTGCTGCGCTGGCGCCGTGACGGCGGCGAGTTGGTCAGCCCCGACATCTTCATTCCGGTGGCTGAACGCCACCAACTGATGCGCCAGGTGACCGACAAGGTGTTGGCCCTGCTGGCACGCGATGCCGCTCCGTTTCTGCGCGACCATCCCGATTTCTACATCGCGGTCAACCTCTCGGCGGAAGATTTCAACCGCGCCGACCTGCCAGGACGCCTGCACGAATGGGTCGTCAACATGGCTGTGCATCGTGGCGCGCTGCATGTGGAGGCCACCGAGCGCGTGTTCATGGACCAGGACCTCGTCAAGCGCAACCTCATGGCGTTGCGCGCCCAGGGCATCCCGGTGGCCATTGACGACTTCGGCACCGGCTATTCCAGCCTCTCCTACCTGACCCGCCTGGAGGTCGATTGCATGAAGATCGACAAGGCCTTCGTGGAGACCATCGGCACGGCGAGCGTGACCAGCCATGTGGTGGCGCACATCATCGAAATGGCCAAATCGCTCAATCTGTCAATGGTGGCCGAAGGGGTGGAAACCCCGGAGCAGGCCACCTACCTGCGGGCGCGCGGTGTCCAGTTTGCCCAAGGTTGGTTTTTCTCTAGGCCGCTCGGCATCGAAGCGCTCAGGGCCTGTCTTGCAGACGCCGCTTGCCTGGCTGACCAAGATTCGCTGTCGACACAGGCCTCTGTTTCCTGAAGTGTTGAGTCTCTTGTGATTTCTCTTGATCTGCGCTCCGTGGTGTTGGTGGCTTCCCTGCTGGGTGCTTCCATGGGTGTCGTTTTGCTGGGTGTGCGACGCAACTACCCAGCCAACATTCCGGGCCTGTTGCTCTGGGGGTTCGCCCCACTGTTGTGTGGTGCAGCCGCCCTCACCTACAGCCTCGAAGCTGTGGTGCCGCCGGCCCTGGCGGCACTCGGAGGTCACGCACTGTTGCTCGCTGGCGAGGTCTTGTTCCTGATGGGGAGCCAGCGCTTTCTGGGCGTTCGAACGCATGGACGGTTCTGGGCGCTTTTGTGTGTCGCCAACCTGTTGTTGCTGGCCTGGTTCAACCTTGTTCAGCAGGACTACCGGGTTCGGATGCTGTTGTTGGGCGGGCTGCGCACTGCCATCTTGGCAACGCACCTTCTGGTGCTGCTCCGATGGGCTCGGGGGTTTGCCGGCAGATTCATGGCGGCTGTGGTGGTGGCTCAGCTGCTGACACTGGTCGCGCGCGCCATCGCCGTCATGTGGGTGTATTCGGCAGACACCCAACGTTTTGACGCCTCGCTCATCCAGTCGGTGTACCTGCTGGTGTCGGTGTTTTCGCTGATGCTGCTGAGCATCGGGTGCCAGTTCATGGCCAGTGAGCGGGTTCGAGATGAATTCAAGTACCTGGCCACCCACGACGACCTGACCGGCGCCATGGCACGGCGGACGGTCATCGAAGCCAGCAAGCGAGAGGTTTTACGCTGGCAACGCTATGGCGTGCCGCTGGCTCTGCTGTTGCTGGATGTGGATCACTTCAAGCGCATCAACGATGGTTACGGGCACCAAGTCGGCGACCAGGTGCTCACCGACCTGGTGCAGGTGCTGCGCCGCTCCATGCGCACGGTGGACTTGCTGGGCCGCTACGGCGGCGAAGAATTCATCGTTCTTTTGCCCGCCGCCAATCTGGCGGCCGCGCGCCAACTGGCCGAGCGCATGCGCCACGCAGTGGCCGCGCATGGCTTCGAAGCCGCGCCTCAAGGCGTGACCGTGAGCGTAGGGGTCAGCAGCTTGATGGTCGACGACGTATGTGTCGAAGCACTGCTGTCCCGCGCCGACGCAGCGCTGTACCTCGCCAAGCGCGATGGTCGCAACCTGGTGCGTGACCAGACACAACATTGAATCCACCACCGGACACCTTCTGCCGTGCTCACCACCTTTCTTTTCCGAAAAACTTTGGCCGAAGTCACCTTGCCACCCAGCGCCACGCACGGACGTTTGACCCCCTGGGTTCTGAGCGCGGTGTTGTGGGGGGCGATCGGTCTCATGCTGATCCAGACCTGGGGCAATTACCACGCAGCAGAACAACAGGCCTATCGGCACCTGTCGGACACCGCCCGACAGGTGGAGCGTGGCGTGGTGGACTTGTTTGCCACCAACCGCTCCATCTCCAACGCCATCGGCGAAGTGGTGCGGCGCAGCCGACAGCTTGGCGGTCCGTGTGCGCTGGCCTGCAGCGATGATCTGCGCGCCATACGCCGGCTTTACAACGAATTGACGCCAGGCATCGAGTTGCTGCTGCTGGACGCCCAGGGCCGTGCCGTGGCCGAAACCGACCCCGACCTCGTCAGCCGGTTGGTGGGCCTGCCTGAGATCATGCACAGCTTCACCGAACGCGGCGCAGCACAGGCCGACGTTCGCTTCACGCGCAGCCTGGCCAACGCACCTGCCCTGCTCATCAGCCGCGCCATCCGCAGCTCCGATGGAACCCTGGAAGCGGTGGCCGTGCTGCTGGAGCCCCTGGCCGTGCTGGACCATGTGTTCGACGTGCCCCAACTGGGCCCGGAACACAACGTCACCCTGATCGACTCGCGCAACACCTTGCTCCTGCGAAAACCGGTGCCACTGTCCCTCAACCAGGGACAGACGGTGCCCGAACTGGATTTTTCAACACCTGGCCCTGGGCCTGGCAGCTTCATGTTGCGCTCAACCATCGACAACACGTTGCGCCTGACCGTGCGGCGTGACCTTCCCTTTGCCCTGAGCACCGGCAGCCTGAGCCTGCTGGTGGGCATGAGCCGAAACGACTACCTCGGCGGCTGGTGGCGCAGCACCTGGATAGACCTCGGCCTGACCGTGCTGCTGCTGGGAGTCTGGGCTTGGGGCCTGCACGCCTTGCGCAAGGGCTGGCGGGCGCAGGCCATGCTGGGTGCCCATGCCCAGGTCACGCGCAAGGTGTTGATGGAGTTGCCCGTGCCGCTGACGGTGGTGGACCGCGCATCGAGCCAACTGCTGCGCAGCAACACCGCCATGATCGAGATGTTTGGGGCGCTGGCGGCCGAAGGACAGCCCATGTCGCGGCTGTTCAAGAGCGACGCGGCGCTGCAGCACTGGCACGACTCGGCGCTGGACACCCAGGTGGTGGAGCTGATGACACGCAGCGGGCCCATACACGCCGAGCTGCACCGCACGGACATCAACGACCTCGAAGGCCACCCCCAGCCTTGCTGGCTGGTGGTGGTGGTTGACATCAGCGAACGCTACCAGCGCGAGCAGCGTCTGCAGTTGGAAGCATCGACCGACACGCTCACTGGGCTGGCCAACCGCCGCTGCTTCGCGCTCGAAGCCGAACAGGCTGTGCGCCTGGCCCACAAGTCCCAACGGCCGTTGGCGGTGTTGGCGCTGGACCTCGATCACTTCAAACGGGTGAACGACGAGCATGGCCACGATGCCGGCGACGTGGTGCTGAGCACCGTCGCGCAGCGTTTTCGGGCCAGCCTGCGTGAGCAGGACCTGGCCGCGCGCATGGGTGGCGAAGAGTTCGCGGCCTTGTTGCCCGATGCCGACGCAGAACGTGCTCTGCAAGTGGCAGAGCGGGTGCGCAAGGCCATCGAGGCGGCGCCCGTGGCCTTGCCCAGCGGCGTGACGTTGGCGGTCACCGCCAGCCTGGGGGTCGACTTCTGGCAGAGCGGCGACGAGGACATTCAGGCCGCGCTCAAGCGCGCCGATGAGGCGCTCTACCAGGCCAAGGAAGGTGGGCGCAACCGCGTGATGGCAGGCGCCGCCAAGCCGTGCGGCACAGCCGATTGATTTGACCTTGCACAGCAATGGCGATTGACCCAACATAGCGCCCGCCCCTGCGCAAAAAAGACACACCGATGCTCAAAGCCCACCTCCGCTCTCTGAGCCTGACCGCACTGCTCTTGTTGACCCTGGTGCCCGGGATTCTGGCCCTGTTGCTGACCACCTACGGCAGCTACCAGCGCGAGCGCCATGCGGCCGACCAGGACCTGCTCGGCCGCGTGCGTGCCATGAACCAGTTGGTGGACCAGCAGTTGCTGTCGGCACAACGCAACCTCGAATTGCTCGCCGCGACCAGCGACGAACTGGCCAGAGGCGACCTGGCCGGTGTCCATCGCAAAATGCTTGCCGCGCAACAGGCCATGCCACTGTTGGACGTTTTGCAACTCTACAACCCGGCAGGACAGATTCTGCTGAGCACCAGGGAGCCCTTCGGTACGCCCCTGCCTCGCACCGACCATGTCACCCGCAAGGCGGCGGTTGTGGCCAGCGGGCGGTCAGCCATCGGTGACATTGTGGTGGGCACCGTCACCCAAAAGGTGCTCATCCCGGTGGACGTGCCGGTGCGCGTGGACGGCAAGGTCGCCTACGTGCTGACCGCCGGCATCTACGCCGAGCACATCAACGCTTTGCTGGCCAACCAGATATTCCCCGACGGCTGGATCGCCGTGATCTACGACCGCCAGGGCACCATCGCCGGTCGCAAGCTCAACCCCAAGGCCTTCATTGGCAAAAAAGTTGCGCCGCAAGTCCAGGAGTGGCTGGAAGGCCCCGCCGAGCGCCTGGGCGAAGGCCGCACGCTTGAGGGTCGCATGTCCGTGGCGGCCATGTCGCGCTCGGCCCAGACCGGCTACTCGGTCACCGCGTCGGTGCCCGAGGCGGTGCTGGAAGGCCCCTTGCGTCAGGCCTTGCTCATCAACACCGTGGCCGTGCTGGCCAGCCTGGGCCTGGGCGTGTTCATGGCCTGGCGTTTTGCACAGTCCATGCGGCGCTCCATTCAGGAGCTGGAGCTGGCCACGGAATCGGTGGCGTCTGGTCACACCCACGAAGTGGTTCCGACCGGCGCCACGGCCGAGCTGGCGCGGCTGAGCCAGCGTTTCAACAGCATGGTGGCCGCACTCCACGAGGCCCGCGCCGCACAGCAGCGTTACGAACAAGAACTGGAACATGCCGCCAGTCACGACCCACTGACCGGCCTGGCCAACCGCATGCTGGTGGTGGACCGCATCGAACGTGCCGTGACCCAGGCCCGGCGCAACCAACGCCAGGTGGCGGTGATGCTGCTGGACCTGGACCGCTTCAAGGTCATCAACGACACCCTCACCCATGGCTCGGGGGACATGGTGCTGATCGAGGTGGCGCAGCGCCTGAGCCGACAGGTGCGCGATATCGACACCGTGGCCCGGCTCGGTGGCGACGAATTCCTGGTGGTGCTCAGCGACATTGCATCCGAAGCCGACGCCGCGCTGGTGGCCGACGCGCTGCTCAAGGCCCTCGCCAAGCCCCTGCTGGCCAAG
Organism: Hydrogenophaga sp.; assembly: GCA_030696525.1. Lineage (GTDB taxonomy): Bacteria > Pseudomonadota > Gammaproteobacteria > Burkholderiales > Burkholderiaceae_C > Hydrogenophaga. Next base: position 11,808 of record JAUYSB010000168.1, on the reverse strand, counting down.
GGGCACGAACTGACGATCTCGGGCAGCCTGGGCATTGCGCTGGCACCCCGCGACGGCGAACTGCCCAGCGACCTGATCATGCACGCCGATATCGCCATGTACCGCGCCAAAGAAAACGGGCGTGAGCAGTTCGAATTCTTCTCGGTGGACATGAACGCCCGCCTGAGCCAGCGCATTGAGCTGGAGACCGGCCTGCGCCGCGCGCTGGACCATGACCAGCTGGTGCTCTACTACCAACCCCGCTGCGACATCGCCACAGGCCGCATCGTCGGCGCCGAGGCGCTGATCCGCTGGAAACACCCGGTGGACGGCCTGGTGCCACCGGGCAAATTCATCCCCGTGGCCGAAGAGACTGGACTGATCGTGCCCATAGGCGAATGGGTGCTCAAGACGGCTTGCGTCGACGCACGGCGCTGGCAGGAACAGGGTCTGGGGCCGCTGGTGGTGGGGGTCAACGTGTCGGCCCGCCAGTTCCAGTCGGGCAAGCTCGCGCAGGTTGTCGACCAGCAGTTGCAGTTCAGCGGCCTGCCGCCCGAACTGCTGGAGCTGGAATTGACCGAGAGTGCGGTGATGAACGACCCGCAGCGCACGCTGCAGGTGCTGCACGACATCAAGGCCATTGGCGCGCGGGTAGCGCTCGACGACTTCGGCACCGGCTACTCCAGCCTGGGTTACCTCAAGCGCTTTCCGGTGGACTGCCTCAAGATCGACCAGTCCTTCGTGCGCGATATCACAGTGGATCCGGAGGACGCGGCCATCGCCCGCATGGTCATCACCCTGGGCCACAGCTTGCGCCAGGAAGTGATCGCCGAAGGCGTGGAGACCCACGCCCAGCTGCAGTACCTGCGCGAGCAGGGTTGCGACATGGTCCAGGGCTACCTGTTCAGCCCGCCGGTGCCGGTGGACGAATTCGAGGACATGGTCAGGCGTGGCAGGCGCCTGCCAACGTGACACAAACAACCCTCCGGACACCGGCGACCGCCGTGTGGTGCAAAGCCCATCCATGAACATCACATTCCGACAGATAGAGGTCTTTTTGGCAGTGGCACGCAGCCTGAGTTTCAGCCAGGCTGCGGTGGCATGCCACCTGTCTCAGCCGGCGCTGAGTGCCACCATCAAGCGGCTCGAAGAGACTTTGAGCGTGAAGCTCTTTGAACGCACGACGCGGCAGGTCAGCCTGACCGATGTGGGGCTGGAGTTTCAGCGCCTGGCCGAACACTTGTCAGACAGCGTGCTCCACACCCAGGTGCGGATCAAAGAATACGCCGCCGGCAAACGGGGGCGTCTGAGCATCGCTGCAGGTCCATCCATCGCGGCGGGCTTCATTCCTCAGGTGCTCAAGGTCTTTGGCCCACAGCACCCAGACGTGGAAATCCGCATACACGACGAGCTGTCCGATACCTGCCTTGAGATGGTGCGTGCGGGCAAGGCCGATATCGCGCTCACACCCGCGATGCACACCGACAGCGACCTCGTGTCTGTGCCCTTGTTCAAGGACTACCTGGTGGTCTTGTTCCCATTGGCACATCCACTGGCACAAAAGAAGACCGTGCGCTGGTCGGACCTGCAGGCCTACCCGCAGGTCGCAGTGAACAACCGCAGCAATCTGCGCCAAACCATCAATGAGCAGTACCGCGCACTGGGAGCCGACTTCGCCCCTGCCTACGAGGTGGCTCAGGTGGCCACCATGCTGGGGTTGATCCATGCCGGACTGGGCGTGGGGGTGTTGTCCGAATCACTGGTGGAGCGTGCCAGCCTGGACGGGCTGGCGCACCGCAAGCTGAACAGCCGCTCAGCCTATCGGCGCATTTGCACCACGGTGCTGGCCCACCGCGCACCGCCCCCAGTGCTGACGGCCTTTCTGACACTGTGCAAACAGGTGGCCGCAGCACGCGGCTGACGTGTTGCCGCCATCAAACGCAAGCTGACCTGAGAATTTCCATCACGTCACCGCTGCTGCGCAGCGGCCTGGGATTGGTGGCCGCCCAGAGGTCTTCCAGCGTGGCATCGGCAATGGCTTGCAGTCGCTCACGCGGGACGCCCACCTCAGCCAGACTGCGCGGCAGCCCCAAGGAGCGGATCAGTTCATCCAGCAGCGCTGCTGCCGGCCGGCCTGGCGCGCCGAGCGCGGCGCTGATGCGGCGTTGCCGGTCACGCACCTCGGGCGCATTCCAGGCCTGCACATTGGGCGCCATGACACACGAGGTGTAGCCATGGGGCACACCGCACAGGGCGCCCAGCACATGACCGATCGCGTGGCTGGCTCCCATGGGCACGCCCGACATGGTGGGGATCTTGGACTGCCAGGTGCCCACCTGACACATCAGTCGCGCCTCCATGTCGTTGGGGTTGTGGTGCACCCTGCGCAGGCCTTCGCTCAGCAGGCGCAGCGCGCTGTCGGCCATGCCATCGCAGTACATATCGGAGTGCTGCGAGGCCAGGGTTTCGGTGGCGTGGTCAACAGAGCGCACACCGGTGGACAACCACAACCATTGCGGCGTGTGAACAGTGATGCGTGGATCGAGAACGATGGCGACCGGTGCCATGTGCGCGTGATTGATGCCTTGTTTTTTGCGGCTGCGTTCGTCGGTGACACCAGCCAAGGAACTGAATTCACCACCCGACAAGGTGGTGGGCACGCACACCAGGGGCAGGTCGGGGCCTTCGAAGCTGGGACGCTGCCATCCCCCGCCCTTGGAGATCCCGATGGCGAAGCGATCGAGTTCTTCCGACTGCAACACATCGTGGCGCAGACACAGGTTGACCACCTTCGCGGCATCCACCACCGACCCCCCGCCCACGGCCACCAGCATGTCGGCACCCACGGCGCGTGCCGCTGCTGCACCCGCCAGCACATCGGCCCGCGGAACATGCGGCGTGACGCCCGTCCAGGTGCCGGCATGGCGAGGCCCCAACTCAGCCTCGATGGCGCGCACCACGTCGGTGTCAGCGGCCAGCGTGCGACCGGCCAGGACAAACACCCGTTGCGCTCCCTGGGCCTGCGCCTCCTGTCGCACTGTGGACGCAGCCTCCAGACCCAGATGCACACGCTGGGTGCTGCTGAGTGTCATGGTCTTGCCTTTGGTCATCATCCCGTCACCCCCGCACCACGGTGTTGCGCAGGCAACCCAGCCCGGTGATCTCGACCTCAACCACGTCGCCCGCTTGCAAATAGAGCGGAGGTTGCCGGGACATACCCACGCCCGCTGGCGTGCCCGTGACGATGACGTCGCCTGGCTGCAACGGCAACAGGGTGGAGCAATAGGCAATCAACGCCGGCACATCGAACAGCATGTCTTCGGTGCTCGCCTGCTGCATCACTTCCCCATTCAGGCGGGTTGTGAGCGTCAAGGGCTTGAGGCTCGGGTCTACTTCGTCGCGGGTTACCAGCCAAGGGCCAAAGGCCCCCGTGTGGTGAAAATTCTTGCCAGGGCCCCACTGGCTGCTGTGGAACTGCCAGTCACGCACCGACGCGTCGTTGTAGCAGGCGCAACCCACGACATGTTCCCAGGCCTTTTCGCGCGGTATTCGCCGACCGCCGCGTCCGATCACCACGGCCATCTCGCCCTCGAAGTCCAACTGCTCAGACTCCATGGGCATCACCAGCGGCTGCCCGTGCCCCACCTGGGAGTCGGCAAATCGCATGAAGACCGTTGGGTGCGGCGCAGCGGCGATCTGGGTTTCCTGGGCATGGTCGGCGTAGTTGACACCGATGCAGAAGATCTTGGCCGGCCGCGACAACAGTGGCAGAGTAACGATGTCAGCCGCATCCAGGTAGGTCTTGGCACCCTGCTCGATGTGGTGGCGAGCCAAGGCAAGCGCCGCGTCTGATGCGATCACGGCCTGCAGGTCGGGCCAGGTCACACGGAACTGGCCGCCGAGATCGTGGATGCCGGCAGGTGTCCAGGCGCCATAGGAAGCCAGGCCGGCATGGAGGTAGGACATGAGTTTCATTGAATCGGTCGTTGTGTATGCAGCGGTTCGCCAATGGGCGCGCGGCCCAGGGGCAGAACATGCGGTTTCGATGAGGCGAGTGCAATGGAAGAGCGCATCACTCAGGCGTGATGCCCGACTTCTTGATGATGCCGATCCACTTGTCGGCCTCACCCTTGACGAAGGCCTTGAACACATCCGCCTTGTGTGGCGGTGCAATCTCGGTGTAGATGCCCTCAAGCTTGGCGCGAACTTCAGGCTTGGCCAGAATCTTCACAATCTCCGCGTTGAGCAGGTCGATCACAGGCTTGGGTGTGAGCCCCGGCGCAAAAATGCCAAACCACACCTGCTGCTCAACGCCTGTGTGCCCCAACTCCTGCAGCGTGGGCACATCGGGAAAGAAGCGGCTGCGTTCACTCGAAGCCACAGCCAGGGCACGCGCCTGGTCGCTCTTGATGAAAGGTGCCGCAGCGCCGGGCGTGACAAACATCATCGAAATCTGTCCGCTGATCACATCGATCAGGGCCGGCGAGCTGCCCCTGTAAGGCACGTGCCGCATGGCCGCGCCCGACGCCCGCGACAAGCTGTGGCCATGGATGTGCTGAGGCAATCCAACGCCAGGCGAGCCATACGTCAGTGGGTTGTCGGGCTTGGCACGGGCCAGCAGCTCGGCCAGGTTTTTGGGGGCATTCTTGGATGGAACCACCAACAGGTCGGGAGCGGTACCGATCTGAACCACAGGCTCAAAGTCGTTCACCGGATCGTAGGGCCGTGGGACCACCAGGGCTGGAACGATGGCGTTGGTGGCCACGTGGCCCAGCAGCAAGGTGTGGCCATCGGCCGCAGCGTCCGCAACGTACTTGGTGCCGATGATGCCGCCCGCGCCAGCGCGGTTTTCCACGATGACGCTTTGGCCCAGCACAGGCGTTAATTCGGCAGCAATCAGCCGCGCCATCGTGTCTGACCCGCCTGCGGGTGGGCCGGCCACCACGATCTTGACTGGTTTGAGTGCGTAGGTTTTGGTAGCGGTCTGAGCCCATGTGGGCAGTGACAGGAACAGCGCCCCGGCGGCGGTCGCCATGAGCAGTTTGCGTCGAATGTTCATTTTGTCTCCGTTGTAGTGTGTGTTTTGACCACAGCCAGTGAACTCAATGCGAAGCGATTTGGGTGCGGTGCATCAGGCGACGGGTACTCGGATCGAATGCGTCGCGGCGGTGCAGCGTGCAGGCGTTGTCCCACATCAGCAGGTCGCCGCTCTGCCAGACCTGCGCCCAGGTAAAACGTGCGTGCGTGGCATGCGCCCAAAGGTGGTCGAGCAGGGCCTCGCTGTCCTCCAGTGACAAGCCCACCACGTACGCATTGCGGCGGCGGCCCAGCATCAGGCAGGACTTGCCAGTGACAGCGTGTGTTGCCACCAGCGGGTGTGTGGCACCAACGGTCCGACGGGGATCGGTGATGTCCTCAAAGCCCAGGCGCAACTCCCCTGCGCTGTTGCGGCTGGCGTCGTGGATGCATTGCAGGGAGCTGATGTACCGACGCGTCGCTGGATCCAGTGCGTCGTAGGCCGCGTACATGTTGGCGAAGTGGGTGTTGCCCCCGGTGGGTGGCACCTCTTTGGCAAACAAGCATGCGCCCTTGGGCGCGTGCTCGTTGTACGTCATGTCGGCATGCCACACAGCTTCGGCATCACCCAGCGCACCCAGCGGCTTGCCATCCACCTTGACGTTGGAGATCACGGTGATTTCGGGCGGCAGTGCGTTGTGTTGTTCGCTCATTGCCATGCTGGCCTGGGGCCGGCTGTCGAGTCGACCAAAGTGGCGGGAAAAGGCGATCTGTCCTTCCAGCGTCAAGTTGTGCTGGCCCCGAAAGCGCAACACCAGATGTTCAGCCCAGGCGGCGCGCACGGCCTCGACCAATTCGTCGGAGAGCGGTTGATTGAGATCGATGCCGCGCACTTCGGCGCCCAGCGCAGCATCAAAGGGGTGCAGCGAAATCGAATCCAGCAGGGTGTGTTCAGACATGTGTATGACCTTTTTGGTGTGAATGTCGGCGTCAGTTTCACGGTCCATCATTTATCTGTCCAATTTCATTTTCTGAGTGAGTTAGTTGATGAGCGAATAAATCCACGGGGTCTGAAGTGAGCTATGGGCACCCCTTGTGAGCGCACTGAAATCTCAGACACAGAAAGACCTGTGCTTCGTGAGGATCCGAAGGGGTCAATGAAAGGGCATGAAGTCGCCACGAATCAGCAAGCGGCAGATCGCGCATGCGCTTCGATTGGCCAAGGGTGGTCCGTCACTGGTGGACGCGTACCGCCAGGTTGCGGCTCAGCGGCAGGGAGCAAGGCGTGAGACAAGAAGGGCGGTGAGCTGGGCGTGACTGGGCTGCGCACGCTCAGTCAGCTGATCAATGAGACGCCTGGTGGACGCGCCTCGTGCCAGAGGTGACGCGGAAGATCAGCGCCTAAAAGATGGACAGAAAGGCACTGAAGGCTGCCTGGCGCTCATGTGGCTCGCGATGAAACCAGGCTTCTTTTGAAAGAGTGGCCATGCCCAGGGTGCGGCAGGTGACTGCAGCAGCCGTCAACCTGCCCATGCGCCATGCCTTGACTTTCAGGCGATCACTCCAGCTTGGCGCCGGAGTCCTTGACGATGTCTCGCCACTTGTCCAGTTCAGTGTTCAGAAACTCGCGAAACGCTTTGGGGCTCTGGCTGGCCTGTGCCGTGGTGAAAAGCTTGTCGGCCGAGGCGAGGTGTTGGCTGCTGTTGACGGCCTGCTGGGCCACCGCAAACAGCTTCTCCACGATAGGGGCCGGCGTGCCGGCGGGCACAAACAGCCCGTTCCAGCTGTCGGTCGCATAGCGCTCGCTGCCGAACACTTCGGCCAGCGTCGGCACGCTGGGCAGCTGCTTGAGGCGGGCGCGAGAGGTGACCGCCAGAGGACGCACTGCACCGATGTTGATCAGCGGAGCCACCGCACCTGCGATAGGTATGGTGAAGTGCACATCACCTCGGGCCAACATGGCAGGCAGATCACCGGCAGCGTTTGCGCCCAGCGGCACATGCACCAGGTTCAGCCCATTGCGCGTGGCAATGGCGGACGACAGCACATGCGCGCCCGACCCCACTCCGCCAGAGGCGTAGTTGAACTTGCCCGGCTGCGCCTTGATCATGGCGACAAGACCTTGCATGTCCTTGGCTGGGCTGTTGGATGCCACCACCAGCACCTGAGGCATGACAAACAGCAACGAGATCGGCTCCATGCTCTTGAGCATGTCCACCTTGGCATTGGGCATGAGGTACTGGTGAATGAATTGCGCATTGGTGCCAGCAAACAGGGTGTAGCCGTCCGCAGCTGCACGCGCCGCGGATTCGTATCCCACCAGACTGCCCGCGCCAGGGCGGTTGTCGACGACGACCGGCGCACCCAGTTGTTCAGAGAAGGCCTGCGAAAACGCGCGCATCTGGACATCGATACCCGTGCCTGCGGGCCAGGGCACGACGATGCGTACCGGTCGATCGGGGTACTTGTCCTGAGCGACCGCGGGGGTTGCGGCCACTGCGAGGCAGCCGATGGCGGCCAAGGCGATCGCCTTGATGGCGTTGCAGAGCGATTTCATGGGGGGTGTCTCCTATTGGGTTTTTGAGGGTTTCGATGGCGTGAAGAGGGGTCTGACAAGGCGTCAGCGCTCGCCAGACACCACAAAAATGGAGGCGCCCGTGGTCCGTCTGGCCTCCAGTTCATGGTGGGCACGGGTGGCTTCGGCCAACTCGTAGCGTTGGCCGATGTCGGCGCGCAGCCAGCCTGTTCGCAAGCCGGTGAACAACGCGTCCAGCAAGGCTGCCTTTTCCGAAGGGGTCGCGATGTAGTCGGCCAAGGCCGGGCGGGTGAGAAACAGGGAGCCGTGCCTGGCCAGCATTTGCGGATCCACAGGGGGCACGGGGCCGCTGGATGTGCCTGCACACACCATCAGGCCACGACGCCGCAGCGACTTGATGGACGACATGAAGGTGTCCTTGCCGACGGTGTCCAGCACCACGTCCACACCATGGCCGTTGGTGATGTCGTGCACCCGGGCCGCCACGTCCTCCAGACAGTAATTGATGACGTGGGCACAGCCGTTGGCAATGGCTTGCTGCGCCTTCTCTTCGGTGGATACGGTGCCAATCACCACCAACCCCAGGTGGCGGGCCCACTGGGCCACAAGGCTGCCGAGGCCACCCGCTGCCGCATGCAGCAGCAAGGTGTCGCCGGGCTGGAATGGGTGCAGGCGCAGCAGCAGGTAGGCCGCTGTCAGGCCCCGGTTGGAGATCGCCGCTGCGGTTTGCATGTCGATGTCGTCGGGCAGTCGGATCAAGGCGTCCGCCGCCAGCAAGCGTTCGGTGCAATACGCGCCCAAGGTGTTGAGGAACCCGGTGTAGCTGACCCGATCACCGGCCTGCACGTGCGTCACGCCAGGGCCCACCGCTTCGATCACACCTGCGGCCTCGACGCCCAGGCCGCTGGGCAGAGGCACAGGGTAGGTGCCGTTGCGGAAATAGGTGTCGGCGTAGTTGATGCCGACCGCTGCCTGCCGGATGAGAACCTGCCCTGGCCCCGGCGCCTCGACCTGAACGGTTTCAACGCGCAAGACGTCGGGCCCGCCGACCTCGTGCATTCGAATGACTTGTGCCATGTGATTGCCCGTCCTGCTCAAGTGGCAGAGGCTGGGCTGGTCCTGGCGCGCATCTCCTCCACCAGGATGGGCGCGGCCAGGCTCATCGTGTGCAATCCGAGCGAACTGGTGAGCTGCAGCACCGCAGCAATTTCCTCTGCCGGCACACCGATGTCCAGCGCCCTGCGTATGTGACGACGTACCCCGGGCGCGTACATGTGGGTCACCGAGGCATCGACAGCAATCGCAATCAGCTCAAAGGTCCGGGCGTCCAGTACGCCGGAGTTCAGCGGCCTGCTCACCATGGCCATGAACTGCTCGGTCCACTGGGGGTCGAGTTCGGCCATGGGCTCCCAGTTGTCGTTCCATTGGCCCGCAGCACGCATGGCGTTGCAGATGGGGGTGTCCTTCGTTGAAGTGCTCATGTCAGTGGCTTTCCAAACCGCCCAATGTAGAGAAAGCACCCACAGAGGTTTGACATTTCGTGGCACGATATTGATATTTTGTGGCACATAGGGAAGACCCTTGGTAAGCAGCTTCATCCGCAGCGCCGCGCTCCAGGCGTTTCCAGAATTGGCCCGTTCGCACGGCCTGGACCCGCACCGCCTGCTCAGGCAGGTGGGCCTGAGCGTGGCCGTTCTCGAGTCCGACGATCTCCGCATCCCCGCAACCTCGGTGCTGCGCTTGCTGGAGATCGCCGCTGAGGTTTCGGGCGAGCCAGCCTTCGGCCTGCGTCTGGCCGAAACCCGCCGCTTGTCCACCCTTGGCCCGCTGGGGCTGCTGGCACGCGATGAGCCGACGCTGCGTGCGGCGTTGGCCACCATGATCCAGTTCAGCCGCATGCATAACGAAGCCCTGCTGATCGATCTGGACGAGTCAGGACCACTTGCCGTGATCCGCCTGAGCCTGCTCGACAAAGAGGCGGGCCGACAATCGATCGAACTGGCGGTGGGCGCGACCTACCGCTTTTTGAGGGTCTTCCTGGGCAACGAGTGGCGCGCCAGGGCGGTCTGCTTCATGCATGCCGGACCGGCTGACACCAGCGTTCACCGCAGAATCTTCGGCTGCCCTCTGCGCTTCTCTCAGGATCTCAACGGAATGATCCTGGATCCCGACAACTTGGACACCCCGATCGCTCTGGCCGATCCGGTGTTGGGCCAGCTCTACCGCCAATTGCTGCCGCAGCAGCCACCTACCGGCACACGCCAAACAGTCTATGAAGTGCAGCAGTTGATATTGGCGCTCATGCCGTCAGGACGGGCACGGCTGGGTCAGATTGCCGCCTTGATGAACGTCGATCGGAAAACCATCCACCGACATCTGCTCGCGGAGCACACCTCGTTCGGTCAGTTGCTGGAACAGACGCGCGTGCAGTTGCTGCAACGCTACGAGCAACAAGGCACGCACACGCTGACGGAAATCGGCGCGCTGCTGGGCTTTGGGTCCATCAGTGCTTTCAGCCGTTGGCGACGGCACGACAGCGCGCCATAGAAGCGGCCTCCGCTGATGTCTATCCGCCGCCGACCTGGGCCACACGGCTGCGCGTGTCGGCTCGGGTCAGCAGCAGACTCAACATGGACATGGCAGCACTGGTCAATGCCAAGCCAGGCAATGTGTCCCACAGGTGCGGAGCAAGCAACCCGGCGGTGACGGCCATGAAGGCGTACTGAACGAACATCTGCAGCGAGGCCGCCAACCCGGAGCGCTCGGCGTGTGGCTGCAAGGCCCTGCCAATCAGGACGGGCATGCACAAGCCGATGCCCAGCGAACACAAACCCAGAGGCAGCAGCAGTGCCATCCCGGTGTGGCCCCACAGGGCCAGCAACAGGTTCAGCGCATGCGCCACCAACAGCACGGCGTAGCAGGACGGCAGGGGATCGCATTGGTTCCACCACCGTGACCAGCGAGGCAGCAGGTACAAGCCAGCCACCAGCCCCAGCATGATGGGAGCGAACACCAGGTAGACATCTGTCGGCGTGCGGCCAACCCACTGCTGGATAAAAACCGGCCCTGCCGCAACGTACAGGAACATGGCAGACCAGTTGAGGCCATGCGCGATGGTGGGGCGCACAAAATGGCTGTCCAGCACCACCTGGCGGTACTGGCTTGCCACCGCAGCGGGATGCATCCGCCGCCGGCGCTCGGGAGGCAAAGTCTCGGGCAGCCAGCGCCAGTACGCGCATGTGGCCACCAGGGCAACGGCGGAAAGCGCCCAGAAAACGGCACGCCAGTCGCCTTGCACGGTGAGCCAGCCTGCCAGTGCCGGCAGCAAGATGGGGACCATGGTCTGCAACATGCTGGTCTGGCCAATCATGTGTTGCGCCTGAACGCCGCTGTAGAGGTCGCGGATGATGGTGCGGCAAAGGATGTGCCCGAGCCCGATCACCATGCCTTGCATCACACGCAGTACCCAGATGTGTTCAATGCGCGTGGCCAGTGCGCATAAAACAGAGGTGATGAACAGCACGGACAGCGCCGCCAGCGCCATGCGCCGTCGTCCCCAGGCATCGATCAGGATGCCATGCACCAGGCACATGACCGCGTTGGCGATGAAAAACAAGGACACCGCCTGTTGTGCTGCGCTGGCGGACACCCGCAAATCCTCCTGCATGGAGACAAGCGCAGGAAAAATCATGTCGGACCAGAAACCGGGCCAGGCGCCCAGCAGCCCGACCAGCCACAGCAGCTGCGTATGCGACAGGCCGACGGCAAGGTTGGATGCGGGCGCTGCTGGCTCGCCAGGGGCCACCGTCCAGCGGCTGGGTTGACTGCGCATGCGGTCAGCGCAATCGGGTTGGCTGCAGACCCAAGATGGGCAGGCGCCTATCAGTCAATGCACACCTGCCATGCGAATCAATGCATAAAACAGCCCTGCCAGAAACACCGTCTCCAGCACCATCAGCGCCACCGGTTTCCAGCCCACGGTGAGGATGTCCTTGAGGTGTGTCTTCATGCCGATGGCGGCCATGGAGGCGATCAGGCACCACTGCGAGGCGCTTTTGCCTGCGCCCACCAGCGCGGCCGGCAACCAGTCCGTGCTGTTGATGGCCACCAGCACCGCAAAGGCCACGGCAAACCAGGGCAGCAGCGGCGGGCGGGGGCCGCTCATGAGATCGCCCTTCGCCAGCATCTGCCGCCGTGCCAGCAGCGCCGCCAGCGCGATCACCGGCAGCAGCATGGCCACCCGCATGAGCTTGACCAGCGTGGCCGCATCGCCCGCC
>JAUYSB010000077.1 GCA_030696525.1 Hydrogenophaga sp. | reverse complement strand
AAGGCGCCGCCTTCGATCACCACGGTCTTGACCTTGGGGGTGAGGATGGCCATTAGCGACAGCGCCTGCACCCCGTCCGGCCAGTTGTGGCAGCTCAGGGACATGTAGACCTCGAAGTTGAAGTCGCCGTCCAGCGTTTTGATGGCGTCGATCACGTCCTGCTCGACCTTGGGCGGGTGACCGCCGGTCCACAGCAGCGCCAGCACCAGCGAAGTGAACTCGTGGCCCAGCGGCAGGCCGGCAAAACGCACGCCCTGGGTTTCACCGGCGCGCGCCACCACAAACGAAGGCTTGCGGGCGTCGTCACCGCTGGTGTCCAGCGTGACCTTGTCGGACAGCGAAACGATGGTGTCCAGCAGGTCGCGCATCTCGGTGCCGGTGGCGCTGTCGTCCAGCGAGGCGATCATTTGGATGGGCTGGCGCAGCATGCCGAGGTACTGCTGCAACTGCGATTTGAGGGTGTCGTCGAGCATGGTGAACTCCTGAATGTGGTGCGGTAAGCGTTGGGGGACGGGCACTCGACCAGGTGGCCGAGCGCCCGACGCTCAAAACTCAGCGTCTGTGAGCGCTTGAAGATCAGATCTTGCCGACCAGATCCAGCGAGGGAGCCAAGGTCTTGGCGCCTTCGTTCCACTTGGCGGGGCACACCTGGCCGGGGTTGGCGGCGGTGTACTGGGCGGCCTTGAGCTTGCGCACGGTTTCTTTCACGTCACGGGCGATCTCGTTGGAGTGCACTTCCATGGTCTTGATCACGCCATCGGGGTTGATCACGAAGGTACCGCGCAGGGCCAGACCTTCTTCTTCGATGTGCACGCCAAAGGCGCGGGTCAGCTGGTGCGTCGGGTCGCCAACCAGGGGGAACTTGGCCTTGCCCACGGCGGGGCTGGTCTCGTGCCACACCTTGTGCGAGAAGTGGGTGTCGGTGGTCACGATGTAGACCTCGGCACCGGCCTTCTGGAACTCGGCGTAGTTGTCGGCGGCGTCTTCGATTTCGGTCGGGCAGTTGAAGGTGAAGGCGGCCGGCATGAAGATCAGGACCGACCACTTGCCGTGCAGGTTCTTTTCGGTCACTTCAATGAACTCGCCCTTGCCGTTGCGGTTGACGAAGGCGGTGGTCTTGAACGGCTGCACCGGGGTGTTGATGATGGACAGGGCGTTGATGATGGACATGAGTTAACTCCTATGGGTTGATGAAAGTCGATAGGCGTTTCCGCCATGGGGTGAAGTATAGGGTTGTTCTATGGCGCCCAGCTATTGATAGTGGGTATTAACCCGATAGCTTTTGTTGTGCGTCGCAACAACTTTGCATCTTATTGCGAATCGTTCGCATTTCGTTTATACTGACGCCTTCCAGCCAGCCACGCATCGGGATCACCGCGACGCTCAGCCAGCCGACAACCACCGCCACCCCACTCTGTCGAGCCCTTCGCATGTCCCGCAAAAAGACCGATCGCCGCACCCACGCTGTTCCCGCCATGCAACCGACAACGTCGCCCGCGCTGCTGCCCCTGGGCGCCATGTTGCTGGCCGGCTCTTTGAACACCATGGCCCAGACCGCACCCGCAGCGCCCGCAGCGCCGGCGGCCGCCACCCTGTCCACCGTGACGGTGAAAGAGCAGGCCGACGGCTCGGCCACCAAATCCAGCCTGCGCACCGCCAACACCCAGATCGGCAAGGGCACACAGGCGCTGCGCGACATCCCGCAATCGGTCACGGTGATGACCGAGCGCCTGATCGACGACCGCAACCTGGACGACTTCCGCGAACTGCTGCGCACCACCGCCGGTGTCACCTTCCTGGCCGGCGAAACCGGTGAAGAAGACGTGCGCCTGCGCGGCTTCTCGCTCGGCCAGGCGGGCGACATCTATGTGGACGGCATGCGCGACGGCGTGCTGTACGAGCGCGACACCTTCAACAACGACCGCGTCGAGGTGCTCAAGGGTTCGGCCTCCATGCTGTTCGGCAAGGGTTCGACCGGCGGTGTGGTCAACCAGGTGAACAAACGCCCCTTCCTGATGGACCAGAACGAGGTCACCTACACCCTGGGCACGGGCGGTGAACACCGGCTGACCGGCGACTTCAACAAACAGACCGGCGAGGACTCGGCGCTGCGCATCAACGCCATGTTGCACAACGCGGACAACGATGGCGCCTCCACCCGCAAAAACGGCCTGGCCGCCGCCTACCGCTGGGGCATTGGCTCGCGCGACGAATTCGAGGTCGGCTTCTACAACCTGGAAGTCGATGGCCGCCCCAACTACAACCACCCTTGGTTCACCAGCAACGGCGTCATCCAGCCCACGCTGCCGGCCAAAAACTTCTACGGCCTGGCCAGCGACCACCAGGACAGCTCGGCCACCTACCTGAGCTTTGGCCACAAACACCGCTTCGACCACGACACCGAACTGTCGACCCGCGTGCGCCATGGCCGCTACGAGCGCGACCTGTGGGCCAGCGTGATCCGCCTCGGCCAGACCAATGGCGAGCCCACCACCGCCGCCAACCTGGGGCCGGACACCGTCGTCACCCGCGCGCCCAAAGGCCGCGTGGGCATCAGCGACATCACCCAGTTGCAAAGCGACCTGACCCACCGGTTCGACGCCCTGGGCAAAAAGCACGAGCTGATCGCCGGGGTGGACCTGTACGACGAAGACGCGCAGCGCAACAACAACTTCGCGGGCAGCGCCAGCGGCCTGAACACCACGGTGGGCAACCCCAACAACGGCGACTGGCGTGCCGACACCCGCGGCAACCCGGTGTTCAACACCTTCCAGTCGCGCAACATCGGGCTGTACGCGCAGGACACGGTGGCAGTCACCGACACCGTCAAGCTGATCGGCGGTGTGCGCTTCGACCGCTTTGATGCGTCCTACCAAACGGCGGAGACCACCGCCGCCAACGGCGCGGTCACACCGGCACGGCAGTTCAGCCGCAGCGAAAACCTGTGGAGCCCGCGCCTGGGTGCGCTGTACCAACCCAGCGACGTCGCGTCCTATTACGTCTCCTTCGGCACCTCGTACAACACCTCGGGCGACACCTACCAGTTCAGCCCCGGCACGCCCAACGCGGCCCTGTCCAACACCGGGCCGGAAAAGAGCCGCAATATCGAGCTGGGTGGCAAGTTCGAGCTGTTCGAGCAAAGCACCACCCTGGGCGTGGCGCTGTTCCACTCCGAGAAGTACAACGAGCGCAACACCGACCCCGACACCGCTGCGCAGCAATTGCTGCTCTCGGGCAAGCGCCACGCCACCGGCATGGAATTCAACCTGGCCGGGCGCATCAACCCGCGCTGGGACGTGTTCTACAACCACACCTGGATTCCGAGCGCCAAGATCGACCAGAGCAATGTGGCGCTCAACGCCGCCGGCACCGGCGCACAAGTGGAAGGCGACCGCCCGGCCCTCACGCCCAAACACAGCGCCAGCCTCTGGACCACCTACCGCCTGACCCAGAAACTGCGTGTGGGCGCGGGCCTGAACTACCGTGGCAAACAAAACCCCGAAGGCGCTCGCCACCTGGTGGCCAAAAGCTTCGTCACCGTGGACGCCATGGCCGAGTACAACCTGACCGACACCACCCTGGTCAAGCTCAACGTCAGCAACCTGACCGACAAACTCTACGCCGACGCCCTCTACCGTGGCTTCTACACGCCCGGTGCGCCCCGCACGGTCCAGGTCACGCTCAAGACGCTGTTCTGAGCGACCGGACGCCCCTGCACCAACCTGCCCGCCCGCGCCCTGCTCCCATGCTGCTGCATCTGAAAAACCTCCTCTCCAAGGATGAACTCGCAAGCGTCCAGGCCCAGCTGGGCGAGGACGCCCCCTGGCGGGATGGGCGCAGCAGCGCGGGCGGGCAGGCCCTGGCGCAAAAAAACAACCAGCAGCTGGCGCAAGAAAGCGATGTCGCGCGCCAGTTGCAGACGGTGGTCCTGGCCGCCGTGCGGCGCGACCCGCTGTTCTTTTCAGCGGCCCTGCCGCGCAAGATCTTCAACCCGCTGTTCAACCGCTATGGTGGCGACGCCAACCACTACGGCGACCACATCGATGGCGCCGTGTTGCACTCGCACGCCGACGGCCAGTGGGTCCGCAGCGACATCTCCTGCACGCTGTTTCTGGCCGACCCCGACAGCTACGACGGCGGCGAACTGGTGGTGGTGGACAGCTTTGGCCCCCAACGCATCAAGCTGCCCGCGGGCGACGCCGTCATCTACCCCGCTACCCGCGTGCACCGGGTCGAGCCGGTCACGCGCGGTGCGCGCCTGGCCAGCTTTTTCTGGATCGAGAGCATGGTGCGCAGCGACGAACAACGCCGCCTGCTGTTCGACATGGACATGAACCTGCTGCGCCTGCGTGCGCAGCACGGCGAGACCGCCGAGACCACCGCCTTGACCGGCACGTACCACAACCTGCTGCGGATGTGGGCCAACACATGAGCACACACCCCGTCAACCTGAGCGACCACGAAAGCCTGGCACGCGCCGCGCTGGACGCCGCCACCTGGGCCTATGTGCAAGGCGGTGCGGCCGATGGACTGACGCTTCAAGCCAACCAGGCCGCCTGGCAACAACTGCCGCTGTACCCGCGCGTGCTGCGCCCGCTGGCCGGCGGCCACACCCGCCTGACGCTGCTGGGCCGCGAGCTGGCCCACCCCCTGATCGTGGCGCCCATGGCACACCAGCGCGCCTTGCACCCACAAGGCGAAGCCGCCACGGCCCTGGCCGCCGCCGCCCAGGGCGCGGGTTTTGTGCTGAGCACCCAGTCCAACGTGCCCATGGAAAACATCGCGCAACTGGTGCAGCAGGACGCCGGGCGTGGTCCGCTGTGGTTCCAGCTCTACTGGCAACCCAGCCGCGACACCACCTTGTCACTCATCCACCGCGCCGAAGCCGCCGGCTTCGATGCCCTGGTGCTGAGCGTGGACGCGCCGGTGGCCGGCGTGCGCGACGCCGAACGCCGCCACGGCTTCAAGCTGCCGGCTGGCGTGAGTGCGGTGCACCTGCCACCCACCACTGCGCCGGCCGAATGGGCGCCCGGCCAAAGCCGGCTCTTCGATCAGTTGCTGCTCTCAGCCCCTGACTGGGACGACATCGCCTGGCTGCGCGAACAGACCCGGCTGCCGTTGCTGCTCAAGGGCATCACCCACCCGGAAGACGCCCGCCAGGCCATGGCGTTGGGCGCCAACGGCGTGGTGCTCTCCAACCACGGCGGGCGCACGCTGGACACCGTGCCCGCCACCGCCCAGCTGCTGCCTGCCGTGGCGCGCGCCGTGGCCGGCCGCGTGCCGCTGATCGTGGACGGTGGCATACGCCGGGGCACCGACGTGCTCAAGGCCCTGGCCCTGGGCGCCAGCGCGGTGATGGTGGGGCGCCCCGTGCTGCATGGCCTGGCCCACAACGGCGCGCTGGGCGTGGCCCAGGTGCTGCGCCAGTTGCGCGACGAATTGGAAGTGGCCATGGCCTTGTGCGGCTGCCGCACGCTGGGCGATGCCAGCCCGGCCCTGTTGACGAATGCCTAAACTATGAGCCCCATGGTCCTGCCCCGCCCCGCCGCGCTCTCGCGCAACACCACCATCGTCATCGCCGTGCTGGCCCTGCACGCCGCTGCGCTGTGGGCCTTGCAAAGCGGCCTGCTGCGGCGTGTGGTTGAGGTGGTGGTGCCGGCCGAGGTGCTGGTGGAATTCATCGAACCGGCCAAACCCATCGTCACGCCACCGCCACCTGCGCCCAAGCTCAAGCCACAACCGGTGCAGACAACGCCGACGAAACCCGCGCCCTTGCCGCCAGCACCCGTGCCGGTGGCGATAGCCGATCCCACACCGGCCCCCAATGCTCCCACCGGCACCACCCTGCCGCAGCCGCCCGCGCCACCCGTCAGCGTCGCAGTGGCGCCCGCGCCGCCAGCACCCGCGCCGGCACCTGCTGCGCCACCCGCACCGCCGCGCATCGAGCTGCCGTCGAGCAACGCCGACTACCTCAACAACCCGCGCCCCGCCTACCCGCCGCTGAGCAAGCGCCTGGGCGAGCAGGGCAAGGTGGTGGTGCGGGTGTTCATTGACACCAACGGCAGCGCCGCCAAGGCCGAAATCGCGCAGTCCAGCGGCTTTGACCGCCTGGACCAGACCGCGCTGGACACCGTGCGCCGCTGGCGCTACGTGCCGGGCAAACGCGCCGGCGTGCCCGAAGCCATGTGGTTCAACGTACCAATCAACTTTGTACTGGAGTAAATGTTCATGGAAACCTCAATGGGCCTGGCCCGCGTGTGGATCGAAGGCGACTGGGTCACCCGCACCGTCGCGCTGCTGCTGCTGGGCATGTCGCTGGCGAGCTGGGTGGTCATCCTCATCAAGGCGCTGGACCTGCGCCGCCACCGCGCGCAGGCACAGCAGGTGGAAAGCTTCTGGCACAGCGCCGACTTTGCCGACGGCCTGAACAAGCTCGGGGACGACGATGGCAACCCCTTCCGCCAACTGGCCTTGCAAGGCCGCGAAGCCACGCGCCACGTGTTGCACCAGGACGGCCAGAACAAACCCCAGCTGCACGACACGCTGGACGTGAGCGACTGGGTCACACGCGCGCTGCGCAACACCATCGACGACTTCACCGCGCGGCTGCAGGGCGGCCTGGCGGTGCTGGCCTCGGTCGGCTCCACCGCGCCGTTTGTGGGCCTGTTCGGCACCGTCTGGGGCATCTACCACGCGCTGCTGGGCATTGGCGCGGCTGGGCAAGCCACCATCGACAAGGTCGCCGGCCCCATTGGCGAAGCCCTCATCATGACCGCGCTGGGCCTGGCCGTGGCCATTCCCGCGGTGCTGGGCTACAACGCCCTGGTGCGTGGCAACAAGGGCGTGCTGCACAAGCTCAACCGCTTCGGCCACGACCTGCACGCCTACTTCGTCACCGGCGCCCGCGTGAGTGCCGGTGGCGAGGGCAAGGTCGTGCCCATGAAAAAAGCCTGACCGCTGGAGCACGACATGGCCTTCTCCAGCTTTGAGAACGACAACGACGAGATGCTCAGCGAGATCAACATGATCCCGCTGATCGACGTGATGCTGGTGCTGCTGATCGTGTTCATCATCACGGTGCCGGTGATGAAACACGCGGTCAACATCGACCTGCCGCGCGCCAGCAACGAGCGCAGCCAGGACAAGCCCGAAACCATACGCCTGAGCGTGGACGCCGACGGCGCCTACTACTGGAACGCCGAGCGCCTGGACGACACCGAGGTGTTCAAGCGCCTGACCCTGGCCGGCGCACAAACGCCCCAGCCCGAGCTGCACATACGCGGCGACAAGGCCGTGCGCTACGAACGTGTGGCCCAGGCCATGGCGGCAGCGCAGCGCGCCGGCGTGCGCAAGATCGGCTTCATCACCGAACCCAGCCCATGACACCGGCGCCCGCCCCTGCGCCGATGAACGCACCCATCGACCGAGAAGACCAGGCCACAGGCGCCCCCGCACCGATCAGCAGCAGTGAGCTGCTGCGCGGCCAGCGCGTGATCGAAATCGACCACGAAGGCCAGCGCTACCGGTTGCAGGCCACGCGCCAGGGCAAGCTGATCCTGACCAAATAAAGGGCGTCAGAGCGCCAGCACAATGCGCTGGCCCGCCGCGCGCGAGCAGCACGCCAGCATCCGCTGATTGGCCTGACGCTCGCCCTTGGTCAGCACCTTGTCGCGGTGGTCCACCGGGCCTTCAAGCACCGCCACCTCGCAGGTGCCACACAGGCCTTCACCGCAATCGCAGGGCACATCGAAGCCGGCCGATTGAAGGGCTTGCAGCAGGGTCTGGTCGGCCGCCACGGTGACCTCCAGGTTGGAGTCCTTGAGCTGCGCCACAAAGGCGTGCTCCTTGGACGGGTCGAGCGCCGCGCCCTCGGCGTTGAAGTGCTCGAAGTGCAGCACGCCCGCCGGCCACTGCTCGCTCAGGGTTTCCAGCTCGCTGATCAGGCGGTCGGGTCCACAGGCGTAGACACGGGTGTCGGCCGTCACATCCGTCAGCACGGCGGGCAGCGACAAGCGCTGGCCCTGCGCCTTGACGTACAGGTGCAGATGCTCGGCGTGGTCGCGCTCCAGCCGACCGAGCAAGGCCATCTGGGCACGCGAGCGCCCCGCGTAGTGGATGGCGTAGGACTTGCCCAGGCGCTTGAGGCGGTCTGCCATGGCCAGCACCGGGGTGATGCCGATGCCGCCGGCAAACAGCACGAAGTGCCGCGCCGACTCGTCGAGCTTGAACAGGTTCTTGGGGCCTGAGAGTTGCAGCACGGTGCCCACATCGAGGGCGTCGCAGAAGTGGCGCGAGCCACCGCGCCCATGGGCCTCACGCTGCACCACCACCTGCAGACAGGAGCGGTCATCGGCCTGGCCACACAGCGAGTACTTGCGGCGAAAGCCACCGGCGATCAGGTCAACGTGCGCCCCCGCCGACCAGGCGGGCAGTTGCCCACCTTGAGGATCGGCCAGCACGATGCGGTACAGGCCGTCACCCTCAGCCTTTTTGTCGCGCACCACCACCGTGCGCGCGATCGAGGCCTTGGGCGGCGGGCCGATGAAAAAGGCACCTGCCGCCTGGCCCTGGCCGGCGCCGCTGCGCTCCGGGTTCTGCGCCGGGTCCCACGCCACCCACAGTTCGTCGGGCCCACGGAAAGAGGTGTTGGAGAGGTAACTCATGGACTGCCCCGGCACCAGGTGCATGTGCGGCAGGCGGCGCACAAACTCCTCCAGAAAAATCCGCATCTGCATGCGGCCGATGTTCTTGCCCATGCACTGGTGGGCGCCGTAGCCAAAGGTCAGGTGCTCCACCGCGCTTTCGCGGTACACGTCAATGTCGTCCGGGTTCTCGAAATGGCGCGGATCGAAGTTGGCCGAGGCCTGCACCAGCAGCAGGCGCGCGCCCTGGGGAATGGCGACACCGCCCACCTGCGTGTCGGCCGTGGCGATGCGCCGCCAGGCGATGATGGAGCCGGCCACGCGCAGGCACTCCTCCACCGCGTTCGGTATCAGCGCCGGGTTGGCACAGAGGGCCTCCCACGACGCCCGGTGTGTCAGCAGGGTGTGAAAGGCGTTGGCCGTGGCGTTGGAGGTGGTTTCGTGCGCAGCGGCCAGGATGGCCATCATCATCGAGCGCAGGTAGGACTCGGGCACCACGTCCGGGTGCTTGAGGTGCTGGCGTATGGTTTCAAACATCCAGCCTTCGCCGTCGGGTTGGGCGCGCATGCCGTCCAGGATGTGCTGGGCGGTCTGCCAGAAACGGCCGACGTTGTGCGCGATGTCGAGCTGCTCCTGCTCGGTCGGCCGGCCCCAGGTGTTGAGCGTGTGGGCCACCGCGAATTGCCGCAGTTGCTCGGCGCCCTCTTCGGGCACGCCCAGGAACTTGAGCGCGATGTTCAGCGGGATCTCGTAGAACATCTCGGCCACCAGGTCGGCGCGGCCCTGGTCAACAAAACGGTCCATGTACTCGCGCGCCAGGCCACGGATCATGGGCTCCAGCGTGGCCAGCCGCTCGGGCAGAAAAGCGTCCATCAGCAGGCGGCGGCGCGCCATGTGGTCGGGCTCGTCCTCGTTGACCATGGTGCGGTTCATGGCAAAACCGTAGGACTGGAGGATGTCCATCACCTCGGGCGTGGCTGGCGTGATCTTCTCCAGCGCCACCGAGGGCGAGAACAGGATGTTGTCGCGGAACACCGCCTTCACATCCTCGTAGCGCGTCACCACCCAATAACCGAGCTGCGGGCTCCAGAACACCGGCTCCTGCTCGCGCGCCCAGCGCAGGTAGTCGCCCGGCGCCTGCATGTAGGCGGGCTCGAAGGGGTTGAAGGCGGCGGCGCGCGCGCTGACCGAGCAACCGCCGGGGTCACGCTGGCCGCTCAGGGCGGCGTGGTCAACCGGACAACGGGCGGGGGAGGCAGCAGGAGATGACATGGCGAGCGGTGGACAACGGTGAATTTCATAATCTTATTACGCAATGCGTAATTTCACAAGCCCGCCGGCCACCGTTCACCCCGGGCCAAAACCCATGGCGTGGCTGATGGTCGCGGCCTCCCGCATCACCTGCGGGCACACCTTGCCACCCGGCCGGGCGTCAAAACCGTTGCTCGCGCCCAGCGCGGTCAGCACCGCCACCACATGGCCACGCGCGTCAAAAATGGGCGCGGCGACCGCGCTGATGCCCCGCAGCAAGGTGTCGTTGACGATGGCACAACCCTGGTCTTTCACCTGGCGGCACAGGCGCGCCACCGGGTCGGGCCCGGCCAGCATGGATCGCTGTTCGTCATTGCCCGCATCGAACTCCGCCCGCGCCTTGGCGCGAATGTCGACGTCGTCAGAGAACGCCAGAAAGGCCTGCCCCGAGGCCGACCACATCCAGGGCAGCACCGACCCGGCGCGGATGTTCACCGTCACCGGCAACGAAGGTTCCTCGATGCGCAAGACCGTGGGGCCGAGGTTGCCGATGACCGCGATGAAACACGTCACCTGCAGCGACTCGCGCAGGCGCAGCAGCGCCACCTCGCCCATGCGCACCGGGTCGCACTGGCGCAAGGCCGCCAGACCGATGCGCACCGACTCCGGCCCGAGCTGGTAATGCTGGGTGGCGGTGTGCTGCGTCACCATGCCTTCCTGGATCAGGCTGAGCAAATAGCGGTGCACCTTGGCGGCGTTTTCGTCCACGGCGGCGGCGATGGCGGTCAGGCTGGCGTCGCCGCCCAGCCGGGCCAGTGCCTTGAGGACGGACATGCCGGTTTCGGCGGACTGGACGCGTTGGCGGCGGTTGTTGGCGGGCTCGGACATGGTCGGATTGTGGATGCTCAACGGGGTTTTACACGGGCATCATATTTACGCATTGCGTAATATCATTGCATAATCGCGTTTTTCCGTCCACATCAGGAGACCTCCCCATGCTCAATCGACGTCACGCCACCGGCCTGCTGGCCGCCCTGGTCCTCAGCACCGGCAGCGGCCTGGCCATGGCCCAAAGCTACCCGGCCAAATCCATCCGCTGGGTCGTGCCCTACCCAGCCGGCGGCGGTTCCGACTTCCTGGCCCGCACCATCGGGCAGCAGCTTTCGACCCAGATCGGCCAGCCGGTGGTGGTGGACAACAAACCCGGCGGCAACACCGCCATCGCGGCGTCGGACGTGGCCCGCTCAGTGGCCGACGGCCACACCATCCTGTCGGCCGACAACGGCACCATGGTGTTCAACTCGGCTCTGTACGCCAAGCTGTCCTACAGCCCAGAAAAAGACCTGCTGCCCGTCACCCTGATGGGCAAATTCCCCATGATTCTGGTGGCCGGCCCGGGTTCGGATGCCAAGGACGCCAAGGACTTCATCGCCAAGGCCAAGGCCCGCCCGGGCAGCGTGAGTTTTGGCTCGGCCGGTGCCGGCAGCCCGCACCACCTGGCCATGGAGTTGCTCAAAGTGAATGCCGGCCTGCACATGGTGCACATCCCCTACCGTGGCGCCGCGCCCGCGCTGGCCGACCTGGCCGGCGGCCAGATCCCGGCCATGATGGTGGACATGGCGGCCGGCGCCGGCTTCATCAAGGGCGGCAAGATCCGCCCCCTTGCGGTGGCCAACCCCACGCGCCTGCCCCAGTTGCCCGATGTGCCCACCTTCGCCGAACTCGGCTTGGCCAAGGTCGAAGCCTCGGCCCAGGTGGGCGTGGTGGCACCGGCCGGCACCCCGACCGAGGTGGTGAACGCGCTGCAAAAGCAGATCGCCACGGCCATCAACCAGCCGGCGGTGAAGCAGAAGCTGATCGACTTCGGCATCGAGCCCGTGGGCAGCACGCCGCAGCAGTACGCCGACCTGATCAAAACCGAGACCGTGCGCTGGCACCAACTCATCAAGGCGCAGAAGATCACGCTGGACTGACCCGCCAGACAAACGCAAAAAAGCCGCCCGGCATCGCTGCCAGGGCGGCTTTTTTGTGGGTTGGGCGAATCAGAGGCCGATGGCCGCGATGCCGGCGCGCGCGATCTGCGCGTCTTCGTTGGACTTGACGCCGCTCACGCCCACGGCGCCGATGCACTGGCCGTCCTTCATCACCGGCACGCCGCCTTCGAGCATGCCGTGAACGGTGGGTGCGCTCAGGAAGGAGGTGCGGCCCTGGTTGATCACGTCTTCGTAGACCTTGCTCTCACGGCGGCCCAGGGCGGCCGTGTGGGCCTTGGCGGGGCCGATGTGGGCCGAGATGGCGGGTGCGCCGTCCAGGCGCTGCAGCCACAGCAGGTGGCCGCCGTCGTCCACGATGGCGATGGTGACGGCCCAGTTGTTCTTCAGGGCTTCGGCTTCTGCGGCGGCGGCGATGGCCTTGACGTCGGCCAATTCGAGTACGGCTTTGTTTTTCATGAACTTTTCCTGCGGGGGAGGGTCTGTGGAAGGCAACAAGCTTAACCGCAGCGGACGGCAGGTTCGGGCGTCATTCCGGCGATTGGGGTCAATTCACCCTTGACCACACGACAACCTAAAATGCGCCCAAACTTGCGATACGCAAGCTTGAGCTTGTTTTTTCCGGGCAGCCGCCCCATTTGAACCACAGGAGCGACACCATGAACCTCAACACCCAGACTTACGACGGCTACGGCGGCGTGGTCAGCGCCGAACAGCGCAACCGCGTCATGCGCAACACCTATTGGCTGCTGGCCTTGTCCATGCTGCCCACCGTGCTGGGCGCCTGGGTCGGCGTCTCCACCGGCATCACCGCAGGCCTCACCGGCTTCATGGGCCTGATCGTGTTCCTGGGCGGCGCCTTCGGCTTCATGTACGCGATCGAGAAGACCAAAAATTCGGCCGCCGGTGTGCCGGTGCTGCTGGCCTTCACCTTCTTCATGGGCCTGATGCTCTCGCGCCTGCTGGCGCAGGTGCTGGGCTTCAAGAACGGCAGCGACCTGATCATGACCGCCTTTGGCGGCACGGCCGGCATCTTCCTGGTCATGGCCAGTCTGTCCAGCGTCATCAAGCGCGACCTGTCGGGCATGGGCAAGTGGCTCTTCATCGGCGCCATCGGCATCCTGATCGGCGGCATCATCAACGTGTTTGTTGGCAGCCCGGTGGGCATGGCCGTTCTGAGCGTGATGGCCATCATCGTGTTCAGCGGCTTCCTGCTGTACGACCTCAAGCGCATCGTCGATGGCGGCGAGACCAACTACATCAGCGCCACCCTGGGCCTGTACCTGAGCGTGTTCAACATCTTCCAAAGCCTGTTGGCGCTGCTGGGGATTTTTGGCGGCGAGCGTGACTGATCTGGCGCAAACAATGCGTCTCAAGGGGCCTGCGGGCCCCTTTTTCATTTGAAATTTCTTTAAGTTTCATGCCGGGTCGGCCGACAATAGATCCATGAACACCTCGTCGAGTCCGTTTTTTCGCCTGCGCTGGGCCGCCCTGCCCCTGGTGCTGGCGCTGGGCGGCTGCGACATCATGGGCATCCTGGGCATTGAAACCGCTGCCCAGCTCGCCGAGCAGAAAGAGGCCGAAGGCAAGGCCATTGGCAGCGGTTGCCGGCATGCCGAGCGCAGCATCGAAGAGTGCTACCAGAACAACAGCCGCGCCAGCAAGGCGGCGGTGTTTGCGGGCTGGCGAGAGATGGACGAGTACATGCGCGAGAACAAGATTGCGTCGATGCCGCCCAAGGCCAAGCCGGCCATGATCGACGAAACCGCAGACGGCGAGCCGGCGGGCAAGGGCGGCACACAAAACGCGCGCGCCGGCAGCAGCGCCGCGGCCTCTGCCGTGCGCCCGACCTCGGCAGGTGCCATCCCGTCCATCAAACCGGTGTTGCCGGCGCCGGGCGTGGTGTCCACGCCCACTCGGCCGGCAGGCGGCAGCACGGGCAATTCGGGCAGTTCGGGCAGCACGCGCCCCGCCACCGCGCCGGCTCAGCGCAGCAACTGAGCCTGTTTTTTCAGACCGCCCGCTCGAACACCGCCACACTTTCCACATGGGCCGTGTGCGGGAACATGTTGACCGCACCGGCTGCGGTGCAGCGGTATCCGGCCTGGTGCACGAGCAAACCGGCGTCGCGCGCCAGCGTGGCCGGGTTGCAGCTCACGTAGACGATGCGTTGTGGCGGTGTCCAGCCGTTCAAAGCCACCTCGGTGCCCGGCTCGGCTTGGCCCAGCGACTGCTGGTGCAGGTCGGCCAGCGCCTTGGCCAGCGCAAACGCACCTTCGCGCGGCGGGTCCACCAGCCACTTGTCGGCCGCGCCGTCGGCCACCAACATGGCAGGCGTCATCTCGAACAAATTGCGCGCCACAAAACGGGTGGGCGCCCAGTGCCGCTGGGGTGAGGCGGCGCGGTTGCGCGCGGCGTTGTCGGTGGCGCGCTGCACCAGCGTGTCGCTGCCTTCAATGCCCAGCACCTCGCCGGCCTGGGTGGCCAGCGGCAGGGTGAAGTTGCCCAGACCACAAAACCAGTCGATCACGCGTTCGGTTCGCTGAACATCCAGCAGGCGCAGCGCGCGGCCCACCAGCACGCGGTTGATGTGCGGGTTGACCTGGGTGAAGTCGGTCGGTTTGAAAGGCATGACCACACCAAACTCGGGCAGCGCATAGGACAGCTGCCGGCCTTCGGGCGCCGGGTCCAACAGGTGCACCGTGTCCGGGCCTTTGGGCTGCAGCCACCACTGCAGCCCGTGTTCGGCGTGGGTGGCGGCAAAGTCACGCAACTTTTGCAAGTCGCCGTCGCTCAGCGGTTCCAGGTGGCGCAGCACCAGGGCGGTGGTGTGGTCGCCGCAGGCCAGCTCGATCTGGGGGCAGGTGTCGCGCGCGGCCAGGCTGCCGATCAGCTCGCGCAGGCGCGGCAACAAGGCACTCACGTGGGGCGGCAACACATGGCATTCGCCCATGTCGGCCACGTAGCGGCTTTTGCGTTCGTGGAAACCCACCAGCACCGTGCCTTTTTTGGCCACATAGCGCACCGACAGCCGGGCACGCCAGCGGTAGCCCCAGGCCGGGCCTTCGATGGGGCGCAGCACCATCTCGGCTTTCACCTTGGCCAGGTGCCAGAGGTTGTCCTCCAGCACGCGCTGCTTGATGGCCACCTGCGCGCCCACGTGCAGGTGCTGCATCTTGCAGCCGCCACAAGCCCCGGCATGCAGGCCAAAGTGGGGGCAGCCGGGTGTGACACGCTGCGACGACGTGGTGTGCAAGGCCGTCAGCGTGGCCTGCTCCCAGTTGTTCTTTTTGCGGTGGGTGCTGGCGCTGACCAGTTCGCCTGGCAGCGCGCCCTCGATGAAGATGACCTTGCCATCATCGCGCCGGGCCACGCCCTGGGCTTCGATGTCGAGCGCGTCAACGCGCAGCCAGCCGGCAGGCAGGCCGCTGGGGGCGGTATCAGACGGGGTTTCGGATTCGGGAAGGGGCAGATGACTCATGGCCCCGATTGTCTCAGGCCGGCGCCCCCCCCGCCGGCCTGGGCGCCCTTCAACGCGACGGCAGGTGCTTGAGCGGATCGACCGGCTTGCCCTGGCGGCGCACCTCGAAGTGCAGCTTCACGCGGTCGGCGTCGCTGCTGCCCATTTCGGCAATCTTCTGGCCTTGTTTGACGGCCTGGTC
Organism: Hydrogenophaga sp.; assembly: GCA_030696525.1. Classification (GTDB taxonomy): domain Bacteria; phylum Pseudomonadota; class Gammaproteobacteria; order Burkholderiales; family Burkholderiaceae_C; genus Hydrogenophaga. The sequence goes on along the minus strand of JAUYSB010000077.1, from coordinate 47,138 downwards.
CTCGCGCACCAGCAGGTTCTGGTTGTGGGCGTAGGCGGTCAGGTAGGTGTTGTTGTGCTTGAGGATGATGAGGTTACCGTAGCCGCGCAGGCCGGCGCCGGCGTAGACCACGCGGCCGTCGGCGGCGGCCAACACCGGGTCGCCCATCTTGCCGGTGATGTCCAGGCCCTTGTTCTTGACCTCGTCGAAGGTTTCGATCACGGCACCGGCCACCGGCCAGACAAAGGCGATGTCGTCGGCCGATGGTGCGGCGGCGGGTGCAGCGGCCGGCGCAGGCGTGACTGCGGCGGGGGCCGCTGCCACCGGTGCGGGCGCGTTCAGCGGGCGGGCGGCCACGGTGCCCGAACTCACCGGGGCGGCAGCCGGCTGGCTGGGGTCCACGCCGGGCGGCGCCACGCGCAGCACCTGGCCCACTTCGATCAGGTTGGGGTTGGTCAGCTGGTTCCAGGTCTGGATGTCGCGCCAGTTCTGGCCGGTTTCCAGGCCGATGCGGATCAGCGTGTCGCCAGGGCGCACGGTGAAGTAGCCCGGCTTGCCGGCGTTTTCGGCACCGGGCAGCGGCGGCACCACGGGCACTGCCGCCACACCGTCGGCGGGGGCTGTGGTGGCGGGCGCACGGCTGGTGCTGCGGTCCACCACCGGCGCCTTCTGGCCCAGCCGTTGCGTGGTGCAACCGGCCAAAACCAAAGCCGCCACCAGCAGCACAAGCCGCGTTGTTCCTGTTGTCATGCAAATTCCCTCGCCTGTGCCGCGCGATGCCAAAAGGGCGGCGCAGCGGTCGTCAAACAACCCCGGATTTTAGAGGCACGAAGTGCACCGGCTCGAGCACGGTTTGTTGCAAACCGTTAAGTGTTTTTTCGATCACCACGAGGTGCTGCCGACCCGGTTGCAGGGCCGCCGGCGCCACCAAGCGCCCGCCCACGGCCAACTGGTCGGTCCAGGCCGTGGGAATGGCCTCGCCACCAGCCGCCGCCACGATGCCGGCGTAGGGCGCACCGGGCGCGTAGCCCAACATGCCGTCGCCCAGCAGCAGGTGCAGGTTGGGCAGGCGCAGCGGGCGCAGGTTTTCGCGCGCCTTCTCGTGCAGGCCGCGCAGGCGTTCGATGCTGTAGACCTCCTTGGCCAGCAGGCTCATCACCGCCGCCTGGTAACCACAGCCGGTGCCCACCTCCAGCACCCGCCCCAGCGGCAGGCCCCGGCCGTGGCACAGCAGCTCCAGCATGCGGGCCACCACGTTGGGCTTGGAAATGGTCTGGCCCAGCCCGATGGGCAGGCTGGTGTCTTCGTAGGCCTGGTTCACCAGCGCCGAATCGACAAAACGGTGGCGCTCCACCGTGCCCATGGCGGCCAGGACTTCGGCGTGGCCTATGCCCTGGCCGGCGAGCTTGCGCACCATGGCCTGGCGCACCGCGTGCGAATCCAGGCCCACGCCACTGGCGACGGGCAGCGCCAGCTTGGCCGCCACCTGGGGGCGTGCCGCCACCGGCGCAGGCGCACCCGCAGGCAGGCGTGCCGGAAATCCAGGGCGGGGCTTGGGGCTGTTCATGTCACCGGGGGCGGGACAGCGCCGCCGCCGTTTGCGCCCAATAGGGCAGACGCTGGTGGTCGGTCAAGTCCACGTGCAGCGGCGTGATGGTGGCGTAGCCCTGCGCGGTGGCGTGGAAATCCGTGCCCTCGGTGTCGTCCTTGGCGGCGCCGGCGCCGCCTATCCAGTACATGGTTTCACCGCGTGGGCTGGTCTGGGTGATCACCGGCTCGGCCGCGTGGCGCCGCCCCAGACGCGCGACCTTGAAGCCCTTCAGCTCATCGGCGGGCACGCAGGGCATGTTGACGTTGAGCAGCCAGGGGTCGTGGTGCACCGTGCCGCTGGGCGGCAGCGATGCCATCAGGTGTTTCACCAGCTCCTGCGCCTTCGCGGCGGCGGCGTCCAGGTGTTTCCAGCCCTTTTCCGTCTGCGAAAAGGCCACCGCCGGAATGCCGAACAAATAGCCCTCCATGGCCGCGCCCACGGTGCCCGAATAAATGGTGTCGTCGCCCATGTTGGCGCCGTTGTTGATGCCCGAGACCACCAGGTCGGGCTTGTAGCCCAGCAGGCCGGTCAGCGCGATGTGCACGCAGTCGGCCGGCGTGCCGTTGACATAACGAAAGCCGTTGGCCGCACGGTGCACGTAGAGCGGCGAATGCAGGGTGAGCGCGTTGGACTTGGCGCTGTTGTTGTGTTCGGGCGCCACCACCTCGACGTCGCCCAGGCCCTGCAAAACCTCGTACAAGGCCACGATGCCGGGCGCCTGGTAACCATCGTCGTTGGACAGGAGGATTTTCATCTGCGGAATTCTATGCGTCGCGCCAGGGACAAGCGGCCTCACACAGGCGCAGACCCTGTCCCTATCATGACCGGCTTGTGTGACACCCCTTGTGGCGCGACTGGAGACACCCATGTTTGCTTGGCTTTGCGAGAACCCCGTGGGCGTGGACGCCCTGAGCTGGAAGGAACTGCCCACGCCCGCGCCGCAGGCCGGCCAGGTGCTGATCGCCATCAAGGCGGCGAGCCTGAATTTCCCCGACCTGCTGATCGTGCAGAACAAATACCAGATGAAACCGCCGCTGCCTTTTGTGCCGGGCTCCGAGTACGCCGGTGTGGTGGAGGCCGTGGGTGAAGGCGTGACCCACCTGAAAGTGGGCCAGAACGTGGCCTGCCTCAGCGGCACCGGCGGCTTTGGCACCCACACGCTGGCGCCGGCCGCCCTGTGTTTCCCGCTGCCCGATGGTTTTGGCCATGTGGACGCGGCGGCTTTCCTCATGATCTACGCCACCTCCTACCACGCGCTGATGGACCGAGCGGCACTCAAAGCCGGCGAAACGGTGCTGATCCTGGGTGCGGCTGGCGGTGTGGGCACGGCGGCCCTACAGATCGCCAAGGCGGCGGGCGCGCGCGTGATCGCCGCCGCCTCCACCGACGAAAAATGCGCGCTGTGCAAAGCAGAAGGCGCCGACGAGGTCATCAACTACAGCACCCACACCCCGGCCGGCGGACTGCGCGACGAGATCAAACGCCTGACCGGCGGCAAAGGCCCGGACGTGATCTACGACCCGGTGGGCGGCGAATTTGCCGAACCAGCCTTCCGCTCCATCGCCTGGCGCGGGCGCTACCTGGTGGTGGGTTTTGCCAGCGGCCCCATTCCCAGCCTGCCGCTCAACCTGGCGCTGCTCAAGGGCGCATCCATCGTCGGTGTGTTCTGGGGCGACTACGCCAAGCGCGAACCCAAAGCCAACGCGGCCGACATGGCCACCCTGGCGCAGTGGTACGCACAAGGCAAGGTCAAGCCGGTGATCGACCGCACCTTGCCCATGAGCGAGTTGAAACAGGCCTATGCGGTGATGGGCTCGCGCGCGGTCAAGGGCAAGCTGGTGATGGTGAACCCCTGAGCGTCACTTCACCGTCACGGTGATGCGCTCGCTCATCACCGGCGGGTGGTGGGGAATGTGGTTCTGATCGGCCAGCACCAGTTGCAGCGTGTGGGTGCCCGGCGACAGGGTCAGCGCCACCTCGGTCTGCCCGGCGCCAAAGTGGCGGTGGCGCTCGTCGGCCGGCAAAGGCGCGTTCACGTCAAAGGCGTCCACGTCCACCAGCAGGTGGTGGTGGCCGGTGCCCTCTTTTTCGATACCGACCGGCGCCACGCCCATGCCTTGCAGACCAAACTGAACCGTCAGCGGGCTGGCCACCGTGTCGCCATTCTTCAGGTGGATGAAGTACACCTTGGCGCCGGCGGGTGCAGCCACCTTTTTGTAGCCCGAAGCCAAGGCGGCCAAGCTGGCGCCGGTGCGAGCGGGGGCGGTGGCGGCGGCGTGGCCGGCGTGCCCGCCCTGCGCGGCGGCGGCTGAGCCCATGCCGCCCATGCCCCCCGCCATCCCTCCACCCATCCCACTGCCCATCCCACTGCCCATCATTTGGCGGTGGTGCTCGTGGTGACCGGCACAGCCGCCCAGCACAAGCGGCAACAAACACAAGCTGAAAGTGGACAGGCGCATGGGGTATCTCCGGTGGGGTGGGGCGCCAGAGTAACCCCCGACTGTGCCCAAGTAAAGCCACGGCGTTTGGCGAGCGCCACCGGCTGCCCCTAAATTGCGGAACTCATTGCCGCGGAGACACCCATGCAAAGACTGACCGCCGCCGATTTCGACCAGGAACTGCTCATCCTCTTCGACGCCTACGTGCACGGCGACATCGACCGCCGCACCTTTCTGGACCGCGCACGCAAGTTCGCGGTGGGCGGCCTCACGGCGGCGGGGCTGCTGACGGCGTTGAGCCCGAAGTTTGCGCAAGCCCAAGTCGTCAAGCCCGACGACGCACGTCTGGTCACCAGCCGCATCGAGTACGCCTCGCCCAAGGGCCACGGCACGGTCAAGGGCTACCTGGCGCGGCCAGCCAGCGCCAGCGGCAAGCTGCCCACCGTGCTGGTGGTGCACGAAAACCGCGGGCTGAACCCGCACATCGAAGACATCACACGCCGCCTGGCGCTGGACGGCTACCTGGCCTTCGCGCCCGACATGCTGACCTCGCTGGGCGGCTACCCCGGCGACGAAGACAAGGCGCGCGCGATGTTCGCCCAGCTCGATCAGGCCAAATGTCGCGAGGACTTTCTGGCGGCCTACGAGGTGCTCAAAGCCCGCCCGGAAAGCAACGGCAAGGTCGGCGTGGTTGGCTTCTGTTACGGCGGCGGCATTGCCCACATGCTGGCCACCCGCGTGCCCACGCTGGCCGCGGCCGTGCCCTTTTACGGCAACCACCCACCGGCCGAAGACGCGGCCTGGGTCAAGGCGCCGCTGCAAATCCACTTTGCGGCGGTGGACGAGCGCATCAACGCCGCCTGGCCGGCCTATGAAAAAGAGCTCAAGGCCGCCGGTGTGCGCTACACCGCCCACACCTACCCCGGCACCCAGCACGGCTTCAACAACGACACCACGCCGCGGTTTGACGCCGCCGCCGCCCAACTGGCCTGGGGCCGCACGCTGGACTTCTTCAAAACCCACTTGAGCTGATGTGAACGGGTTCGAGCCGCTCAGGGCGGCAACAGCGTCACATCGTCCAGCGGCACGGCCACACAGGGCAACACACAGCCCTCGGCCTTTTCTTCGGCGCTCAGGCCAGGCCAGTCCACCGTGTAGCGCACGCTGCCCTGCGCCAAACGGCCCAGGCAGCTGCGGCAGGTGCCGTTGCGGCAGGAGCGAGGCCAAGCCACGCCCTGCGCCAGCATGGCCAGCAGCAGGGTCTGGCCGGGCGCCACCGGCAGGTCCACCTCGGGCTCGCCCGGCCACACGCACACCCGCAGGCGGTGCGTCGCTTCATCGGTGGCCGCAGGGGTGTTGGCAGGGGCGTCCATAAACGAGGCGCATCTTACCGACAGGCGCTGCCTGCCATGCCCGCACTGGGCACGGCCGAATGCACCAGGGCTGGGCAGGCCGGGCGTCGCCGTGGTATGTTCGTCGCCCTTTTGAGCGATTTTCCCCTGAACGACATGAACACCACAGGCGCACTGTCGAGTGACCGGCTGCGCGGCATCCGCCGTGGCATCGAAAAAGAAAGCCTGCGCGCGCTGCCCACCGGCGCGCTGGCACTCACGCCCCACCCGGCCGCGCTGGGCTCGGCACTCACCCACCCACACATCACCACCGACTACAGCGAATCGCAGCTGGAGCTGATCACCGGCGTGCACGCCGGGGTGGAGGCCTGCCTGGACGAGCTGACCCAGGTGCACCAGTTCACCTACCGCGTGATGCGCGAGCTGGGCGACGAGATGTTGTGGGTCTCCAGCATGCCCTGTGGCCTGCCCACCGACGAGACCATCCCGCTGGGGCGCTACGGCTCGTCCAACGTGGGCCGGGCCAAAAGCGTGTACCGCATGGGCCTGGGCCACCGCTACGGCCGGCGCATGCAGACCATCTCGGGCATCCACTACAACTGGTCGCTGCCCGGGGTGGACAGCGAGGGCTACTTTGCGCTGATCCGCAACTTCCGCCGCCACGCCTTTTTGCTGCTCTACCTCTTCGGCGCCTCGCCCGCCCTGTGCAAGACCTTTGTGGAAGGCCGCCAGCACGAGCTGTTGCCGCTGGGCGAAGGCAGCATGTACATGCCCCACGGCACCTCGCTGCGCATGGGCCGCCTGGGCTACCAGAGCGACGCCCAGGCCACGTTGGCGGTGAGCTACAACGGGCTGGAGGGCTATGCCGCCTCGCTGCACGAAGCGCTGACCCGGCCCTACCCCGCCTACGAACAGGTGGGCATACGCAACCCCGGCGGCGACTACAACCAGCTCGCCACCACCCTGCTGCAGATCGAGAACGAGTTCTACGGCACCATCCGGCCCAAACGCGTGATCTTCCCCGGCGAACGCCCGCTGCACGCGCTGCGCGAGCGCGGTGTGGAGTACGTGGAAGTGCGGCTGATGGACCTCGACCCCTTCGAGCCGGTGGGCATCAACGCCCAGACCCTGCGTTTCCTCGACGTCTTCCTGCTGCACTGCCTGCACAGCGACAGCCCGCCCGACACGCCGCAGGAAATCGAAGACCTGAAACACAACCAGCACCTGACCGCTGCGCGCGGCCGCGAACCGGGCCTGACGCTGCGCCGTGATGGGGCCGAGGTGCCGCTGGTGGCCTGGGGCGCGGACATCGTGGCGCAATGTGTGCCCATCGCCCAGGCGCTGGACGCCGCCCATGGCACCGATGCCTACAGCCGTGCCGTGGCCGACGCCCAGGCCAAGCTGGCCAACGCCGACGCACTGCCCTCGGCCCGGGTGCTGCAGGCCATCACCGGCCCACACGGCAACTCGTTTGTCTCATTTGTTCGTGAGCGCTCGCACCTCACGCAGGACCACCTGCTGGCCCTGCCCTGGAGCGCCGCGCAGCAGGCCAGGTTCGACGCCATGGCCGCTGCTTCGGTGGAAGAGCAGAAAAAGATCGAGGCCAGCGACAGCCTGCCGTTCGACATCTACCTGCAGCGCTACACCTCGGCCGAGCGCCTGGGCCGGCCCACCGCACACGCGGCCTGATCTGGAAAGCCAGCCGACATGAGCATCCAGTGGTTCCCCGGCCACATGCACCTCACGCGCAAGGCCATCACCGAGCGCCTGGACGACACCGATGTGGTGATCGAGCTGCTGGACGCCCGCCTGCCCGGCTCCAGCGCCAACCCGCTGCTGGCCTCGCTGATCGGTGCCAAGCCCACGCTCAAGGTGCTCAACAAGCAGGACCTGGCCGACCCCGAGCGCAACACGCTCTGGCTGGCCCACTACAACGCCCAGCCCCAGACACGCGCCGTGCTGCTGGACGCCAGCGAGATCGCGCCGGCCCAGAAACTCATCAAGGCCTGCTTCGAACTCGACCCCGAGCGTGGTGGCATGGTCAAGCCCATGCGGGTGCTGATCTGTGGCATCCCCAACGTGGGCAAGTCCACCCTGATCAACAGCCTGGTGAAAAAGCGCGCAGCCCACACCGGCGACGAGGCGGGCATCACCCGTCGCGAGCAGCGTGTGGTGCTGGCCGACGACTTCTACCTGTACGACACACCCGGCATGTTGTGGCCCAAGATCAGCGTGTCCGAGAGCGGCTACCGCCTGGCCGCCAGCGGTGCCGTGGGCCGCAACGCCTACGACGAGCAAGACGTGGCCATGGCCTTGCTGGCCTACCTGCGCGAGCACTACGCCGCCGGCCTGCTGGCGCGCTACAAACTGCCCAGCCTGGACGTGGGCAACGACGAGACGCTGCTCGCGGCCATTGGCAGCCGGCGCGGCTGTTTGCAGGGCAAAGGCCGGGTCGATCTGCAAAAGGCCGCCGAGATCGTGCTGACCGAATACCGGGGCGGCCAGCTGGGCCGCGCCACGCTGGAAACACCCGAGGAATTTGTCGCCTGGAAAACCGCTGCCGAGGTTGCTGAGGCCCTGCGCGCGGCAGAGAAGGCCGCCAAGGAAGCGGCGCGCAAAGGCCGCGCCAAACCCGCATAGCTCACGAACAACTCACTCCGCCTCCAACAGCAGCCGCATGCCCACCAGCGTGTAACGGGTGCTGGGCGCATTCCAGTTGCGGTAGCCGCAGCGCGCGTACAGCGCCCAGCTGTGCCAGGAGCCGCCCCGCCGCACACGCACATCACCGTCGGCCGGGCCCTGCGGGTTGTCGGTCGGAGAACGGGCGTAGTGGTCGTCGCCGTGCCAGTCGGAAACCCATTCCCAGGCGTTGCCCAGCATGTCGTGCAAGCCCCAGGCGTTGGGCGCGAAACGCCCCACCGGCGCGGTGAAGGCAAAGCCGTCGCTGCGCGGCTGGGCAAAGGCCGCCCAGTGTGGCCAGTGCGTGGCCGATGAGGTGTCAAAGGTGTTGGCGATCTCGCCCAGGCGCTGCGGATCGTTGCCGTTGGGGTAGCGGGTGTCGGTGCCAGCGCGGCAGGCGTACTCCCACTCGGCCTCGGTGGGCAGGCGGTAGCGCCGGCCCTCAAGGCGGCTGAGCCAGTCGGCCATGGCCACGGCATCCCACCAGGTGACGTTGAGCACCGGGTGGTCATCGCCCTGCGGGAAACCCGGGTTGGCCCAGGAATAGCGCGGATCGCGGCCCTCGAAGGCGTCGCCGCGCGATGTTGTGGCCGGGTCGTAGGCGGAATTGAAGCCGTAGCCACCGGTGCCATCTCGCACCGACTCGGGCACATGACCGGAACGCTCCAGAAAGCGCCGGAACTGGCCCACCGTCACCTCGTGCTGGCCCAGGTAGAAGTCGCGTGTGATGCGCACCCGGTGCACCGGCGCTTCGTCGAACAGCTTGGCAAAGCGGTCGGGCGGGTACTGCGGAAAGTCACGCGCCCAGGTGTCGGCGTTTTCGGCATGGCCCATCATGAAGCTGCCCGCCGGCACGCGCACAAAGCGCATGCCCAGGCTGTTGACCAGCGGCGGAGGCGGCTCGGCCCGAGCCACGGCACAAGCACAGACCGTCAGTAGCAGGCAGGTTCCCAAGCGCATGAACACATCATGCGGCAGACACGCCCGACCCGCCATGGCCTGTTGCTACAGCGCCACCCGCCAGCGCTGGCGCGGCGCGCGCAGGCTGTGGCGCTGGCGGTAGATGGCCGGCGTCAGGCCCACGTGGCGGGTGAAGATTCGGCGAAACGCGGCCGGGTCGGCATAGCCGCAGGACAGGGCGATGCTGGGCACACTCTCCAACGTGATCTCCAGCAGCAGGCGGGCGCGGTCGCAGCGCAGCCGGTGCAGGTGGTCCAGCGGCGAATGGCCCAGCGCCTGCTGGAAGTGGCGCAGCAAGGTGCGCGGGCTCACGGCCGCCGCAGCGGCGAGCGCGTCCAGCTCATAGGGCTGGTCCATGTGTTTCTCCAGGTGCTCGATGGCACGGGCCAGCGCGCTGTCGCGGGTGGTGGGCACGTGCTGCGCCTGCAAGGCCTCGTGTGCGGCCTTCTGGCGCGCGGCGTCGGGCCGCAGCACAGCCGCCAGTGCGTCGTGCACACCGTGGTCCCATATCTGGGCGATCAGGGCCAGCACCAGCTCGCCGCTGTCCTGCGGCAACGCGGCGCTGAGCCAGGGCCCGTCCGCACACACGCCTGTGCGCTCGGCGAGCACGATGTCGGCGTGATCGCGGTGAAAGGCGGCCGCCCAGTACCACGGCAAAGCCACACGGCGCCCGGCCAGCCGGCCGCTGCCGGCCGCAAACCAGGCCCCGTTGCCCAAGGTCAGCACGCGTTGGCCCTGATCGATCGACACCGCCAGGTGGCGGCGCAGCGCCACATGCCGGGTCACCAGCTGCCGCAGCGCCGGCACGTCGGCCACGTGTTGGCTGAGCACCCATTGGGCCTGGGGCGGGCCCTCAAACCGCCCCTCCAGCAACTGCGCCTGAACCGCCCCGGCGTCCACGGGCAGCGGGTGGCCGCCGGCGTCGCACAGGCGCCACCCCAGGCGCGGCGCCCGGCGGCCCAGGCGCAACCGGGCGATCAGGTTGGCGGCGCGCAGCAGCTCCACCGTGTGCAGCACGTGCCCCATCGCGGTATCGGGCAACACGGGAAAATCGATGCCAAACAGGGCGGGTGAGCTGGACATGGTGCTGGGATGAGGTTTGGCGATATCAGCTCGCCAGATGGCCATTTTGCCTTCTTGCAGTTTGGCACGCACCCCTAGCATGGACGCGTGTTCCACCCCATCCCACGCCCACCCATGCACAGCTCTCCCACATCCGTTGCGCTCGCGGCCGGTCTCCTGACCGCCGCGCTGTCCCTGGCCTCGACCGCGCAGGCCCAGGTCCTGGACGCCGCCGGCCTGCAAAAAATCGATGCCGCCATCCAGCAGCTGACGCCCAAGATCGTGACCTGGCGCCGCGACATCCACGAACACCCCGAACTGTCCGGCCAGGAGGTGCGCACCGCCCAACTGGTGGCCGATCACCTGCGCCGCTTGGGCATGGACGTGCAAACCGGCGTGGGCGGCACCGGCGTGGTGGGCACACTCAAAGGCGGACTGCCGGGCAAGGTGGTGGCACTGCGCGCCGACATGGACGCCCTGCCCATGCCCGAAAACACCGGCCTGCCATTTGCGTCCAAAGCCAAGTCCAGCTACCTGGGCAAGGAGGTGCCGGTCACCCATTCGTGTGGCCACGACGCCCACGTGGCCATGCTCATGGGCGCGGCCGAGGCGCTGGCGGGCATGAAGGCCACGCTGCCGGGCACCGTCAAATTCATCTTCCAGCCGGCCGAAGAAGGCGCGCCGGTGGAGCCCGACGCCAGCGGCAAGGTGCCCAGCTTTGGCGCCAAGGCCATGGTCGAGGCGGGTGTGCTGAAAGACGTGCAGGCCATCTACGGCCTGCACATCACGGCCAACCTGCCCGCCGGCACGGCGGGCTACCGCAGCGGCCCGCTGATGGCCGGCTCGGACAACATCCACATCCATGTGGAGGGCAAGGGCGGCCACGGTTCCTCGCCGTGGTCGGCGGTCGATCCCATCGTGGCGGCCAGCCAGGTGGTGCTGGGCCTGCAGACGGTGGTGAGCCGCCAGCTCAACATCAGCAAGGAGCCGGCCGTCATCACCATCGGCCAGATCCAGGGCGGCACGCGCTACAACATCATCCCCGACAACGTGGAAATGATGGGCACGCTGCGCACCTTCGACGAAGACATGCGCCAGGAGGCGCTCAAGCGCATCACCACCACGGCAGAGTCGATCGCGGCCGCCAGCGGCGCCAAGGCCAAGGTGCGTTTCGGGCCGGTGGCCTACCCCGTCACCACCAACCCGGCGGCACTCACCGAAGCGTCGCTGCCCGCGCTCAAACTCGCCATGGGTGGCAAGGCCGTGGTCATCCCCAAGGTCAGCGGCTCGGAGGACTTCTCCGAATTCCAGAAGGTGGTGCCCGGCTTCTTCTACTTCCTGGGCGCGCCACCCAAGGGCAAGGATTTCACCAAAGCCCCGCCCAACCACTCGCCGCAGTTCGACATCGATGAAGACCAGTTGCCGGTGGGCGCGCGCAGCCTGGCGGCGCTGGCGGTGGATTTCCTGCATCGCAGCAAGTGAACCCGGCTTGGGTGTGCCTATGATCCGGGCATGCCCGAGCCGCTGATTCCCCTGCAAGAAGGCGAGATGAGCTTCACCGCCATCCGCGCGCAGGGCGCGGGTGGGCAAAACGTGAACAAGGTGTCGAGCGCGGTGCACCTGCGCTTCGACATCCACGCCTCGTCGCTGCCCGAAGAGGTGAAGGAGCGGCTGCTGGGTTTGCGCGACCAGCGCATCACCGACGAAGGTGTGGTGGTGATCAAGGCCCAGACCCAGCGCAGCCAGGAGCAGAACAGGGTGGACGCCATCGCCCGGCTGCAAGCCCTGGTGGACAGCGCGGCCAAGGCGGCCACGCCGCGCAAACCCACACGCCCCACCCGCGCCTCACAGCGCCGACGGCTGCAAGGCAAGGCCGCGCGCAGCGAGGTCAAGCAGTTGCGGGGGCGGGTGAGCGACGAGTGAGCCCCGATGCACAGTGGCTCTGGCCGCAGCCAGAACCGGGGCCAGTTCCTGGGTGGCGATATCTGTTGCCGCTGCACTCGTAGCGGCGGCGGCCTGGTGGCCTCGCTGTGTCATCCCGTCACGATCTCGGTCTCAGCAATCAGAACCGATGCTGGTATACCCAAACGGCTGTGCAACCGCCGGATCATGGCCAACGTAAATGGCCGCTTGCGGCTGAGCACTTCGTACACGCGATTGCTTTTGCCAATCATGGGCTCCAAATCTTTCACCGACAGGCCGCTTTGCTCCATGCGAAATTTGATGGCCTCTACCGGGTCTGGGGCACGAATGGGCGTGTGTTTGGCTTCGTAGGCCTGCACCAGCGTGACCAGAATGTCCAGGCGGTCTCCGTCAGGTGTCCCAGGCGCCGGGTCGCTTTCCATCAAGACCGAGATTTCCTTGAGCGTGGTCTTGTGGTCGGCTTTGGTGTGGATGGGTCGGATCTCCATAGGGTGCTCCTTTGCGATCAGGTCATATCGACAGTTTCAGCATCAATGGCGTCGTATTCCTTGTGGGTACCGACGAACTTGACGTAAACCACCTGCAGTCGATAAGCAACGGCCACGATCAGTCGATAGTCATTGCCTTTGATATTGAAGACCACCCTGCGGTTCTTCAAAATGCTGGCGCTTCGATAGTGAGCCTTGATGTCCACAGGCTGGTGCCAGATGGCGTCGGAGACTTCCTCGTACCAAGCCTTCAGCGGCTGTTCGGCGTCTGGAAATCTTTCCCAGAAAGCTCGAAGGGTGGCAATGGCAACGACACGCATCAGCGCCATGATAGTCCCAATTTGGGACCGACACAAGCTCCAACACACCCAAAATCAATGCGCCTGGTCCCAGTTCGCCCCCACCCCCACCTCGGCCAACAGCGGCACCTGCAGCGCGGCCACGCCGGCCATGAGGCGCGGCACCTCGGCCTTGAGCCAATCGACCTCGGCCTCGGGGCACTCGAACACCAGTTCGTCATGCACCTGCATGATCATCTTGATGGCGGGCTTCTTGGCGTCGAGCACACGTTGCACGGCGTTCATGCTGAGCTTGATGAGGTCGGCCGCCGTGCCTTGCATGGGCGCGTTGATGGCCTGCCGCTCCAGTGCGGCCAGGCGTGCGCCTTTTTCATTGCGGATGCCGGGCAACACCAGGCGGCGGCCGAACACGGTTTCGACATAACCCTTGTCCTTGGCACTGAGCTTGGTTTCGTCCATGTAGGTCTTCACGCCGGGGTAGCGCGCGAAGTAGCGGTCGATGTAGTTCTTGGCCGCCGTGTTGTCTATGCCCAGCGACTTGGCCAGACCGTAGCTGCTCATGCCGTAGATGAGGCCGAAGTTGATGGTCTTGGCATAGCGTCGCTGTTCGCTGCTGACCTGCTCGGGCGTGACGCCAAACACCTCGGCGGCGGTGGCGCGGTGCACGTCCAGACCGTCACGGAAGGCCCGCAGGAGCGCCTCATCGCCGCTGAGGTGGGCCATGATGCGCAGCTCGATCTGCGAGTAGTCGGCGCTGGCAATCACGTTACCGGGCGCGGCGATGAAGGCCTCGCGCACGCGCCGGCCTTCGGCCGTGCGGATGGGGATGTTCTGCAGGTTGGGGTCGTTGCTGGACAGGCGCCCGGTCACGGCCACCGCCTGGGCATAGTGGGTGTGCACGCGGCCGGTGCGCGGCAGCGCCAGCTGGGCCAGCTTGTCGGTGTAGGTGCCCTTGAGTTTGGAGAGCGAGCGGTGCTCCAGGATCTTGGCCGGCAGTGGGTAGTCCTCGGCCAGTTTTTCCAGCACCTCTTCGTCGGTGCTGGGTGCGCCGGTGGCGGTTTTTTTCACCACGGGCAGGCCGAGCTTGGTGAAAAAAATCTCGCCGATCTGTTTGGGTGAACCCAGGTTGAAGGGCTGGCCAGCCAGTTCGTGTGCTTCGACCTCCAGCGCCATGATGCGCTGGCCCAGCTCGTGGCTTTGGCGCGCCAGGGTGCCGGCGTCGATCAGCACGCCGTTGCGTTCGATGCGGTAGAGCGTTTCGCTGGAGGCGATTTCCAGTTCGTAGATGGCGCGCAGCTTGTCATCGGCTTGCAGGCGCGGCCACAGGGTGTTGTGCACGTCCAGGGTCTGATCGGAGTCTTCGCACGAGTACTCGGCGGCTTTGTCTATGGCCACCTGGGCAAACGAAATCTGGTGCGCGCCCTTGCCACACAGGTCTTCATAGGCAATGCCTTTGCGGCCCACGTGGCGCTCGGCCAGGCTGCCCAGGTTGTGCGGCTTGTCCACCTCCAGCACATAACTTTGCAGCATGGTGTCGTGAGCGTTGCCTTGCACCTCGATGCCGTGGTTGGCCAGCACGTGGCGGTCGTACTTGACGTGTTGGCCCAGCTTCCCGGCGGCCGGGTTCTCCAGCCAGGGCTTGAGGCGGGCCCGCACCTCGTCGCGCGGCAGCTGGGCCGGCGCGGCCGGGTAGTTGTGCGCAAGCGGGATGTAGGCGGCCTCGCCCGGCGTCACGCTGAAGGAGATGCCCACCACCTCGGCCACCATTTCATCGAGCGAGGTGGTTTCGGTGTCGAGCGCGGTCAGTTCCGCGGCTTCGACCTTTTTCAGCCAGGCGTCGAAGGCGTCCCAGGTCAACACGGTGTCGTAGCGCACCTGGGTGACGTTGGACGTGGCGGGTGTGTTGTCGCCAAACAGATCGCCCGTGGCAGAGGGCGCAGCGGAAGGCGCGGCAGCACCCTGGGTGACCACGGCGGCGGGCGCTGCGCCGTCGTCCATGGCCTTGGCCAGGCCCTTGAAGCCAAACTGCTCGTACAGCGCCTTGAGCGCCGGCCGGTCGGGTTCGCTCAGCGGAATCGCGTCCAGCGCCGGCAGGCTGGGCACGACGTCGTTCAGCTCGCAATCGGTCTTGATGGTCAGCAACTGGCGCCCGGTGGGCAGCCAGTCCAGCGCCTTGCGCAGGTTCTCGCCGGCCACGCCCTTGATCTCACCGGCGCGCGCCACGATGGCGTCCAAGGAACCGTACTCGCCCAGCCACTTGGCGGCGGTCTTGGGTCCGACTTTTTCCACGCCGGGCACGTTGTCCACCGCGTCACCCACCAGGGTTTGGTAGTCCACCATCAGCGCCGGCGGCACGCCGAATTCGGTGGTCACGCCGGCGATGTCGCGGCGCTTGCCGCTCATGGTGTCGATGATGGTGATGTGTTCGTTGACCAGCTGGCTCAGGTCCTTGTCGCCGCTGCTGATGACCACCTGTATGCCCTGGCGCGCGGCGATCACGGCCAGGGTGCCGATGACGTCGTCGGCCTCGACACCGGGCACGTTGAGCACCGGCCAGCCCAGGCGGCGCACCACCTCGTGGATGGGTGCGATCTGGCTGCGCAGGTCGTCGGGCATGGGCGAGCGCTGGGCCTTGTACTGCGGGTAGATCGCGTCGCGGAAGGTGGGGCCGGAGGCGTCGAACACACAGGCGGCGTAGTCGGCCCGCACTTCCTTGCGCAGGCTTTGCATCATGTTGACCATGATGCGCAGCGCGCCGGTCTTTTGCACGGTGCCATCGGGCAAGGTGGTGGACATGGTTTCACCACCCGCAAAAAAGGCGCGGTACAGGTAGCTGGAGCCATCGACCAGCAGCAGCGTCGGTTGTCTGTCGTTCATCACGCCATTGTCGGGGAATCGGCCATGGGGCCCGCCACCTACAATGGGGGATGCGCCGAATTTCCCTTCTTGTACCCGCTTTGCTGTTGCTCACCTTGGGCCGCACCGCCGTCGCCCAGACCGCCACCCTGCCCCCGCCCAAGGTGGTGGAGCAGCGCACCGAGCGCATCCAGCACAAGGACGCCGGCAGCCAGATCGACGAATTGCGGGTGGGAGGCGAAACCCGCCGCATCGACGTCAGCACCCAGACCGATGTGCCCGCCTACCAGGTGACGCCACAAAGCGCCAACGAGGCGCCGTCCTCGGGCGGCCAGCGCACCGGCAGCGGTGGCAAGACCAGCTGGCGCATGTTCAACTTCTGATCGCCTGCCGCGATCAGACCGACCACGAGCTTTGCGCCATGGCCGTATTCACCGAAGTCACGCCCCTTGATGCCACCGCCCTGCTCAAAACCCTGGAGTTGGGTGAGCTGGTGGAGCTCAAAGGCATCACCGGCGGCATCGAGAACACCAACTATTTCCTCACCTCGGCCATCGACGGTGAACAGCGCCAACACGTGTTGACCCTGTTCGAGCGCCTGAGCTTCGAGCAGCTGCCCTTCTACCTGCACCTGATGCAGCACCTGGCCGCGCACGGCATTCCCGTGCCCGACCCGGTGGCCACGCCCAAGGGCGACATCCTGCTCAAGCTCAAGGGCAAACCCGCCGCGCTGGTCAACCGCCTGCGCGGTCACAGCGAACTGGCCCCCACAGTCGACCACTGTGCGCAGGTGGGTGCCACGCTGGCCCGCATGCACTTGGCCGGACGCGACTACCCGCGCCACCAGCCCAACCTGCGCGGCCTGCCCTGGTGGAACGACACCGTGCCGGTGGTGCTGCCACACGTGGACGCTGCCCAGGCCGCCTTGCTGCGCAGCGAGCTGGCCTACCAGAACCACGTGGCCGCCAGCCCCGCCTACGCCGCCTTGCCGCGCGGCCCGGTGCATGCCGACCTGTTCCGCGACAACGTGATGTTCGACAACGGCCAGCTCAGCGGCTTTTTCGACTTCTATTTCGCCGGCGTGGACACCTGGCTGTACGACCTGGCCGTGTGCCTCAACGACTGGTGCATCGACCTGCCCACCGGCGCCCACGACACCGAGCGCGCCCAGGCCTTTGTGAGCGCCTACCAGGGTGTTCGCCCGCTGGAAGCCGCGGAGCGCCGCCTGCTGCCGGCCATGTTGCGCGCCGGCGCGCTGCGCTTCTGGATTTCGCGCCTGTGGGACTTCCACCTGCCGCGCGAGGCCAGCATGCTCAAGCCCCACGACCCCACCCACTTCGAGCGCGTGTTGCGCGAACGGGTTGAGCGGCCCGTGGCCATCGAAGCCCTAGACACCCCGACACCGGCCACCGCATGAAACTCCACCCCGTGCCCGCCCGCACCGGCCTGATCTGGGTGCGCGAAGGCATCAAGACCTTCTGGCGCCAGCCGCTGGCCATGTCCGGCCTGTTTTTTCTGTTCATGGCCGTGGTGTCGGTGCTGTCCGCGCTGCCGCTGGTGGGCACTGCCGTGGCACTGGCCCTGCTGCCGGCCGCCACATTGGGCCTGATGTCGGCCGCGCGCGAAGCGTCGGAGGGCAAATTTCCCATGCCCACCGTGCTGGCCAGCGCCTTCCGTGCCGGCAAGGAACGGCTGACCGCCATGCTGCAACTGGGCGCCTATTACGCGGGCGGCTTCTTGCTGGTGATGGGCATTTCGGCCCTGTTCGACGGCGGCCAGTTCGCGCAGATGTACCTGGGCGGCGGCAACGTCACGGCCGAGACGGTGCAGAGCGCCGACTTCCAGACCGCGATGCTGGTGGGCATGTCGCTCTACCTGCCGCTGGCCCTGCTGTTCTGGCACGCGCCGGCCCTGGTGCACTGGCACGGCATCTCGCCCATCAAAAGCCTGTTCTTCAGCTTCATGGCCTGCTGGCAAAACAAATGGGCCATGCTGGTCTACCTGCTGGGCTGGATGGGCGTTTTTGTGCTCGGCGGCGTGCTGGTCAGCCTGTTGGCCTCGCTGCTGGGCGAAGGCGCCATGCAGGTGGCGCTCTACCCCGCCGCCCTGCTGATGGCGGCGATGTTTTTCACCTCGTTCTACTTCACTTTCCGCGACAGTTTCATCGCTGACGAGTGAGAGGCTGCGGCCAGCATGACGAATGACCCCCATCCCTCCGGAATGCGGGATGACAGCGCTGCGCGCCATGACCGGCGCCTTCATGATGCGGCACAGCCGCGTCATCGATGCCGCACAGCGGCGCGGTCATTCGTCATCCCTTCATCACTCCACCGGCGTCAACTTCGCCACGCTCAGCGCCAGCCACTTGGTGCCGTGGCGCGGAAAGTTGATCTGGGCGCGGGCATCGGCGCCGCTGCCTTCCACCGTGAGCACCTTGCCTTCGCCAAACTTGTTGTGGAACACCTTCATGCCGGCGCGCACGGCATTGCCGTCGTCCTTGCGCGGGGGCACGGGGGCCGCTGCCGCTTCGGCCCAGGGGGCCACCGCACCGGCGCCGCCGTAGGCACCGCGCGGTGAGCCTTGGTCGTTCCAGCCCCAGCGCGCGCCCTTGAGCGAGCCGGCCATGCTGCCTGCCGCTGGCGGGCGTGGTGCGATCCACTTGAGGTTGTCTTCAGGCAGCTCGTCGAAGAAGCGGCTCTTGAGGTGGTAGCGCGTCTGGCCGTGCAACATGCGCGTCTGCGAGTGGCTCAGGTACAGGCGCTTGCGTGCGCGGGTGATGGCCACGTACATCAGACGGCGTTCTTCCTCCAGCCCGGCGCGGTCGGACAGCGAATTCTCGTGCGGGAACAGGCCCTCTTCCATGCCGGTGATGAACACCGCATCAAACTCAAGCCCCTTGGCGGCGTGCACCGTCATGAGCTGCACCGCGTCCTGCCCGGCCTGCGCCTGGTTGTCACCCGATTCCAGCGCGGCGTGGGTGAGGAAGGCCGCCAGCGGGCTCAGGGTTTCGCCGTCGGGGGTGATGCCGTCGATCTGCAAACCCGTGAGTTCAGGCAAGGACGGATCGAGCCCCTGGCTGGCCGGGCTTTGGGTCAGCACCGCACCGGTTTCGTCCACCGGCAGCGCCACGGCGTCGCGGCCAAAACCTTCCTGCGTGACGAAGCTCTCGGCGGCGTTGACGAGTTCCTCCAGGTTCTCCACCCGGTCGGCGCCGTCGCGGTCGGCACGGTAGTGTTCGATCAGGCCACTGTGGTCCAGCACCAGCTCCACGATCTCGCGCAGGGTCTTGCCTTCGGTGGCTTCGCGCAGCACGGCCATCTTGGCAATGAAGCCGTTGAACTTGGTGCGCGCCGCACCCTCCAGCGCGTCCACCCCCGCGTGCAGCGACACACCGCTGGCACGCGCCGCATCCTGCAGCATCTCCACGCTGCGCCCGCCTATGCCACGCGGCGGAAAGTTGACCACCCGCATGAAGCTGGTGTCGTCATGGGGGTTCTCCAGCAAGCGCAGGTAGGCCAGCGCGTGTTTGATTTCGGCGCGCTCAAAAAAGCGCAGGCCGCCGTACACGCGGTAAGGCACACCGGCGTTGAACAGCGCGGTTTCAATCACCCGGCTCTGGGCGTTGCTGCGGTAGAGCACGGCGATTTCGGTGCGCGGGTAGCCATCATTCCTGATGAGCTGGCGCATCTCCTCCACCAGCCACTGCGCCTCCTCAAAATCGGTGGCGGTTTCCATCACCCGCACCGGCTCGCCCGGGCCCTGTGAGGTGCGCAGGTTCTTGCCAAGACGCTCGCTGTTGTGGCTGATGAGCGCGTTGGCCGAGTCGAGGATGTTGCTGTGGCTGCGGTAGTTTTCTTCCAGCTTGATCTGGTGTTGAACGTCGAACTCGCGCACAAAATCGCGCATGTTGCCCACACGCGCACCACGAAAGGCGTAGATGCTCTGGTCATCGTCGCCCACGGCCAGCACGGCGTTGCCGCCGCTCACAAAACGGCCGTTCTCCTCATGCCCGGCGAGTTGCTTGAGCCAGGCGTACTGCAGGCGGTTGGTGTCCTGAAACTCGTCCACCAGGATGTGGCGAAAGCGCCGCTGGTAGTGCTCGCGCAGCGGGTCGTTGTCGCGCAGCAGCTCGTAGCTGCGCAGCATCAGTTCGCCAAAATCCACCACGCCTTCGCGCTGGCACTGTTCTTCGTAGAGCTGGTACAGCTCCACCTTCTTGCGTGTTTCCTCGTCGCGCACCACCACATCGCGCGGGCGCTGGCCGTCTTCCTTGTTGCCCGCAATGAACCACTGCAGCTGCTTGGGCGGAAAGCGGTCTTCGTCCACGCCAAACTGTTTGCACAGGCGCTTGACGGCGCTGAGCTGGTCCTGCGTGTCCAGGATCTGAAAACTCTGCGGCAGGTTGGCCGCCTTCCAGTGCGCGCGCAGCAGGCGGTTGCACAGGCCGTGGAAGGTGCCAATCCACAGGCCGCGCACATTCACCGGCAGCATGGCCGTCAGGCGCGTCATCATTTCCTTGGCGGCCTTGTTGGTGAAGGTCACGGCCAGCAGGCCACCGGGCGACACCTGGCCGGTTTGCAGCAGCCAGGCGATGCGGGTGGTGAGCACACGCGTCTTGCCCGAACCGGCGCCCGCCAGGATGAGGGCGTGCTCGGGCGGCAGCGTCACCGCCTGGAGCTGCTCGGGGTTGAGGTGCTGGAGCAAAGGCGACAGTGAGGGCGAGGGCGCCGCGTGGTCTTGGAACAAGGTCATGCCCCGATTTTAGGAAGCCAAGCCCGCACCCGCCGGCTATTCGGCAATTCATATGGAGACCATGCATGCCGGCATATGGTCCACAGTCCCACCGCCCGAGTAGAATCAATCACCGGGCCCAAGTTTTTTGGCGCCCGGTTTTTTTTGCCTGACGCGGGCAGACAAACACCGGCGACCAAGCCAAGCGCCCTCTTCTTCACACCTCTGGAGCTTGAGAGCCATGGAAATTTTTGACTACGACAACATCCTGCTGCTGCCACGCAAATGCCTGGTGGAAAGCCGCTCGGAATGCGACACCAGCGTGGAACTGGGCGGCCGCCGTTTCAAGCTGCCGGTGGTGCCGGCCAACATGAAGACGGTGGTGGACGAGTCCATCTGCCTCTGGATGGCCCAGAACGGCTACTTCTACGTGATGCACCGCTTTGACCTGGACAACGTGCAGTTTGTGCGCGACATGCGCGCCGCCGGCGTGTTCGCCTCCATCTCGCTGGGCGTCAAAGCGCCCGACCGCGCCACGGTGGACACCCTGGCCGCCGAGGGCCTGGTGCCCGAGTACATCACCATCGACATCGCCCACGGCCACGCCGACAGCGTGCGCGACATGATCGGCTACATCAAGGCCAAGCTGCCCAGCAGCTTCGTGATCGCCGGCAACGTGGCCACGCCCGAGGCGGTGATCGACCTGGAAAACTGGGGTGCGGACGCCACCAAGGTGGGCGTGGGCCCAGGCAAGGTCTGCATCACCAAGCTCAAGACCGGTTTTGGCACCGGCGGCTGGCAGCTTTCGGCCTTGAAGTGGTGCGCGCGTGTGGCCACCAAACCCATCATTGCCGACGGCGGCATCCGCAGCCACGGCGACATCGCCAAGAGCGTGCGTTTTGGCGCCACCATGGTGATGATCGGCTCGCTGTTTGCGGGCCACGAAGAGTCGCCGGGCAAAACCGTGGAGGTGGACGGCGAGCTGTTCAAGGAGTACTACGGCTCGGCCAGCGACTTCAACAAGGGCGAGTACAAACACGTCGAAGGCAAGCGCATCCTGGAGCCCATCAAGGGCAAGCTGGCCGAGACGCTGGTGGAGATGGAACAGGACGTGCAAAGCTCCATCAGCTACGCCGGTGGCACCAAGCTGATGGACGTGCGCAAGGTGAACTACGTGATCCTGGGCGGCGACAACGCCGGCGAACACCTGTTCATGTGACGGCAGCGGGGCCGCTGCGCAGCGGCCCGGCTTCGCGCTCGATGGCAGCGGCCATGGGTTTGCACAGGCCCAGCGCAAACAGCGCCTCGCCCACCACAAAGGCCGGCCCCACCAGCAGGCCCACCAGGTCGTCGGCGAACGCGGGTTTGCGGCCTTCCCAGAAATGCCCCACAAATTGGAACACCCAGCCCAGCACAAAAGCCCCCAAGCCCCAGGCCAGCCAGGTGGCGGTGGGCGCGTTCATCAGCAAATGGGCGGCCCAGAACAGCCACAGGTTGACGACCGCAGTGGCCAGGCCCACCAGGCCCAGGCCACGCGTGAGGTACCAGACGCTGCTGATCAGCCACAACACGATGGCCGGCGTGAGGTACACGCCGCCGCCCAGCTCCCACAGCGGGCGGTTGAGCAACACACCGATGGCGAACACGATCATGGGTATGCCCACAAAGTGGGTGGCGATGTTGCGGCGGTCGCGGTGGTAGTGGGCGTATTGCACCATCAGGGCGGTGCCATCGCGGAACAGGGAAGCCATGTGCTGTCCTTTCAGTTCAAGAGGTCCAGCGTGAGCTGGTTCAGGCGGTGGCCCGGCGTGACCAGGGCATCGAGGATGCTGAAGTGGTTGAGGCCGGGCAGGTTTTCCGCCACCGGCACCACCCGGCGCCCCCAGGCCTGCTGGATCAGCGCGTTCTGGGCCCAGAAGGCCTCGCTTTCATCGCCGCCGGCCACGCTGCAGAGCTGACCACGCCGGCCGCGCACACGCGGCGCCGGCAGGCCCGCCGGGCTGGCCTGGCGCACCTGCCCGGGCGTGAGCCGCAGCGCGGGTTGCAGCGACGGCGTGTGCCGCAGCGGCTCCAGGTCGTGCAGGCCCGAAATCGACAGGCCGTTGCGCACCAGGTCGGCGGGCAGGTCAGCGCCCAGTTGGGGCCACAGGCAGGTCATCATCATGGCCGCCAGCTGGCCGCCGGCCGAATGCCCGGCCACGGTGATGCGCCGGCGGTCGCCGCCCCATTCGCCGATGTGGTGCCACGTCCAGGCCAGCGCGTGCGCCATCTGCAGCGTGATGTGGGGGATGGTGACGGCCGGGCACAGCGCGTAGTTGGGCACCACCACCACGGCCCCTTCGGCGGTGAAAGCCTCTGCAATGAAGGAATGGTCGGACTTGTCGAGCGCGCGCCAGTAGCCGCCGTGGATGAAGACCAGCACCGGCGCGGGTTCGCAGTCCGGCTCGGCAGGCCGGAACACGTCCAGCGTTTCACCGGCGCCGGCGCCGTAGGCCAGGTCCACCCCGTCGGGCTGGCGGGCGCGAAAGGCCGCCGAATCGCGCGCCCAGCGCTCGAAGTGACGCCCGTGTTCGGGCACACGGGCGCGGTTGTTGTACATCAGGTCCAGCCATTGGGCATCGTGGTGGGGTGCGTGTGTCATGTATGGCATTGTGGGCACTGCGTTACGTTTCACATTCTCAATAGAATGAGCCGGTGACCCACATTTCTACCACCGACGTTCCTGCCGCCCCATCTGGCAAACCCCAGCGCATCGCCGTGCTGGGCATTGGGCTGATGGGCTTCCCCATGGCCCGCCGCCTCTGCGAGGCCGGCCACACCGTGACGGCGTGGAACCGCTCGACGGAAAAGGCCGAGCGCCTGCTGCCCTTTGGCGCCCAGGTGGCCCAGAACCCTGCGGACGCGGTGCGCGGGGCCGAGGTGGTCATCACCTTGCTGACGGACGGCCCGGCCGTGGGCGCGGTGCTGTTGGCGCCCGAGGTGCTGGCGGCCTACCGCCCCGGTGCGCTGGTGATCGACATGTCGTCCATCAAACCCGACGAGGCGCGCGAACACGCGCGCCAGCTGGCCGCCGTGGGCGTGCGCCACATCGACGCACCGGTCTCGGGCGGCACGGTGGGGGCCGAACAAGGCACGCTGGCCATCATGGCCGGCGGTGACGCCGCCGATGTGGCCGCCGCCGCCCCGGTGCTGGGCGTGCTGGGCCGCTGCACGCCGGTGGGGCCACATGGCTCGGGCCAACTGGCCAAACTCGCCAACCAGATGATTGTGGGCATCACCATCGGTGCCGTGGCCGAGGCCCTGCTGCTGGCGGCCAAGGGCGGCGCCGACATGGCCCAGGTGCGCCAAGCGCTGATGGGCGGTTTTGCCGACAGCCGCATCATGCAATTGCACGGCCAGCGCATGGTGGAGCGAGACTTTGCCAAGCGCGCGGCCATGACGGTGCAACTCAAGGACATGCGCAACGCCATGGCCACCGCGCAGGCCATGGGCTTTGATGCGCCCATCACCGCACTGTTCGAATCGCTCTACGCGCAGGCGGTGCAAGAGGGCTTGAGCGACCTCGACCACGCTGGCCTGTTTGTGGCGCTGGCACAGCGCAACGGGATGGCATGAGCCGCAGCACCGCCCGTTGGTGGGCGCACCGGCGCCTGCCTGCCATCGTTTTTTTGCTGGGCGTGGCCTTGTCCGGCCTGCTGGTGTGGCAGGTGGAGCAGCAGCGCGTGGCCGCCGAGCGCGTGGTGCTGCTGAGCCTGGCCACCGATCAGGCCAAGGCCATCGAGAGCCGTATCGACCGGCTGCTGTCGTCCACCTACCTGGTGGCCGCGGCGCTGCGCAAAGACAAGGGCGCGATCATCGACTTCGAGTCGATCGGGCTGGAAATCCTGCCCTTCTATCCGGGTATCACCTCGCTGTCGCTGTCGCCCGGCGGCGTGATCACCCACGCGGTGCCGCTGGAGCCCAACCGCGGCTCCATCGGCTTCAACCAGCTGCAAGACCCCCAGCAGAGCCCGGAGGCCTTTCTGGCCCGGGACACCGGCCAGCTGACCCTGGCCGGCCCGCTGAACCTGGTGCAAGGCGGGCTGGGTGTGGTGGGCCGGCTGCCGGTCTACCTCAACGACGACCGCGGCGTGCGGCGCTTCTGGGGTTTTGTGAACGTGGCCATCCGCTTCCCCGAAGCGCTCAATGCCACCGGCCTGGCCTCGCTGCGCGAACTGGGCTACCACCACGAACTCTGGCGCACCCACCCCAAAACCGGCGAGCGTGTGGTGATCGACACCTCCACCACCGTGGCGTTGAACGACCCGGTCAACAAGAGCCTGCGTGTGCCCAACGCCGAGTGGACGCTGAGCCTGGCGCCCATACGGGGCTGGCACAGCACGCCGCGCCTCGTGTTCGGTGCGCTGGCGGGTGCCGCGCTGAGCCTGTTGCTGGCCTACATGGCACGCTTGTGGGCGGCGCTGGCACGCCACCGCGAACGGCTGGAGCGAACGGTGTCGGAGCGCACCGCCGACATTGCCGCCACCCAGACCCAGCTGGCCGCCACCCTGGACGCCCTGCCCGACCTGCTGTTCGAGGTGGACGAGGAACTGCGTGTGCACCTGGTGCACACTCAGCACCCGGAGCTGCTGATGGTGCCCGCCGCAGAGCTGATCGGCCACAGCATGGACGAGTTTCTGCCACCTGAGGTGCTACAGGTGGCGCGCGAGGCCATGGCCGAGGCCCGCGAGCGCGGCCGCTCCACCGGCAAGCAGTACCGGCTGGCCGTACAAGGCGCGCCCGACGGCGCCTGGTTCGAACTCTCGGTGTCGGTCAAGCCGGGACCAGGCATCGGCGGGCCCCACTACATCATGCTGGCGCGCGACATCACCGAGCGCAAACAGGCCGAACACGCGCAGACTTCGCTGCAGGAACGGCTGGTGCTGGCCTTCGAGGCCTCGAACGATGCGCCCTGGGACTGGAATCCGCAGACCAACGAGCTGTACATGTCGCCGCAGTGGTGGCAGCTGATCGGCGAGTCCGATCTGGGCACGGTGAAGAACGATGACGACTTCCGGCGCCGTTACATCCACCCGGAGGACAGGCTCATTGGTGTCGAGGTGTTCCGCAACACAGTGGCCGCGCGGCTGGCGCACTACGCCTTCGAGTGCCGGCTTCTGCACCGCGATGGCCACCCCATTCCGGTGCTGGTGCGCGCACGCATCAGCTACGACGCCGAGGGCCGGCCGGTGCGGGTGTCGGGCACCCACCAGAACCTCACCGACAGCCGCAAGGCGCAACGCCGCGAAACGGTGCGCACCTTCCTGCTCAACCTGCTGGCACAAGAGCTGAGCCTGTCCGAGCTGCTGCAACAAACCATTGCCCAGCTCGAAGAATGTATGCCCGGCAGCCTGTGCACGATTTTGCTGCTAGACGATGAGGGCAAACACATTGGCCAGGGCTTTGGTCCCAGCCTGCCAGCGAGCTTTCTGCAGGCCTTCAACGGTGTGGCCATCGGTCCCACCCAGGGCTCGTGTGGTGCGGCGGCCTACACCGGCCAGCCGGTCTACATCGCCGACATCGCGCACCATCCCAACTGGGTGCCCTTCCTGGCCACGGCGCAGGCATCGGGCCTGGCGTCGTGCTGGTCGCAGCCGGTGCTGGTGCACGACGGCCAGGTGGCCGGCACCTTTGCGGTCTACCACCGCCAGGTGATGGAACCCAGCACCGACGACGCACAGCTGCTGGAGATGGCCGCGCGCTTTGTGGCCCTGGCCATCGAACGCAAACAGGCCGAGTCGGAACTGCAGCTCTCGGCCGCGGTGTTTGAAAACAGCAGCGAGGGCTTCTTGGTGACCGACGCGCAGCAGCGCATCATCAAGGTCAACCCGGCTTTCACCCGCATCACCGGCTACAGCGGCACCGACATCCTGGGCAAGACGCCGCGCCACCTGGCCTCGGGCCACCAGAACCGCGAGTTCTACGCCAACATGTGGCATGAGCTCAACACCACCGGCCAGTGGCAGGGCGAGGTCTGGAACCGCCGCAAGGACGGGCAGGTCTACCCCGAGTGGCTGTCCATCACCCGCGTGCTCGACCACGAGGGCCAGCCGCGCCACTACATCGCCATCTTCAGCGACACCAGCCAGCGCAAGGCGCACGAGGCGCAGATACGCGCGCTCGCCCACTTCGACCCGTTGACCGGCCTGGCCAACCGCACCCTGCTCAAAGACCGTGTGGACCACGACCTGAGCCAGGCCAAACGGCAGCACCAGCCGCTCACGCTGATGTTCCTGGACCTGGACCACTTCAAGAACATCAACGACTCGCTCGGTCACCATGTGGGCGACCTGCTGCTGGTGGAAGTGGGCCGGCGCATCAGCGCCGTGGTGCGCGAACAGGACACCGTGGCACGCCTGGGCGGGGACGAATTCGTGGCGGTGCTGCCTGGCAGCAATGCGATTGAAGCCACACACATCGCGCGCCGGCTGCTCGAGCGCATCTCGCAGCCCTACCAGCTGGAGCAGCACGAGCTCAACATCACACCCTCCATCGGCATGGCGCTCTACCCCGAAGACGGCGCCGACTACCAGACCCTGTACCGCTGCGCCGACACCGCCATGTACCGCGCCAAGCAGGACGGGCGCAACGGCTTCAGCTTCTTCACCGCAGAAATGCAGGCCAGCTCCATCCGCACGCTGCAGCTGGACAACGCGCTGCGCCGCGCGCTGGAGCGCGAACAGCTCAGCCTGCACTACCAGCCGCAGGTGTCGCTGGACACCGGCGCGGTGATCGGTGTGGAAGCCCTGCTGCGCTGGAACCACCCCGAGTGGGGCGCGGTGTCGCCAGCCGAATTTGTGCCCGTGGCCGAGAGCAGCGGCCAGATCATCCAGATCGGCGAATGGGTGCTGCGCACCGCCTGTCAGCAGCTCAAGACCTGGCGCGATGCCGGCCTGCCCGAGATGGTGATGGCGGTGAACCTCTCGGCGGTGCAGTTCCGCCTGCCGCGCCTGCCCGAGATGGTGATGGAACTGCTGGAAGAGGCCCAGCTGCCGCCCGCGTGCCTGGAGCTGGAGCTGACCGAAAGTGTGGCCATGCACGACCCGCAAGGCGCCATCGCGACCATGAACCGTCTGCACGATCGCGGCATCCTGATGTCGGTGGACGACTTCGGTACCGGCTACTCCAGCTTGAGCTACCTCAAGCGCTTCCGTGTCTACAAGCTCAAGATCGACATGTCCTTCGTGCGCGACATGTGCGCCGACCCGGAAGACGCCTCCATCGTCAGCGCCATCATCAACCTGGCGCAAAGCCTGGGGCTCAAGACCATCGCCGAAGGCGTGGAGACCGAAGCCCAGATGGCCATGCTGCGCGAACAGGGTTGCAACGAAATCCAGGGCTACCACATCGGCCGCCCGATGGCGGCGCCGCTGTTCGAGGCCTGGGTGCGCGCGCACGTGGCGCGGCAGGCACCCTGACAGCGCAGCGCGCATGAAAAAGCCGCCCGAAGGCGGCTTGTTCACGGGGCCGAAGTCAAGCTGACTTCAGCAGACTTCAGCGGGGCGCGCGACGCGCTTGCGGACGGCCACCAAAGCCGCCGTTGCCAGCGGGTGCACCGGTGCGCTCGGCGCCACGGTGAGCGCCGGGCGCGTGACGCGGTGCGCCGGTGCGGGCACGGTCTTCAAAACGCGGTGCGGCGCGGTCGGCAAAACGGTCTTGGCCACGGTCATTGCGGTCAAAGCTGCGTTCGGCCGGACGGGCACCACGCTCGAAGGGCGACGGGGCGGCGCCACGCGGGTCGAAACGGTTGTCAGAGCGGTTGTCAGGGCGACCTTCCGGACGGCCCTCGAAGCGGCCTGCGGGGCGGTTGTCGAAGCGGCCTTCGGGGCGGCCTTCCGGACGGGCGCCTTCAAAGCGACCTTCGGGGCGACCACCTTCAAAACGGCCCTTGTCGGCGCGGCCGAAACCGCCACCAAAACCACGGCCTTCCGGGCGACCGCCGAAGCGGCTGCCGCGGTCACCGCCGGGACGGCCACGCTCGGCACGGGCCGGTGCGGGTGCACGCTCCTTGGGCTCCATGCCGGGGATGACCTCGGCCTTGAAGCGCTGCTGGCTGTAGGCCTCGATGTCGCCGATGCGGCGGCGGTCGCGGAACTCGGCAAAGGTCACGGCCAGGCCATCGCGGCCGGCGCGGCCAGTGCGGCCAATGCGGTGGGTGTAGTCCTCGGCCTTCATGGGCAGGCCGAAGTTGAACACGTGGGTGATGGTGGGCACGTCGATGCCACGCGCGGCCACGTCGGTGGCGACGAGGATTTGCACACGGCCGTCGCGCAGCGCCATCAGGCGGCGGTTGCGCAGGCCCTGGCTCAGGGCACCGTGCAGGGCCACGGCGTCAAAGCCGGCTTGCTGCAGGTCTTCGGCCAGGCCGTCGCACTCGATCTGGGTGCTGGCGAACACGTTGGCCTGGTTGATGGTGGCGTCACGCAGCCAGTGGTCGAGCAGCGCGCGCTTGTGCTGGGCGTTGTCGGCCCAGAACAGCACCTGCTTGATGTTGGCGTGTTTCTCCTGCGGGCTGTCGATCTGCACGCGCTTGACGTGTTTGCCACCGTCGTGCATCACACGCATGGCCAGTTGCTGGATGCGCGGCGCGAAGGTGGCGCTGAACATCATGGTCTGGCGGCGATCGCGGGTGAGCTGGTTGAACTCGGCCAGGTCATCGGAGAAGCCCAGGTCCAGCATGCGGTCGGCTTCGTCCACCACCAGGAACTGCACCTTGTCGAGCTTGATCTGCTGCGAGCGCTGCAGGTCGAGCAGGCGGCCGGGGGTGGCCACCACCAGGTCGGCGTTCTGCAGCTTGGCGATCTGCAACTGGTAAGGCATGCCGCCCACCACGTTGGCCACGCGCAGGCCACGGCAATGGGCCACCAGTTCGATGGCGTCGTGCGCCACCTGCTGGGCCAGCTCGCGTGTCGGGCACACGATCAGGGCGCCGGGCGTGGCGGCCTTGAAGTGGCGCGGGTCCAGCGGGCTCTTGCGCTTGGGGCGCTTCGGTGCGGCTTCGCCACGGGCGGCGGCTTCAGCGGTCAGGCGATCGAATTCGGCGCGCTCGGCGGCTTCGGCGTCGGCCTGCTGTTGCAGCAGGGTGTGCAACACGGGCAGCAGGAAGGCGGCGGTCTTGCCGCTGCCGGTCTGGCTGGAGACCATCAGGTCGGTGTAGCGGCCACCGGCCAGGCCGGGGTTCATGGCGTCAGGCACCACGGCGTTCTGCACGGCGGTGGGCTGCACATAGCCGAGGTCGGCCACGGCGCGCACCAGCTCGGGGGCCAGGCCCAGCAGCTCGAAACCATTGGGTTCGGCAGCGGCCTCGGCTACCACGTCGAACGCGGCGGTGGAGGTGTCGAGCATCTGCTCGACGGAGGTGTTGGAAAGGGTGTCGGTCGCGGTTTCGCCGCGGACTTCAAAGTCGCTCATGTTCGTCCTTGCGCATCAGGCGCAATTGATCGAATGAAACGCTGGGCAGGCCGCCCGTAGAAGAGCGGCGCCGGGGCGCTTGATCCGTTCGTGGTTACAAAACATCAACCATCAAACGGTCAGCGCGCTGGCGGCTTCATCGGCGAGCGGTTCAAAAAAAGGAACCGGACGCTGCAGCTGCGTGTGCGTGGGCCCTTGTGTAGCGTTTGCGAGCCGTTCCAGCCAATCGACTGAGGAACGACACCCGCAGGGCGCTTGGGCCAGGTGCGTGAAGGAGATGTACACATCTGCCTTGCCGAATGCAAGACAGCCACTGATTATGGCACGGATTCGGGTTTTCCACAATTCCCGCGACACAAACATCGGGGACGCGGCACAGGCGACGGCTAAAATTCATCTTTCTGCCGTTTTTTTGTAACGGCAATTTCATATTCACCGTGATGGAGACGCCATGCTGTTTGGCAAGCTGTTGCCCCGCGAGGGCAATTTTTTCGAGATGTTCAACCAGCACGCGACCCACATCGTGGAGGCCGCCCAGGCCTTCGCGAAACTGGTGGCCAACTACGCCGACGTGGAACTGCGCGAAAAGTACAACCAGGAGGTGGACACCGCCGAGCGTGCCGCCGACCGCGTGACGGCCGAGGTCAACCGCCTGATCCACACCACCTTCATCACGCCCATCGACCGCGAGCAGATCCACTCGCTGATCAACACCATGGACGATGTGGCCGACCTGATCCAGGATTCGGCCGAGACCATGGCGCTGTACGACGTGCGCCACATGACGGCCGAGATCACCCGCCTGACCGAACTCAGCGTCAAGTGCTGTGAGCGCCTCAAGGACGTGGTGGGCATGCTGGGCAAGATCGGTGACCAGAAGACCGCCGAGGCCGCACTCAAGACCTGCGAAGAAATCGACAAGCTCGAATCGGACGCCGACCGCGTGATGCGCACCGCCATGAGCAAGCTGTTCCGCGAAGAGCCCGACGTGCGCGAAGTCATCAAGCTCAAGGCCATCTACGAGCTGCTGGAAACCATCACCGACAAGTGCGAGGACGTGGCCAACGAGATCGAGGGCATCGTCCTCGAAAACTCCTGAAGCCGGAGCCCCGACCATGACAACGGTTCAGGCCACCCTGTGGGTGGTGGTGATGCTGGTGGCCCTGGCCCTGGTGTTCGACTTCATGAACGGCTTTCACGACGCCGCCAACTCGATCGCCACGGTGGTCTCCACCGGCGTGCTCAAGCCGGGCCAGGCGGTGGTGTTCGCGGCCTTCTTCAACTTCGTGGCCATCTTCGTGTTCCACCTCAGCGTGGCGGCCACCGTGGGCAAGGGCATTGCCGACCCGAGCGTGATCGACGTGCACGTGGTGTTTGGTGCGCTGATCGGCGCCATCACCTGGAACGTCATCACCTGGTACTACGGCATTCCCAGCAGCTCCTCGCACGCGCTGATCGGCGGCATCGTGGGCGCGGTGATCGCCAAGGCCGGTGTCGGCGCGCTGGTGGCCAGCGGCATCATGCGCACGGTGGCCTTCATCTTCGTGTCGCCCTTCCTCGGCTTCACACTGGGCTCGCTGATGATGGTGGCGGTGGCCTGGATCTTCCGACGCACCCGCCCCTCGAGTGTGGACAGCTGGTTCCGCCGCCTGCAACTGGTGTCGGCCGGTGCCTACAGCCTGGGCCACGGCGGCAACGACGCGCAGAAAACCATCGGCATCATCTGGATGCTGCTGATCGCCACCGGCTACGCCGCCAAAAGCGACGCCGCGCCGCCCACCTGGGTCATCGTCTCGTGTTACGCCGCCATTGGCCTGGGCACCATGTTCGGCGGCTGGCGCATCGTCAAGACCATGGGCCAGAAGATCACCAAGCTCAAACCGGTGGGCGGCTTCTGCGCCGAAACCGGCGGTGCCATGACCCTGTTCCTGGCCACCATGCTCGGTGTGCCCGTCTCCACCACCCACACCATCACCGGCGCCATTGTGGGCGTGGGTTCGGTGCAGCGCGCCAGTGCGGTGCGCTGGGGTGTGGCCGGCAACATCGTCTGGGCGTGGGTGCTGACCATTCCCGCTTCGGCCTTTGTGGCGGCGGTGGCCTACTGGGTCAGTTTCACGCTGTTTTGAAGCCTGCACACGTGCAATGAAAACGGGGCCTTCAAGGCCCCGTTTTCATTTGAGCAAATGCTCGCGGTAGTGTTCGAGTTCGTCGATGGACTCGTGCACGTCGGCCAGCGCCGTGTGCAGCTGCTTTTTCTTGAAACTGGCGTAGGCCTCGGGCCGCCAGCGTTTGGCCAGCTCCTTCAGGGTGCTCACGTCGAGGTTGCGGTAGTGCAGGAAGTCCTCCAGCTTGGGCATGTACTTGACCAGAAAACGCCGGTCCTGCCCGATGGTGTTGCCACACATGGGCGACTTGCCCTTGGGCACGTACTGCGAGATGAAGGCGATCAGCTCGGCCTCGGCCTGCGCCTCGGTCACGGTGCTGGCCTTGACCTTGGCGATCAGGCCGCTGCGCCCGTGGGTGCCCTTGTTCCAGGCATCCATGGCGTCGAGCACGGCGTCACTCTGGTGGATCACCAGCACCGGGCCTTCGATGCGCGGCTCCAGGTTGGGGCCGGTCACCACGACGGCGATTTCGATCAGTCGCTCGACTTCCGGGTCCAGCCCGGTCATTTCGCAGTCGATCCAGACCAGGTTCTGGTCGCTGCGCGCCAAGGTGGGCGCCGCTTCAGGTGCCGTTTCGGGCGCCGTTTTTGACGTGTCGGCTCCGGTGGCCGAAGAAGAGGATTGCATGTTCATGGCGTGGATTTTCGCCGATGTGGCGGCCCGACCACCCCGTTTCGATAGACTCGGGCCCCATGCCCTCCTCCCCCCTCGTCTTTTCGCTGGTGTTCTGCGCCCTGCTGCTGCTGCAGGTGGGCGTGCGCTTCTGGCTGGCCGCGCGCCAGGTGCGCCACGTGGCGCAGCACCGCCACGCCGTGCCCGCCGCTTTTGTCGATCAGGTGCCGCTGAGCGCCCACCAGAAGGCGGCGGACTACACCATCGCCAAGTCCCGCCTGGGCCTGATCGACGTGGCCCTGAGTGCCGCCGTGGCCCTGGGCTGGACGCTGTTGGGCGGCCTTCACCTGCTCAACCAGACGCTGCTGCAATGGCTGGGGGCCGGCATGGCGCAGCAACTTGCGCTGCTGGCGGCGTTTGTGTTCATCGGCGGGCTGATCGAGCTGCCGCTGTCCTGGTACAGCACCTTCCGGCTGGAGCAGCGTTTCGGCTTCAACAAGAACACACCGGCCCTGTGGTTGAGCGACATCGTGAAATCCACACTGGTGGGCGCCCTCATCGGCCTGCCGATTGCGGCCCTGGTGTTGTGGCTGATGGCCAGCGCCGGCCCGCTGTGGTGGCTGTGGGCCTGGGGCGTGTGGATGGGCTTCAACCTGCTCATGCTGGTGCTCTACCCCACGGTCATCGCGCCGCTGTTCAACAAGTTCCAGCCGCTGGAAGACGAGACCCTGAAAAACCGCGTGAGCGCGCTCATGCAGCGTTGCGGTTTTGCCGCCAAAGGCCTGTTCGTGATGGACGGCAGCCGCCGCAGCGCCCACGCCAACGCCTACTTCACCGGCTTTGGCGCGGCCAAACGGGTGGTATTTTTCGACACCTTGTTGCAGCAACTGAGCCCGCCCGAGGTGGACGCGGTGCTGGCCCATGAGCTGGGCCACTACAAACACCGCCACGTCATCAAACGCATCGTCAGCCTGTTTGGCTTGAGCCTGCTGGGTTTTGCCGCCCTGGGCTGGCTGAGCCAGCAAGCCTGGTTCTACTTCGGCCTGGGCGTGGTGCCTTCCATGGACGCTGCCAACGACGCGCTGGCCTTGCTGCTGTTCATGATGGTGGTGCCGCTGCTGAGCTATTTCCTGTCGCCGCTGGCCGCACAGCTCTCGCGCCAACACGAGTTCGAGGCCGACGCCTACGCGGTGGCGCAAACCAGCGGTGCCGACCTGGGCAGCGCCCTGCTCAAGCTCTACAAGGACAACGCCAGCACGCTGACGCCCGACCCGCTGTTTGCCCGCTTTTACTACTCGCACCCGCCGGCCAGCGAGCGGCTGGCCCGACTCGGCGCTTCGGCCACGGCACCTGCGGCACCTGCGCTGGTGGGCCGCGCTTGAACGCGCCCGCCCTGCTCCCTGGCCTAGTGGTGGCCGCCCACGGACGGCACTGCCTGGTGGAGTCACCCGACGGCAGCCGCCTGATCTGCCACCCGCGCGGGAAAAAAAGCCAGGTGGTGGTGGGCGACCGTGTGCGCTGGCTGGCCAGCCAGGACGAAGGCACGGTGGAAAAAGTCGACACCCGGCGCAACCTGTTCTACCGCCAGGACGAGATACGCACCAAGTCCTTCGCGGCCAACCTCGACCAGGTGCTGGTGCTGCTCGCGGCTGACCCGGAGTTTTCGGAAAGCCAGCTCAGCCGCGCGCTGATCGCGGCCGAGGCCGAAGGCATCGAACCGCTGGTGGTGCTCAACAAGATGGACCTGGGCGAGGCCTATGCGCGCGCCTGGGCGCGCCTGGCCCCCTACCGCGACATGGGCCACGCCGTGCTGCAACTGGGCCTCAAGGGCGGCGAGGCGCCAGACGCCTCGCTGGCCGCCTTGCAGGCACGGTTGGCTGGCCGTACGACCCTGGTGCTGGGGCCATCGGGCGCCGGCAAAAGCACGCTGATCAACCGCCTGGTGCCCACCGCCGGCGCCCAGACCGGCGAGGTGTCGCGCGCCCTCAATTCAGGCAAACACACCACCACCAGCACCACCTGGTACTGGGTGGACGAAGCGCGAACCACCGGGCTGATCGACTCGCCGGGCTTCCAGGAATTTGGCCTGCACCACATCGCCGCCACCCGCCTGCCCAGCCTGATGCGCGACTTTGCGCCGCTGCTGGGCAGTTGCCGCTTCTACAACTGCACCCACCTGCACGAACCCGGCTGCGCCGTGCGCGATGCGGTGGACCGCGCCCAAGCCCCACGCATCTCGGTGCAGCGCTACGCCATCTACCAGGGCTTGTTCGAAGAGCTGTCGGCCACGCGCTACTGAGCCACAGCTCAGGGCAGGCGCGCCAGGGTCAGCAGCGCCAGCAACAACATCCACATCACCACGCTGCGCCACACCAGGCCCACCACGCTGCCCAGGTGGGCCAGCTGGGGTTCGCGGCCGTCGGTGGACACCGCCGAATCGTCCACCGGGGCACCGGCGGGCGTGGTCGGTGCAGGCAAGGCCACCAGATCGCCCAGTGCCCGCCCGCCCAGCCGCACGTTGATGGCACCGGCCGTGGCGGCCAGCACCACGCCGTCGTTGGGGTTGGGGAAACGCGCCGCGTCCTGCCGCCAGCTGGCCACCGCATCCTCGAAGTTGCCCACCACCGCAAACGCCAGCGCGGTCACCCGCACCGGCACGTAGTCCACCCAGTGCCAGGCCATGGCAGCCGCGCGCTGCAGGTGGGCGCTGGGCGTGCCGTCGGGACGGACCTGCCAGTTGCGCGACAGGTATTCGGCCAGCCGGTACAACACCGCGCCGGCCGGCCCCAGGCCCAGCAAGGCCAGCACCAGAAACCACACCAGCACGCCGAACACGTGGCGGTGCGCGGCCAGCACCGAATGTTCGATGGCGTGGCGCAGCAACTCGTCGCGCGCGATCTGGCTCACCTCCACGCGCTGCCAGCGCGCCAGTGCCTGGCGGGCAGCGGCTTCGTCGCCGGCTTCCAGCGCATCGCGGATTTCGGTGAAGTGGTGGCTGAACTGGCGAAAACCCACCGTGTGGTAGAGCACCACCACCATCCAAACAAAGGCCAGCAGCAGACTGAACTGCCACAGCAGCCAGTGCACCGCAGCGGCCAGCGCAGCCGGCCCGAGCACGGCAATGGCCCAGGCGATGGCGCCCTGGCGCGGCTGGCCGGTGTCCAGGCTGCGCCGCGCCCAGCGGGTCCAGCCGCGCAGCCCGCTTTGCACCGCGTTGTCAAACGCCAGCGGGCGCGCCTGCTCGACCAGCAAGGCCAGAAGGATCGCGAAAAATGTCATGGCGGCATGATAGCGGCGTGTGGCACCACTGGGCGCAAGCTTTCAGGCGATCAGCAAGCGGTAGAAGTTGCGCAGCATGCCGGCGGTGGCGCCCCAGATGTAGCGCTCCCGCCCGTCGTCGTCGTAGGGCATGGAGAACCACTCGCGCCGCGCGCCCTCCCATTCGGCCACATGGCGCCGGTGGTGGGCCGGGTTCATCAGAAAGTCCAGCGGCACCTCGAAGGCGTCGGCCACCTCGTGCGGGTTGGGCGTGAGCACAAAACCCGGGCGCACCAGCGCCACCACCGGGGTGACCACAAAAGCCGTGCCTGTGGTGTAGGTCGGCAGGGTGCCCAGCACCTCCACAAATTCCGGCAGCAGTCCCACCTCCTCGTGCGCCTCGCGCAGGGCGGCGGCCACCACATCGGCATCCTCCTCGTCCACCCGGCCGCCGGGAAAGGCCACCTGCCCCGAATGGGTGGACAGGTGGGCCGTGCGCTGTGTGAGCAGCAGGGTTGGACGCTCGCGCAACACGATGGCCAGAAGCACCGCCGCATCGGCGGGCTCGCGGTCGGCAAACTTGCGTTCGTGCCAGACCTCGGGCGCCCAGACCGGCGGCTGGGCAAACACGGCGCGCAGGCCCTCGGCGGTGAGACGCGGCGCGGGCACCGCGTCCATGTGGTCGTCCACACTGGCAACAGGAACGGCGCGCGGATCGAGGGTCAAGGCCATGAAGAATTCAAACTAAGTTGCGCGCCAGCCCGCATCCGGTTCAATCCGGGCCTGCTGACACCATTTTTGCGTTTCGACCACGCACACGCGCCGGGAGCAGCGCCGTACATTGGCTGAGGGCGATTTTGCCCTCTGGGCGCGCAGAGCGCGCCATCCCATGGGAGGAGTCAACATGAAAAAGGCATTCAAGGCCCTGTTGCTGGCCGCGCTGGGTTTCTGGAGCGCAGCCGCCATGGCCGCGGTGGACGTCAACACCGCCAACGCGGCCGATCTCGACAGCGTCAAGGGCATCGGCCCCGGCACGACCAGCCGCATCATGGAGGCGCGCAAAGTCGGTCCCTTCAAGGACTGGGCCGACTTCGTGGACCGCGTGCGCGGCATCGGCCCGGGCAACGCCGCCAAGCTGTCCGACAACGGCCTGACGGTGAACGGCCAGACCTTCAAGGCCGTGGCACCGGCTGCGGCCAAGGCAAGCGACAAGCCGGTTCCGGTGGCCGCCAAGGCAGCGGCGGAGCCGGCCAAAAAACCCTGAACCACCCCCACCTTTCTGCGCTGGCCCACCCTGGTGGGCCAGCGCCGTTTGGGCGGCCCGCAGCACACCGCGCGTTTGGGGGCGCGCGCGCTGAGCGATACTGAAAGACATGCACGTTCCACCCAGCCCAAGCACCGCTGCCGCCAAGCCACCCAAGGGCCTGGCCGGCCTCTGGCCCTTCATGAAACCCTACCGCGGCCGCATGGCCTGGGCGGGTGTTTTTCTGGTGGGTGCAGCGGGCACCACGCTGCTGTTTCCGGTGGCGCTGCGCCAGCTGATCGACGGTGGGCTCTCCGGTGACAAGAACGCCCTGGGTCAGGCCTTGCTGGGCCAGCACTTTGTGGCGCTGTTTGGCATCGCGGTGGCGCTGGGCGTGTTTTCGGCCTTGCGGTTTTACGTCGTGAGCTGGCTGGGTGAACGCGTGATGACCGACCTGCGCCAGGCGGTGTATGCCCACGTGCTGCGGCAAAGCCCCGCGTTTTTTGAAACCACCCAGACCGGCGAGGTGCTGTCGCGCCTGGGCACCGACACCACGTTGGTGCAGACCCTGGTGGGGTCGTCGCTGTCCATGGGCCTGCGCAACCTGGTGATGGGCAGCGGCGCGCTGATCATGCTGGTGTGGTCACACCCCTATGTGATGTTGCAGGTGGTGGCGGTGGTGGTGGGTGTGGTGCTGCCCACGGTGTGGTTTGGCCGGCGCGTGCGCAAGCTGTCGCGCACCAGCCAGGACCGCATGGCCGACACCAGCGCCATCGCCGCCGAGGTGCTCAACGCCATGCCGGTGGTGCAAAGCCACGTGGCCGAACAGCGCGAGGCCGATCGCTTTGCCGAGGCCAACCAGCGCTCGTTCGACAGCGCCGTCAAGCGCAGCCGCGCGCGCGCCACCCTGGTGGCCTTCATCATCATCGCCAACGCCGGCCTGCTGCTGTGGGGCCTGTACCAGGGCACGCAGGCGGTGATCGCCGGCAGCATGAGCGCGGGCGAGCTGGGCCAGGCGGTGGTGTATGTGATCCTGCTGGCGGGCGCGGTGGCGGTGCTGGGCGAGGTCTATGGCGACTGGCTGCGCGCGGCCGGTGCCACCGAACGCCTGATGGAGCTGCTGCACCAGGATTCGCCGGTGCAGTCGCCGCCGTCGCCACGCACGCTGCCGCCGGTGGCCGGTGGCAGCACGGTGGGGTTTGAAGCGGTGGATTTCCACTACCCCTCTCGGCCCCAGCATCCCTCGCTGCGCAGCTTCGATCTGCACATTCCTGCCGGCCAGACCGTGGCCCTGGTGGGCCCCAGCGGCGCCGGCAAAACCACGGTGCTGTCGCTGCTGCTGCGCTTTTACGACCCGCAGGATGGCCACATCCTGCTCGATGGTGTGCCCATCCAGGACCTCGCGCTGGCCGACCTGCGCGAACGCATCGCCATCGTGCCGCAGGACCCGGTCATCTTCTCCGCCAGCGCGATGGAGAACATCCGTTACGGCCGGCCCGCTGCCAGCGATGCCGAGGTGCTGGCCGCCGCCCAGGCAGCACACGCCGACGGCTTTTTGCGCGAGCTGCCCGAGGGCTACAACACCTTTCTGGGCGAACGCGGTGTGCGCCTGTCGGGCGGGCAGCGCCAGCGGCTGGCGATTGCGCGTGCCATGCTCAAGAACGCGCCCTTGCTGCTGCTGGACGAAGCCACCAGCGCGCTCGATGCCCACAGCGAACAGGCCGTTCAGGCCGCGCTGGAAGCCGCCATGGTGGGCCGCACCACCATCGTCATCGCCCACCGCCTGGCCAC
The DNA here is from genome assembly GCA_030696525.1 of Hydrogenophaga sp. GTDB lineage: Bacteria > Pseudomonadota > Gammaproteobacteria > Burkholderiales > Burkholderiaceae_C > Hydrogenophaga. The sequence goes on along the minus strand of JAUYSB010000077.1, from coordinate 8,261 downwards.
GGTGCAAAAGGCCGATGTGATCGTGGTGATGGACCACGGCCGGGTGGTGGAGCACGGCAGCCACGCCGAACTGGTGGCACACGGCGGGCTGTACGCCGGGCTGGCGGCGCTGCAGTTCAACGCCTGAGCGTCAGACCAGCTGGCGCAGCTCCCGCAGCGCGACCGACACCGGCGCCAGGTCGGGCGATTGGCCGGTAATGCCGTTGTACATGACATCGATGCGCTCGATGGCCTTGGCGTGCTGCGCTTGCCATTGCGCCAGTGGCTGCTGGCGGCTGAGCAACGACAACACCACCTGGCCGGCGATCGAATAGACATCGTCGCGCGCACTGGCACGGGCCTGTGTCTGCCACAAGGTGTCGGTGGGCAGCTTGCCAATCTGCTGGCGCCAGCGGTCCAGACCCAGCGTGTTTTCGATGGCGTAATAGGTCCGTGCGGCTTGCTCCAGTGTGCTGCCGGCCTTGTCGGCCACGTCCACCAGATCGAGCACCGGGTACAGGTGATCGAGCACGGTCAGGTCGTCGGCCAGCTGCGCATCGACACCGGCCTGCACCAGCCGGCCGCTGGCCGCTGTCCACTGCTCGCGCGCCGCAGCGGGCAGCCACTGCGCCACCTGCTGGCGCAGCGTCTGGGCCGCCGGACGGTATTTGGCGATCAGGGTCGGCAGATCGCCCTGGCCGCGGTGGCGCAACATCCAGCGGCTGGCGCGCTGGGCCACGGTGGCGAGCTGCGTGAGCAGGTCCAGCTGCAATCCGGTGGTGACCTTGTTGTCGAGCGCGTCGATCCGGTCCCAGATCGGCTCGAGCGCAAACACCTCGCGGGCCAGCGTGTAGGCGCTGACCACCTCGGCGGCCGTGCAGGACGCCTCGTTGGCGAGGAAGTTGACGAAGGTGGCGCCCACACGGTTGACCACGGTGTTGGTCATGTAGGTGGCCACGATCTCGCGCCTGAGCGCATGCTGCGCAATGAAGTCGCCATGGCGCTCGCCCAGCACGGTGGGGAAATACATCTTGAGCACACGGGCGTAGAACGGATCGTCGGGCAGGCTGCTGGCGCACAGCTCGTCGAACAGGTTCATCTTGGCGTAGGCCATGAGCACCGCGTTTTCCGGCCGCGTCAGGCCCCGACCTTCGCGCTTGCGTTTGCCCAGTTCTTCGTCGCTGGGCAGAAACTCGATGGCGCGCTTGAGCAGGCCGATGTGTTCCAGCCAGCGCATCAGCGTCTGTTGGCCGTCGAGCAGGTAGACGGGCCGCGTGGCGGCCAGTTCGATCTGCTGGGTCTGGTAGTAGTTGTCCTGCAGCACGAGTTGGCCCACCTCGTCGGTCATGCTGGCCAGCAAGCTGTTGCGGCTCTCCAGCGTGAGGCCGCCGGCCTCCTGCACCGCACCCAGCAGGATCTTGATGTTGACCTCGTGGTCGGAGCAGTCCACACCGGCAGAGTTGTCGATGGCGTCGGTGTAGATCAGGCCCCCGGCCTGGGCAAATTCGATGCGGCCACTCTGGGTGCAGCCCAGGTTGCCGCCCTCGCCGAACACCTTGCAGCGCAGCTCGTTGCCGTTGACGCGGAAAGCGTCGCCGGCCTTGTCGCCCACCTGGGCGTGGCTCTCGAAGCTGGCCTTCACGTAGGTGCCGATACCGCCGTTGTAAACCAGGTCCACCGGCGCCTTGAGGATGGCGCCCAGCAGTTCGTTGGGTGCCATGGCGGTGGCTTCGGTACCGATGACGGCGCGCGCCCGCGGGCTCAGCGTGATGGACTTGGCGCTGCGCGGGTACACACCGCCGCCTTCGCTGATCAGGCCCTTGTCGTAGTCGTCCCAGCTGGAGCGGGGCAGCTTGAACAGGCGCTCGCGCTCCTTGAAGCTGGCCGCCACGTCCGGGTTCGGGTCGATGAAGATGTGGCGGTGGTCAAAGGCCAGCACCAGCTTGATCTGGGTGGACAGCAACATGCCGTTGCCGAACACGTCGCCCGACATGTCGCCGATGCCGGCCACAGTGAAGGGCTGGGTCTGGGTGTCCACACCCAGACCACGGAAGTGCCGCTTGACCGACTCCCAGGCCCCGCGCGCGGTGATGCCCATCTTCTTGTGGTCGTAGCCCACCGAGCCGCCCGAGGCGAAGGCGTCGCCCAGCCAGAAACCGTAGTCGGCACTGACGCCGTTGGCGATGTCGCTGAAGGTGGCCGTGCCCTTGTCGGCGGCCACCACCAGGTAGGGGTCGTCCTGGTCGTGGCGCACCACGTCGGGTGGTGGCAGCACCGCGCCCTTGAGCAGGTTGTCGGTGATGTCGAGCAGACCGGACAGGAAGGTTTTGTAGCAGGCCACGCCTTCGGCGAGGTAGGCCTCGCGGTCGCTGGCCGGTGGCGCCTTCTTCAGCACAAAACCGCCCTTGGAGCCCACCGGCACGATGACCGTGTTCTTCACCATCTGCGCCTTGACCAGGCCCAGGATTTCGGTACGGAAGTCCTCGCGCCGATCCGACCAGCGCAGGCCGCCCCGAGCCACCTTGCCGCCGCGCAGGTGCACGCCTTCGACGCGTGGCGAGTAGACCCAGATCTCGAACAGGGGCTTGGGTTCGGGCACGTTGGGGATGTCGCGCGGGCTGAGCTTGAAACTCATGCAAGCCTTGTCGCGCTGGTAGGCGTTGGTGCGCAAGGTGCCCTGCAAGGTGCCCAGGAACTGACGCAACACGCGGTCTTCTTCCAGGCTGGCGACATCGGCCAGTTGGGCCTCCAGCGCCAGCACATGGGCGTCCAGCCGCTCCTGGCGGCGCTCGGCGCGCGCCGGGTCGAAACGCAGCGCAAACAGCTCGGCCAGGCCTTGGGCGATGGCAGGGTTGCGGTTGAGCGTGTCTTCGATGTAGCTCTGGCTGAATGCAAAACCCAGCTGCTTGAAGTAGCGCACATACGCGCGCAACACCGCGATGGCACGGGCATCCAGTTCGGTGGACAGCACCAGTCGGTTGAGCGCGTCGCTCTCTACTTCCTGGCGCCACACGGCCAGAAACAAGGCCTCAAAACGCGCCTTGAGGTGGGCCACGTCCAGCGGCTGGTCGAACTGCAGGCCCCAATCGTGGATCCAGCAGGCCTTGCCGGCCAGGTGGTAGGGGTGTTCGTCGATCACCCGCGCGCCCATGGACTCCAGCACCGGCATGGTGTCCGACAAGGTGATCTTCTGGGTCGCGTAGGTCTTGAAGCGCACCTGCCCCTGGCGGCTGTAGAGGTGCAGGGCCAGCGGCTGCTGGGGGCCCAGGCCACTGAGGATGGCCGCATCGACCGCGGCGGCGGCGGCATCAAAATCCTCACGGTAAGCGGTCGGAAAAGCGTCCACCCACACCTGCAGCCCACTGGCTGCCCGGCCGCTGTGCGCCAGCAGTTCGGCATTGACGCCATCGACCCAGCGTTTGCAGGCCTGGGCCACCTGGGCCTCGAGCTGCGCCAGATCCACCTGTTCCGGCAGACGCTCTTTGGCGCGCACAACGTAATGGATGCGCGCGAGTGCGCTGTCGGTCAGCATGGGTGTGAACTCCACCGAGGCGGCGTCGAAGGCTTGGGTGAACAAGGCCCCCAGCTTCACGCGCAGTTCGGTGGTGTAGACATCGCGCGGCACATAGACCAGCAGCGAGGCCATGCAGCCATAGGGGTCGCGGCGCACGAAGAGGCGCACCCGCTGACGCTCCTGCAGCCGCAGGATGCCCATGGTGTGTTGCTGCAGGGTGACCGCGTCGATCTGCAACATCTCGTCGCGCGGGTAGGTTTCAAGGATGGACTGCAAGGCCTTGTGCGCATGGCCACCCTTGACCACGCCGGCATTGGCAATGACACGCGCCACATGCTGGCGCACCACCGGAATCTGCTCCACGGATGCGGCATAGGCGGCCGAGGTGTACAGCCCCAGGAAGCGGCTTTCGCCCACCAGTTTACCGGCGCCATCCAGCCGTTTCACGCTGATGAGGTCGAGCCAGGCCGGGCGGTGCACGGTGGAGCGGCTCATGGCCTTGGTCGACAGCACCAGGGCGGGGTTGGCGAGGAAATGCGCTGCCGCATGGGTGGGCAGCGACTGCGCGCCAGGCACCTTGAGCAGCCCCAGTGCGCTCCCGGCGACGGGCACCAGCTTGCCGTCCTGCAGCGCATGGTCTTCGGCGGCCAGAAAGGTGAAGTGGCCCTGCTCAAGCCAGGTCAGAAAGGCTTTGGCCTCGTCGGCAACGGCCGCGTCCAGCGCGGTGAAGCTGGCGTTGAGCACCTGCACCCGCGAGAGCATGGCCCGCCAGTCTTGAACGGCAAAACGCACATCTTGCAACGTGGCGACTATCGTCTCGCGCAGCGCAACGCCTTGCGGGTCCGCCGCCAGCCTGTCGCACTCGACCAGGATGCACGACACCACCTGGCCTTCAGCCTCGCCAGTCTGGGCCGCGTCCACAACCCCGGCCACGCCGCCCTTCGCATCGCGCTGCACGCGCAAGAGAGGGTGGACGATCCAGTGCACGGTGCGCCCGCTGCGGTTGACCGCCATGCTCACCGAGTCCACCAGAAACGGCATGTCGGGGTGGACGATCTGCACCACATGGGTGCCTGGATCGCTGGGCAGGTTCAGGATATCAACCCGCACCTCGCCCTCGGGGCAGGCGGCCAGCAGGGCCCGGTGGGCATCCGCCAGGGCCTTGAGTGTGCTGGGCGCGCGTTGGCTCATTTCCTCCGGGTCGGCGGCAGCGAAATACAGGTCCTGAAAGCTCGGGTTCATGGTCTTTGTCCGGTCGGGTGTGGCGGGTGCGGGGTCGGGTCGCGCCCATTCTAGGAGCGCAACATGCACCAAAACCGACCTAGACAAGGATTGCATGGCCCCATACCAAGACGTTATGCATGAAATGCATAGTCATCTTCTACCAGGTTCCACCCACGCTCGCGCAGGGATCAAGCACCCGACTGTTCCGACAAAAGGGGGCCGCATCGCGCGCGGCCCGGGCTCTACTGCAGGGTTTCCTTGAGCGCCGCCGGCAAGGGCAGCACGGGCACGCCCTCTTCCAGCAAGGCCAACGTGTCCTGCATGGTGGCGCGCCCGCGTATCTGGCGCGCTTCGGTATCGCCCTGGTGCATGCGGCGGGCTTCGTCGGCGAAACGTTCGCCCACGTCTTCGGCCTGGGCGATGGCTTGCCGCATGGCGCGCCACAGCCTGGCCTGGGGGTCAGGCGCCAGGGTCGGCGCGCCAGCTGGAGGCGCCGGTGCCGCCGTTTCGGCAACGGCGCCGCCCAGGTTCAAGCGCGGCGCCGACAACATCTTTTCGATCACGGCGTCACCACACACCGGGCAACTGACCAGCCCGCGCGCGTGCTGGTCCTGAAAGTCCGCCTCGGACCCGAACCAGCCTTCAAAAACATGCTGCGCACCGCAGCGCAGATTCAAGACCTTCATGGCCAGATTATCGGACCTGAGGGAAAACCTCAGGCGGCCGAGGTCCAGTCCAGGGCCCAGTCGCCGCGCAACACGTTCTGCAGCCACAGCGCGCCGGTCAGGGTCTTGGCGTCGGTCACCGTGCCGTCGCGGCACCAGTCCAGCAGCTCGGCCGGCGTGGCGCTCAACAGGTCGAGGTACTCGCCTTCATCTAGGTGCCGTTCGCCAGCCACCAGGCCACGCGCGAACCAGATGTCGATGAATTCGGTGGCGTAGGAAATCACCGGGTGCAACACGCCGGCGCGTGCCCACTCGGTGGCCGTGTAGCCGGTTTCTTCCTGCAGTTCGCGCCGGGCACACACCAACGAGTCCTCGCCCGGGTCGAGCTTACCGGCCGGAAATTCGATCATCACCCGCTGCATGGGGTAACGGTACTGCCGCTCCAGAAGCACGCGGCCGTCGTCGAGCAGGGGAATGACCATCACGGCGCCCGGATGGACCACGTATTCGCGGGTGGCCAGTTCGCCACCGGCCAAGCGCACGGTGTCGCGTTTCACCTGCAGGAAATGGCCGCGCAGCACCTCGGTGCTGTCGATGGCGTGTTCGATCAGGTGGGCGTCGCCGTCAGCGGGCGGCAGGGGCAACATGGCTGAAGATGCGCTGGGTCGCGGCGTCAGTTGCGGCGCATCAGAAAGCGCCACACGAAACCGGGGAAGGCCAGCGTCAGGAACAGCGCGCCTGTGGTGGCGTAAAACGCCCAGCCCTGAGGGTAGATCTGGCCCTGGTGCTGCTCCAGCGCCAGGCCCAGGCCGCCCACCATCAGGTAGAACACGACGAGCTCGAACAGGCGCTGCCACCAGGTTTTTTCGGCCGTGCTCGGACCCACCGCCAGCCAGCGGTTGTTGACGAAGGGCAGGTTGGCGGCCACCAGGGCCACCAGGATCACGAGCCAGACGGCGCCGGAGGTGTTCATGCGTTGGGGAGAAAAATTCAGGCCAGCAGCACGGCAATCGCCTGGCCACACAATGCCATCAGGCCACCCGGCAGGATGCCCAGCACCAGCACCAGCGCGCCATTGAGCGACAAGACCGCACGCACGTCCAGACCGGCTTCAATGGGCGCGGTCTGCGCCGGCGCATCGAAGTACATGACCTTGACCAGGCGCAGGTAGTAAAACGCGCCGATCAGCGACATCATCACGGCGAACACCGCCAGGCCGATGTAGAACGGCTGCGACGAAGCAATGAGCGCCTGCAGCACCGACAGCTTGGCGTAGAAGCCCACCATGGGCGGCACGCCAGCCAGCGAGAACATGCACACGGCCATGACGGCCGCGTAGAGCGGGCTGCGCTGGTTGAGGCCGGCCAGGTCGGTGATCTCTTCCGACTCGAACCCCTTGCGCGAGAGCAACAGGATGACGCCGAAAGTGCCCAGGGTGGTCAGCACGTAGGTGATGACGTAGAACATGGTGGCGCTGTAGGCGTTGGCCATGTTGTCGCCATTGCCGCCCACCACACCGGCCACCAGGCCCAGCAGCATGAAGCCCATCTGCGCGATGGTGGAGAAAGCCAGCATGCGCTTGAGGTTGGTCTGGGCGATGGCCGCCAGGTTGCCCACCAGCAGCGACACCACCGACAACACGGCCAGCATCTGCTGCCAGTCCACCGCCAGCGGCAGCAGGCCTTCGACCAGCAGGCGGATGACGATGGCAAAGGCAGCCAGTTTGGGCGCGCCGCCGATCATCAGCGTGATGGAGGTGGGCGCGCCGTGGTAAACGTCGGGCACCCACATGTGGAAGGGAACGACACCGAGTTTGAACGCCAGACCGGCCACGATGAAGACCAGACCAAACACCAGAATCTGGCGGTGCTCGGTGCCCGCAGCCACCGACTTGACGACCTCGGCCACATCCAGCGAGCCGGTGGCGCCGTACAACATGGACAGGCCGTAAAGCAGGAAGCCGCTGGCCAGCGCGCCCAGCACAAAATATTTCATGCCGGCTTCGGTGGCGGTGCCGTCGTCGCGTTTGAGCGCCACCAGCGCGTAGCTCGAGAGCGTGAGCAACTCCAGGCCCATGTAGATGACCAGGAAGTTGTGGCCCGAGATCATGACGAACATGCCCAGCAGCGCAAACAGCGACAGCGAGAACCATTCGCCACCGCGCAACATGTCGCGCTCGGCGCCATAGCCACGGCCATACACCAGGGTCACCATCACCGCCACGGCAGCAAAACACTTGAGCCAGTGGCCCATGGGGTCGGACACCACCATGCCGCCAAAACCGATGAGGGTCTGGCCGGCACCGGCGTACACCGCGTGCAGCACCGCCACGGCGCCCAGCGTCAGCAGGGTCAGGAAATAGGTGCTGCCGCGCTTGGGCGTCTTGACGGACAGGTCCACCAGCGTGATCACACACGCCATGGCCAGCAGCAACAGTTCGGGGTAGACGACCACCCAGCTCAGCTTGTCAATCATTGCTTCAGTCTCTTGGTCGGGTGGATCAGTTCAGCTTGGAGATGGCCACATGACGCAGCAACTCGGCCACCGAGCCATCCATCACATCGGTGAAGGGCTTGGGGTGGATGCCCATGTAGAGCACGGCCACGGCCAGCAGGGCCATGATCAGGAATTCACGGCCATTGATGTCCAGCAGTTCCTTGACGTGGTGGTTGCCGGGCGCGCCCAGGTACACGCGCTTGAACATCCAAAGCGAATAGGCGGCGCCAAAAATCAAAGCCGATGCGGCCGCCAGGCCGATCCAGAAGTTGGCCTTCACGGCGGCCAGGATGACCATCCACTCGCCCACAAAACCGGCGGTGCCCGGCAGGCCGCAGTTGGCCATCACGAACAGCAGCGCAAAAGCCGAGAACTTGGGCATG